>JAUNDJ010000061.1 GCA_030526175.1 Bacillota bacterium
ACGTTTGAATAGAAAAAGGAATTTGGGTTGTCCGAAATCTTGACATAGTACCAGTTTCTACCAATACAGGATATCTTATCCTAGTGGAGAATCCGAAATTGTCTGTGCTGATTTTATCGAACGAAGATAATAAAAAGATTAAGATTAAGTTAATAAAGAACATAATAAAACTTTAGGATCAAAGAATATTCTATAAGTGCAAAAAGGAAAAGGAGAAAGAATATGAAACAAATGAATGAAGAAACATTAGTTAATGTGGCAGGTGGAGATTATTTTGATCATGAAGAAGAATTAAAAACAGGAAAACCATTATATCAAATTGGTGAACAAGTGGAAGTATATAATACAGGCTGGCACATTACGACTACACGAGGAATCGTTATAGATATTCGTCAACTACCAGAAGGAATCTTTGAATACCTAGTGGACAGAGATGGAATTCGTTCTTGGTTCTTGGCGGCGGACATTGAAAGTAAAAAATAGCGACTATTGGGAAATAGTCGTTTTTCTTATGAAAATTCATGATTGTATAAAAATAAGATGCCACCAAACAAACCAAAAAAGATTGCTGGGTATCCACTAAAACATAATAAGCCAAGAATATCTGGGAATATCATTTGTCCCAAAACGATCCATAAAATAGCGCCTAATAATAGGTTTATACAAATCGCTGTGCTAATATACATTGTATTTTTTGTCTTTTTTGAGCAAGCTGTTTTATCAATAATATTCCAAATTCTTTTCATACGAGTATCTCCTTTTGTTGACTATAGGATATCAAGCGTATGTAAAAGATATTGTCCTGGTTATGTAAAACTAAAGTAAAAAAAACATCAATCTTTTTGAGACTGATGTTTAGAATAATACTTTAATTGTTGTTCCTATACCCAGAGAGCTGACCAGATTAATTTTCGCATTATGGATTTCAACGATATGCTTCACAATCGCTAGTCCAAGTCCTGTTCCTCCGGTCGCTTTTGAACGACTCTTGTCCACGCGATAGAATCTTTCAAAAATTCGACTTTGTTCCGAAGATGGAATTCCTATTCCATTGTCAATGACCGTTAGGGTGCTATGACCATCTTCTTTTTCAACCACAATTTTGACTTTCCCAAAATCGTTGTTGTATCGAATCGCATTTTGCACAAGATTTTCGACAAGTTCTTTTAATAAATCTTTATTTCCGTGCACGAAACAAGAGCTTCCTTCTAATGTCAATTGAATATTTCTTCGATTGGCATTGATTCGCAACAGTTCCATGCTTTCGGAAACAATGGTAAATAAGTCTACATCTTCAAAAATAGTCTCTTTATTGTGTCGATCCAATTCGGATAAACGAATGATATCGTTAATTAGCGCTAATAAACGATCGACATTTTTATGAATTTCCTGATAAAAATGTTTTTCCTTATCCTTTCCCACAATGCCATTTTCCAACAATTCAGTGTATCCTAAAATGGCAGTGAGTGGTGTTTTTAATTCATGAGAAACATTGGCTGTAAAATCTTGTCGAGCTTTGGCCGCTGAAAGAATGTCAATGTGTTGCGATTTTAGTTTTTCCGAAATAGGCTCCAATTCTTTGTATGGGGCAGAATAATCGGAGTTTTCTAAATTTTCTGCCATTTGATCAATAGGCTTTAATAGCTGCATGGTCAACATGTGCGAAATCGCAATACAAATGGAAATAATCATTAAAAGTATCAATAAAGTAATCGGAGCTACGGAAAAGAATACCGCACCTAAGCTTTTGGCAGTCGTAGCGATACGAAGCACGGTACCATTGTCCAGAAGTACGGCATAATAATACGTGCTCTTATTCATCGTATTGGATTGTCGAACACATTCCCCTTCGCCTTTTAAGAACGCATCCTGAATTTCAGGACGATTCATATGGTTAGAAAGCGATTGGGTCGAAGCATCATTGTCATATAATACGGTACCGTCCGTATCAATCCAGGTAACACGAAGCTCTGTGATGTCCGTAGATAAATTTATCGTATCCGTATTAATATTAACGGATTCAAAATAATGTGTATCTTTTAATAATTTGGCACTGATCGAAAGGTCCTGTCGAATCTGTGTTTGAAACAGATTGTAGTAAATTAATGTAATACCTATGACTGTGGAAACAATCGCAAGAATGGAAATCCCGACTAATCGGCTATTAATCTTGCTTTTCATTCCATCAAATATCCTACATTTCGGACTGTTTTAATGCGATTTCCATAGTCTTTTAATTTATGACGAAGCGTTTTAACGTGCATATCGATCGTTCTAGATTCCACTTCATAATCGATTCCCCAGATTTGATTCATAATCGCATCTCGCGTTAATACGATTCCTTTATTCAGAACAAATAAAGAAAGGAGTTCATACTCTTTAAAAGTGAGCTCAATGATTTCATTATGCAACGTAACGACTCGCTTTTCGTTGTTGATGACCAAATCGTCCAGTTCCAGTTCTTTTAATTCTTTTTTCTCACAACGACGAAGTAAAGCTTTAACGCGAGAAATCAGTTCCATGATAGAAAATGGTTTTTTAATATAATCGTCCGCACCATCTTCGATTCCTTTAACAAGATCCAAATCGGTTGTTTTCGCGGTTACCATAATGATGGGAAGATGTTTATATTCCGAATTCTTTCTTATTTTACGAACAATTTCATTTCCACTTTCATCCGGCAACATGACATCGACCAGGCAAAGGTCTGGAAGAATCACGCTTAATTGTTTATAAAAATCTTTTGCACAAGAAAAACCGACGGTTTTATGTCCGGCATTCATGAGCGCAAATTCTTCAATCTCACGGATACTATCATCGTCTTCAATAATATAAATAAGTGCCATGATTTCACCTCAAATCCATTATACATCCTCTTTTTTATAGAGGATACTTTTTCAATAATTCTTTGTATTCTAAATTAAACGCATGTCTTTGTTCTGCAGAAAAATTTTCAAAATATTCGTGCGTATTGTAGTCATTGTCATAAAGCGTGATCATTTCAACCGCGATATTTGAGAAATGGTCTGAAACTCTTTGTAAAGCCACCAAGACATCTTCTAACACAAATCCCATTTCAATGGTACATTTTCCATTAACCAGACGCGTAATATGATTTTCTTTAATATGTTTCGATAATGTATCCACAACTTCTTCTAAAGGTTCTACATGTAGTGCTTCTTGAACAAGATCTTGGGAGAAACAATCCACAGTTAAATTTGTGATATCGTATACCGCTTGTGATAAAACCGTGATTTCCTTTTTTGCCGAAGCCGAGAAAGTTAATCCTTTTTGATGAATTTCTTTGGAAGAATGAACAATCGAACGTGCATAATCCGAAATTCTTTCAAAGTTACTAATACTATGAAGGATCAAAGACATACTTTGTGAGTCTTTCGTACTAATGTTCTTACTAGAAAGCTTAACTAAATAAGACCCTAAGATATCTTCGTAACGATCGACAATATCTTCCAATTTTTCGACTTCATTAAATTTACTTTCATCGTAAGAATCTAAGGTTTCTAACGCTAAAACGATCGTATGACGAACCACTTCGGCAAGATCTCTAGCTTTTGTACGACAAAGTTCCATCGCAAAAGCAGGTCTTTCTAAGAAACGTTCATCAATTGCGATTGGATCAATCGCACTTTCTTCTTGTTTACTATCAGGAATTGTGATTTCTGCTAATTTTACTAATAAGTTCGCAAAAGGATATAGTAAAATCGTAGCACCAATATTAAACAAGGAGTGAATCACGGCAATACCAGCAGCATTGGCTGAAATAGAAAGGAAAGAGAAGTGCATAAATACATTTAAACTATAGAAGACAAGCATAAAAATAATGGTTCCAATTAAGTTAAAATATAAGTGGATCATTGCTGCTCGTTTGGCATTTTTAGTAGCTCCAATAGAAGAAATGATAGAAGTTACACAAGTTCCAATGTTTTGTCCCATAATAATAGGAATAGTTACCGCATAAGGAACAGCTCCGGTTGCACATAAGGCTTGTAAAATCCCAACAGAAGCGGAAGAACTTTGAATAATCGCCGTTAATAAAGCCCCTACTAACATTCCCAAAATAGGATTGCTGAAGGCTGTCATTAAACCAACAAATGAAGCGTTATTCGCAAGTCCAGCCACAGAACCACTCATAGTTTCCATCCCAAACATTAAAATCGCAAATCCCAATAAGATTTCTCCAACATCTTTTTTCTTCGATTCTTCTTTACTAACCATTGTCAAAACGATCCCAATGGCCGCTAATACAGGAGAAAAAGAAGATGGTTTCAAAAGTTTTAACCAAAGTGTACTTCCCTTAATACCTGTTAGTGACAATAACCAAGAAGTAATGGTTGTTCCGACATTGGCACCCATGATAATTCCTACAGCTTGTCCAAGCTTCATAATGCCAGAGTTTACGAACCCAACAACCATAACGGTAGTAGCGGAAGATGATTGAATGATGGCTGTAACTCCAGCTCCCAGTAATACCGCTAATATTTTTTTCTTAGTCAGTTTTTCCAAAATACTTTCGAGTTTACCACCTGCCATTTTTGATAGACTGTTTCCCATGACATTCATACCATATAAGAACAAGGCAAGTCCACCAACCATGTTTAATACATTAAAAATATCCATAATCGATCCTTCTTTCTTATCTTTGTAAATTCAATGTAAAAAACAGAAGTAAAATGTAAAGCGAGGTTTATGTAAAGTTTGTGTAAAAAAAAGACCAGTATACATTCTAGTTTGAAACGAGTATGATAAAAGACATTAGAAAGGGTGCGAGGAATATGAATTGTAGAGAAATGAGAAACATACCAACGCTAAAAGACAGTTTGATTCTTCGGGCAGGAGAAAAGGGATTAGACCATTCGATTCGATGGATCTATTTTGCCGATTGCCTACAATGTGTACAAAAAGAATATCGAATGGAAGACTACATTCATGGTAATGAGTTCGTGGTCTTTACCAATCGAACACTTACCCAAGATAGTCCAATGTTTTTAGAACTAATAGAGCGTATGGAAGAAGCGAATATTTCAGCCATAGGGATTAATGAAGGACAAATCTCCACAGAACTCATCCACTATTGTAACGAAAAAGAACTTCCTTTATTTGAATTACCCGAAGTCTTTCCATTAGTCGATTTGAGTCAAATTTTGTGTGAACGACTCGTATTAGAACAAACTCGACAAAATTCTCGTTCTCAATTGTTCTCTTCACTACTCGATGCCAGACTTTTACACAAAGAAAGTGTTTTATCCCAGGCAAGAGCGCTTGGAATACAACTTTCTGGACAATTTCAAGTGATAGAGTTCTGTTATGAAAATGGAGAGAGTGAAATCTTGTTTCGACAGATAGAAAATGAATTTTTAGATAGCTTACTTTTGAAACAAGTGGGATCCATTCTTGTTCTTGCTCAACACGTAGAAAAAGAAGTCTTACAAAGAATAGTTGGTTCGTTTCAAGAAAAAATATATGTGGGAATTGGAAACAAAGTGGATGCTTTGGAAGAAATAAAGAATAGTCGTAATCAAGCATCTATAGCCATACGAGTCGGAAAGATTTCCAAAAAAGAAGAGTCAATCTTTTATTATCAAGAAATGGGATTGTATACGTTAATCTCAAAAATTTCTGATGAAACGTATATATCCGATTTTGTCGAAGAACACTTGGGAAAGCTGATTCGTGTGGATCAGGTGAACGACAGTTCTTTATTAGAAACATTAGAAATCTATATCAATCATAGCTGCAATGCCAAAAAATGTGCAGAAGATATGTTTATTCATCGTAATACGCTCAATTATCGTTTAGAAAAGATACAAGACATTTTGGGTGTCGATCTGAACGATTTTGATTCCATTATTCTCTTAAAATTATCTATTCTTATGTATCGAATTGTGCAAAGTGCATAAAGAATATTGTACACAATGTATATTGTATTTGTGTTTTTTCTATTTATAATATAACCATATTTAGGAAGACAAAGGCGTCATGAAATTAAATCATGCACGCCTTTTTTATTTTAGGAGGAAGAATATGAGTACAAAAGATTTAGCCTATGCCTTACCAGAAATTGTGACAGACCAAGTGCCAGGTCCAAAAGCACAAGCCTTATTAGAACGAAGAAACGAAGCCATTCCCCAAGCTTTATGCGGAAAAACGTATCCAATCTGCATCCAAGATGGAGCCGGGGCTATGTTTGAAGATGTAGATGGAAATAAGTTCTTAGACTGGGTAGGAGGTGTTGGTGTATTAAACATCGGATATTCGCATCCAGAAGTGATTGAAGCTGTAAAAGCCCAAAGTGAAAAATACTTCCACACCATCTTTAATGTGTATGTACACGATGGATATGTCACTTTAGCCGAAAAATTAAACGAAATCATGCCTGTCAAAGGGGATGTGAAAAAAACATATTTTGCCAACTCCGGAGCGGAATGTGATGAAAATGCGATCAAAATTGCCAAAGCGTACACAAAACGTAACAGTGTCATTTGTTTCACAGGTGCTTTCCATGGAAGAACCAATCTAACAATGGCTCTTACCGCAAAAAAATCGTATGCTCAAGGAATGGGACCATTCCCAGCCGGAATTTATCGTGCTCCATATCCATATTTATATCGTGCACCAAAAGGATATAGTGAAGAAGAAGCCATCCAATACTATATTGATGAATTGTATCGTGTATTTGATGAAGGAGCTCCTGCCAAAGAAGTCGCTTGTATGATTCTTGAACCTGTACAAGGAGAAGGAGGATTCATTCCAGCACCAATCGAATGGGTAAAAGCGATTCGTAAAATTTGCGATGACAATGGCATTTTATTAATTGCCGATGAAGTACAATGTGGAAACTGTCGTACAGGAAAATATTTTGCGAGTGAATATTGGAAAGAAGCTGGATGTGCTCCAGATATTATCACAACAGCCAAATCCTTAGGAGGAGGACTACCAATTTCAGCCATTACAGCTAGTAAAGAAATCATGGATGCGGCTCCTGCTGGAACTATTGGGGGAACATATTGTGGAAACCCTGTAGCGTGTGCTTCGGCATTAGCGGTTATGGATGTGATGCAAAAAGAAGATTTTGCCTCAAAAGCCAAACACATAGGAGAAGTAGTCACTTCAAGATATTTAGAACTTCAAAAGAAATATCCAGTCATTGGGGATGTTCGAGGACTAGGTGCCATGATCGGTATTGAATTTGTCACAGACAAAGAAACAAAAGAACCAGCCACAAAACTCGTTTCAGATATTATCGCGTGTGCGATGCAAAAAGGATTGTTACTAGAAAGCTGTGGAACTTACAATAATACCATTCGTTTCTTAGCACCACTCACAATGAGTGATGAACAAATGGAAAAGGGATTGGAAATTTTTGAACAAGCCATCCAAGAATCTTTATAAGGAGTATTTTCTATGAAACCATTTTCGATTCAAACAGAAATCGTAGAATATGATACTTTTGCCCAGTTTGCCCAAGAATTAGGCCCTAAAGATCTGCTCTTTTGTGGAAAACACACATATACCGATTTTGTAGAACCCTTACATTTGGATATACAAACAATGTTTCGAGAAACATATAGTAAAGGCGAACCAATCGATGGAGATGTAGACGCAATTTTAGCTGCTTTAAAAGAAGTGGAGTACGAGCGCTTGATTGCCATTGGTGGAGGAAGTGTGATTGATATTGCCAAAATGATAGCTGTGGCAGGAAAAGAAGATACAGTAGATACTTTATTTGATCAAAAGGACTCTTTAAAGAAAAAACATCCACTTATTATTGTTCCTACCACTTGTGGAACCGGAAGCGAAGTGACCAATATTTCCGTCATCAATCGTGTCAGCAAGGGTGTAAAAATGGGACTTGCCAGTCCAGCTATGCTTCCAGACCAAGCAATTTTGATTACGGATTTGTTAGAATCTTTACCATATTCTGTTTTTGCGACATCTTCCATTGATGCCATGGTACATAGTGTGGAATCGTTTTTAAGTCCTAATGGTTGTACATTATCCAGAATTTTTTCTCAAAAGGCCTTAGAAACCATTGTTTCTTGCTGGAAAAAAAGTGTGGAAAAAGGCGATTGGAAAAGCTATGCAGCCGAATTTTTAAAAGCTTCAAATTGGGCAGGAATTGCCTTTGGATACGCAGGATGTGCGGCTGTACATGCGTGTGCCTATCCGCTAGGATCGGTATATCATCTTTCCCATGGACAATCGAACCAGATCATGTTTCAACCTGTGATGAAAAAGTATAAAAAAGTACAGCCACAAGGAAGAATAAATGACTTAGAAGACCTATTGTCCAAAGTGTTTGATTGTTGTTCAGAACAAGCCTTAGAAGAATTATATATGTTGATGGATCAAATATTAAAAAGCGAACCTTTACACTCTTTTGGTGTCAAAGAAAGTGATTTAGAAACGTTTGCCCACGATGTCCTAAAATCCCAACAACGATTATTAAACAACAATTATGTTCCTTTATCACAAGAAGATGTATTAGAAATCTATAAATCTGCCTACTAGGATGACAAAATTGTCATCCTTATGTATCATTAAATTGAATAGAGGAAATGTATATGGACTATTTATCACACAATATTGCCATCAATTTAAAACGTATTCGAAAAGCCAAAGGGATGAGTCTCGATGTCGTAGCCGAACAAACCGGTGTGAGTAAGAGTATGTTGGCAACCATTGAAAAAGGCGATGCAAACCCTTCCATTGGTGTATTAGGAAAGATTATGAGTGGACTTCGTATTGATCTGCAAGATTTGACCGATGCACCACCTAAAGATACGTATATGGTCGATATTCAACAATTAGAACCAACCAAAGATGTACCTGGGCAATATAAGGTATGGACATGTTTTCCCATTGAAGACAATCGTTGTACCGAAATCTATCGTATTGACATAGAACCAGGAGGCGTATACGAGAGTGGATCGCATGGAGAACGTACGAAAGAATACATTTCGATGTTAGAAGGAAGACTCGAAATTGAGATTGAAGGAAAAGTATATGTGGTGGAAAATGAACAGTTTTTCCGTTTTGAAAGTGACCGAAGACATGTGTATAGAAATTGTACAAATTCAAAGATTCGCTTTATTTCCTTTTTCGTAGAATATTAAAAGTTCAATATAATGGACAAAAAATGTGTTGACTCGGTATATTATGTGTGATATATTGAACACATCAATTAAACAGTATATGACAAAGGCGTCAATGATATATAAAATCATTGGCGTCTTTTTCTGTTTTGGGAGGAATGGATTATGAAGTTAAAAGACACAGGATTAACAAAACAAGACATCAAGGACAAAGTCAGCAAGTACATGATTGAAACGTATGAACGATTTGACTTTTTGGCAGAAACGGCCGAAGGTATGTACTTATACGATGAAGAAGGACAAGCGTATTTAGACTTTTATGCAGGGATTGCCGTAAACAATGCAGGAAGTCGTAACCCAAAAGTCGTAGCGGCTGTCAAAGATCAAATGGATGATATCATGCATACATTTAACTACCCATATACAATTCCACAAGCTTTATTAGCCGAAAAAGTATGTGAAACCATTGGTATGGATAAAATCTTTTATCAAAACTCAGGAACAGAAGCCAACGAAGCCATGATCAAAATGGCTAGAAAATATGGTATTGAAAAATATGGGCCAAATAAATATCATATTGTAACCGCTAAAATGGGATTCCATGGTAGAACATTTGGAGCGATGTCTGCCACTGGACAACCAGGAAATGGATGCCAAGTTGGATTTGGACCTATGACATATGGATTTAGTTATGCACCATATAACGATTTAGAAGCATTTAAAAATGCTTGTACAGAAAATACAATTGCCATCATGATCGAACCCGTACAAGGTGAAGGTGGGGTTCACCCAGCCACAATGGAATTCATGAAAGGATTACGAGAATTCTGTGATGAAAAAGGAATGCTTCTATTAATTGACGAAGTACAAACAGGATGGGGAAGAACAGGTGCTGTTATGTCCTATATGAACTATGGTATTAAACCAGATATCGTATCGATGGCCAAAGGTCTTGGAGGCGGAATGCCAATTGGTGCCATTTGTGCTACCGAAGAAGTTTCCAAAGCGTTTAGTGCTGGATCGCATGGAACAACATTTGGTGGACATCCAGTCAGTTGTGCGGCAGCACTTGCCGAAGTCGAAGAAATCTTAGACAAAGATTTAGCTGGAAATGCCAAAGAAGTTGGCGATTATTTTGCGAAAAAATTAGAAGGACTTCCTCATGTGAAAGAAGTAAGACACCAAGGATTATTGGTTGGTGTAGAATTTGATGACACAATCAAAGGTGTGGATGTAAAACACGGAGCTTTAGACAGACACTTATTAATCACATCTATTGGGGCACATACAATTCGTATGGTACCACCACTAATTGTGTCAAAAGAAGAATGCGATAAAGCGTTTGAAATTTTAGAAGATACAGTAAAATCATTATAATATTTGGCAAGGGCGTCACGAAAGAATTCTTTTTCGTGACCTCTTTTTTATGTTTTAGGGAGGAAAAGATATGGAGCATTTTGTGATTACAGTTGGTTGTGAATATGGTGCCAAAGGAAATGCGATTGGAAGAAAAATTGGAAAAGATTTAGGCATTCCAGTCTATGATCGTGAAACCGTAGATGCAATCATTGAAGAAGTCGGTATTCCACAAGATATTATGGATAAAGTGGAATCGGGGTTAACGATTGCTGGGAAAGGTGTGGAAGGACAAGAACGTGGTTCTTTCTCAAAATTGTCCGATTTAACCGACCGAGCCATTCATGTGCAGAAACAAATTATTCGAAAATTAGCGTCTAAAGGACCTTGTGTATTCATCGGACGTTCTGCCGACTATATCTTAAAAGGACAAGATCGTCTATTGTCGGTATTTATTTATGCACCCGATGAAATTCGTATTCAAAATGTATGCGAAAGTCATCAGATGTCAAAAAAAGACGCAAAACTCTTTATTTCAGAAAAAGACAAACGATATCACGTTCGTCACTTAGCTTTTACTGGAAGCAATCGTGGGGATCGTCACAATCGTAATTTATTAATCGACAGCAGTATGTTAGGAGTCGATGGTACCGCCGAATATATTGAATTGTTGGCAAAAAAGATATTTGAGATTGAGTAGGAGGATATTTGTATGGCACAAAAAAAATCAGATTTTGATAAAGTATTTAGCGCCTGGGACATATTAGTGATTGCCTTTGGTGCGATGATCGGATGGGGATGGGTTGTCTCATCCGGTGGATGGATTGAATCCGGAGGGGTTCTTGGTGCTGCCATAGGGTTTGTGATTGGTGGTATCATGATCTTCTTTGTAGGTTTGACATATGCCGAATTAACAGCTGCCATGCCACAATGTGGTGGAGAACACGTTTTTAGCCACAAAGCCTTAGGTCCAAATGGTTCGTTTGTATGTACTTGGGGTATTATTTTAGGATATGTTGGGGTTGCCTGTTTTGAAGCGTGTGCGTTTCCGACTATCTTAACATATTTATGTCCAGGATTCTTACAAGGGTATTTGTATACGATTGCTGGATTTGATATTTACGCATCTTGGTTATTTGTCGCAGTATTAGTTGCTTTCTTAATTACATTAATCAACATTAAAGGGGCTAAAACAGCCGCTATCTTACAAACTATCTTAACTTGTATCATTGGTGGATCTGGAATTTTATTAATTGTGGCTTCTTTATTCAATGGAAGTATGGACAATATGAGTGGACAAATGTTTGTGGGAACATCTAGTGGAAGCATTATAAAAAGTATTCTTTCCGTAGCGGTTATTACACCATTCTATTTCATTGGATTTGACGTTATTCCACAAGCGGCCGAAGAAATCAACGTACCATTAAAAAAGATTGGACGTATGTTGATCTTATCCGTAGTCTTAGCCGTTATCTTCTATGCGCTAGTTATCTTAGCTGTAGGATATGTATTGTCTCCAGCAGAAATTCTTTCTTCCGAAATGGGAACAGGACTTGTAACAGCGGATGCGATGGCTAAAGCGTTTAATACTTCTGTTATGGCCAAAGTCATCATTGTCGGGGGAATGTGCGGTATTATTACTTCTTGGAACTCTTTTATGATTGGTGGTTCTAGAGCGATGTATTCGATGGCAGAATCGTATATGATTCCTCACTTCTTTGCCAAATTACACCCAAAACACAAAACTCCAATCAATGCCCTATATTTAATTGGTGGATTGACAATGTTAGCGCCATTTTTCGGAAGAAAAATGATGGTTTGGATTGTAGATGCAGGAAACTTCGGTTGTTGCTTAGCGTATTGTATGGTTTCTATTTCTTTCTTAGTTTTACGAAAAAAAGCACCGGATATGCCTAGACCTTATAAAGTACCAGCGTATAAATTTGTCGGAACCATGGCAGTATTAATGTCAGGATTCATGGTTTCTATGTACTGTATTCCTGGTTCTGGTGGATCATTAGTTTGGCAAGAATGGATCATGGTAGGTGGATGGTGCCTATTAGGTGGTGTATTCTACGTATTCTGTAAGAAAAAATATCAAGAGTCGTTTGGTACTTTAGTCGAATTGATTTCGGACGAAGATGCAGCAACATTAATGCCAGAAGCCGACGACGAAGAATTAGATTTAGTTATCGATGCAGCCATTTCTCGTGTATTGGCAAGAATGCCTGCTTAGTTAGGAGCGTTTTATGAGTGAATATACATTTTCGATTCCTCAAGATATTGTCGTAGGAAAAGGAAGTTTAGCCAAACTTCCTGACTACGCTAAAAAATTAGGAGGAAGTCATGCCTTTATTATTTCTGGACCACATTTAAATAAAATGGGGATTGTTGATAAATGTGCTCAATCCTTAATTGAACAAGGGATTCAAGTGGATTCATTTACCGAAACAGAAGGAAATCCTTCGACAGAAACCGTGGAAAAGGCAACTCACGCATTTAAAGAAAGTGGAGCCGATTTTATTATTGCCCTAGGAGGAGGTTCTCCTATGGATGTGGCAAAAGCGGTAGGTGTTGTAGCCAAATATGGAGGAAGCATTACCGATTATGAAGGAGGAGGAAAAGTTCCTGGGGATATCATTCCTTTGATTGCCATTCCTACCACGGCTGGAACGGGTTCGGAAGTGACCGCATTCTCTGTTATTACAGACCATTCAAGAAATTATAAATTAACGGTATTTAGTTATAAATTAATTCCTAGTGTGGCAATTTTGGATCCAGAATTGCTCACAACAGCTCCGGCTTCTGTGGCAGCCGCTTGTGGAATTGATGCCATGGTACACGCTTTTGAAGCCTATATTTCCAAAGCGGCATCCCCATTCTCGGATGCGATGGCAGAAAAAGCCTTAGAATTAATCGGAAAACACATTCGTAAGTATGTAGCCGATCGTAGCGATGTAGTAGCTGCCGAAGGTATGTTGACAGGATCTTTATTTGCTGGAATTGCTTTTTCTTGGGCAAGACTAGGGGATGTACATGCGATGAGCCATCCTGTCAGTGCTTACTTTAATGTAGCCCATGGAGTTGCCAATGCGATTTTACTACCAACAATTACCGAATATAATAGTTTAGCCGATACAGGAAAATATTATAAAACGTATAACTATATCTCAAAGGCAAAAGTTAAAGAAGAAGCATTTAAATCTGAAGATTTAGCTGTATTATTCAAAGCATTGAATCAAGAATTGGGTATTCCAGCTTCGTTAAGTGAAGTTGGCGTTTGTGAAAATAAATTTGATGCGATGGCCGATGATGCTTTGAAGAGTGGAAACATTCTTGTTAATCCTCGTTCTACGACAAAAAAAGATGTATTAGCCTTATATAAAAAAGCTTTTAAATAGAAAGTGGAAGAAAACTCTTTCACTTTTTTTCTAATTCTAGAAATAGGATGAAAAGGAATGAATCCTTTTTAACGTTGTCGGGATGCAGGAAACAGGGATGAAGAAATCTTGACAGGACTTGTACATATTCAACAATATATTGGGATTTCTTGCACATATGATGCAATTAAACTTCACAAATATAATAATTTGTGATATCATTATCAAGATTTTCAAGGCAAAGCTACGTCGGAGTTTTTGGGAAGTAATTTTGATAAGATATATTCTTATCAACTGAACATTATATGTTCAAACTGTAAAAAGTTGGTTACTTATAACCGAAATCACAATAAGCGCAGTCTTGTGAGATCGTATCAAAACATATATTTTTTTCTTACGAAATACGATACTGCACTTGTTGCAGTTTTTTTTGTTTTAAGGAGAGAGAAAAAAATGACGTATGATTGGTTATGTTTGTTGCCACCAATCGCAATGTTAGCTTTTGCGATTAAGACGAAGAAATCATTTGAAGCTTTGATCTTCGGTTCTTTAGTGGCATACATTATTCTGTATGGTTTTGGCTTTTTGCGACCATGGTGTGATTTAGTACTAAGTGAAATTAGTAATCCAGACAATCAGTATATTTTATTGATTTGTGGACTATTCGGCTCTTTGATCTTCTTGCTTCGTGAGGCTAGAGGAACCGAAGGATTTTCAAAATGGGTATTAAAATTTTGTAAGAGTGAGAGGTCCGTTTTATTAACGTCTTCCATCTTAGGATGTATTATTTTTGTGGACGATTATTTAAACATTATGACCATTGGAACGTGTATGAAAGACGTTTGTGATAAGCGTAAGGTTCCAAGAGAAGCACTTGCGTATGTGATTGATTCAACAGGTGCTCCGGTTTGTGCTCTTCTTCCTTTTTCTACATGGGCGGTATTTTATGCAGGTATGTTTATGATGGAACCGGCTGTAGAAGCATTAGGATTTGGTTCAGGGATTGAAACGTATTTACATGTCATTCCTTTTATGTTCTATCCTATTGCTGCACTCGCTGTAACCGTTCTATTTTCCTTAGGGATCATTCCAAAATACGGTCCTATGAAAAAAGCGTATGAACGAGTTCGTAGAGGCGATTTAGGAATTAAACCGGTTGTGGAAGTTGATAAGGAATTGGGAGATCATACTGTAGCGGGAATGGAAGAGAACATGGAAACAGCGGCTGTGAATGCCATGTTAGAAAAACCAAGACGAACAACACCTCCTGGTAAAGCCGTTGATTTCTTATTACCAATGGGGATTTTGATTGGTATGACCATTTATACAGGAGATATGTTGATTGCCATCATTACGACATTATTTATGTGTTTAATCTTGTTTATTCCAAGAAAATTGATGACATTTGGAAGATTTAGTGAACTATTTATTCAAGGATTTGCGGATATGCTTCCAGTATTGGCTATTTTATTAGCTTCTTTCTTAGTAAAAACGGCATGTGGAGAAATGAATTTATCCGGATATGTGATTTCTTTAGTACAACCTTATTTAAACAGTATTATTTTACCAGGGGTTGTTTTCTTAATCTTAGCGATTTTAACGTTTGTCACTAGTTCATTCTGGGGAATTGAAGTCATTGCCCTTCCTATTGTCATTCCTCTAGCTGTAGCTTTACACGGAAACATCTTATTAACATTAGCGGCTGTTGTATCCGGAGGGGTATTTGGAAGTCACGCTTGTTTCTATTCTGATGCAACCGTTTTATCTTCAGCTACTTGTGAAATCAACAATTTAGATCATGCGATAACCCAAGCACCTTATGCGATACTAAGTTCGATTCTCGCCTTTAGTGCTTACATTATTGCGGGGATTTTATTATAGAGAGCGAGGCTCTCTTTTTTTCTTGGTTATTGTAGCCAAAAAGGATGTTTCACACAGATCTATAGCTAGAAAAAGAAGTCAATTTGAATATAAACGAGAATGTGTGAATTGTTGTTGTGCTAAAAAGGATTTGGCTACAATAGAATACAAAAAAAGGCATTTCCTCTGTATTGGGAAACGCCTTTGTTTCGTATGAAGAAAGTGTAGAGTAAATAAGGGGATTTGTCAATAATGAGTAGAAAATCTATTGTAACCAAAAAGTTTACCAAGTATTTTGAGTCTTGAAATCATAAAAGTTAAATTTGTCCAGATAAAGAGTTTAGAAAATAATGAATTGTTGTATGAAGTTTTATTTTTGGCTACAATAGAATACAAAAAAAGGCATTTCCTTTGTATCAGGAAACGCCTTTGTTTCGTATGAAGAAAGTTTAGAGCATATAGAAAATTTTGTCAATAGAAAGGAAATCATACTTATGAAAGAGTATTTGAAAGAAACCAGAAGCATCAATTATTCGCATCCTTTAGTACAAGAAAAAATAAAAGAACTGCAAAAACAGTCCAACAGTTCACTTGAATATGCACAAAAGGCGTATGAATTTGTTCGGGACCAGATATCGCATACGTGGGATATGCGCTCGAATATTGTGTCAAAAAATGCGAGCGATGTCCTAAAAAATCAAACAGGGATATGTTGGACAAAATCGTGCTTGTTAGCGGCTTTGCTGAGAGGAAATGGAATTCCATCTGGAATTAGCTATCAAAGACTAACACGTTTAGACGATGCGAGCGATGGATATATTCTTCACGCTTTAAATACGATCTATATCCAGAATCAGTGGATTCGTGTTGATGCCAGAGGAAATAAAGAAAATGTTCATGCCCAGTTTTGTATCAATCAAGAAATTCTTGCCTTTCCAATACGAAAAGAGTATAACGAAATCGATTATCGAAACAATAGTACAGATTTAGATAGCCGATTGGTAGAAATCTTGGAAAAAAGTGCAAATATCTTAGATGTTCGCGCGGATTTCGATTATTAATTGTTGAATGAATTCTTGTGCAAAAGAAGACAACTTCTTATCTTTGTGTATTAGGATTTGTTGGTAGAAAGAAAGTGGAAATGGTAAATCCCATGGTATTAAATTTTCCGCATGAATCACGCAAGTGGGAAGAAGAGCCGCACCAACTCCACAAAGAGCCATTTCTTTTAGTACTTGAATGCTTCCAGTTTCAAGGGCAACATTGACATCGATTCCTTGATCCTGGCAATGTTCTAAAAATAATGTTTTGTATACACAACCATCTCCGGTTAATAATAATGGATACGATTGAAACGTGTCCTTTTTTTCTTTTCCAAAAAGACATATTTCTTGTTCATAAGAAAATAGCGATTTCAGCGATTCATTCTTCACTGGATGATCGAGAATAAACGCAAAATCCACATCTCCGTTTTGTAAGGAGCTCGCTGCATTTTCTTGATACATCTGAAGAAGAATAGAAACATTTGGATATTTTTCTTTAAAAGAAGAAATCACCTTTGTCAAATAGGCTAGACACAAGGATTCGGACACTAGGATACGAATGGTTTGTTCCTTGTGATCTCGAGTTTCCTGAATGGCTTTGGAAGAAAGGGAAACAATTTGTTTGGCAAAAGGTAAGAAATGTTGACCACGAGAAGTTAAAGAAATTCTTTTTCCCAGACGATTAAATAATTCGCCTTCCAATTCTTCTTCTAATTTACGAATTTGGCTGGAAATATTGGGTTGAGAATAGTTAAGATTTTTTGCGGTTTGTGTAAAACTTTTTGTTTCAACTAAATCTAAAAAGATTTCTAATTGTATGCGTTCCATAACATAAATATAAATTAGTGAACTACTCCCTCTTAACTTGTTTGAAGAGGGAGCTTCTTGCTTCTACCA
>JAUNDJ010000159.1 GCA_030526175.1 Bacillota bacterium
CTGTGATCATCGCAACTTTTACAGCATCGTCTTTTGTTTCGTCTTTTGTCTGATTGCCAGATCCACAAGCTACCATGCTTAGAGCCATTGAACCAGCCAAAACACTTTTTAAAAGTTTGTTCATTATTTTGTCCTCCTTGTAATAATTTCCTTAAAAATACTAACATGAGTAACTCATTTTCACAAACAAATATCACAAAAATATTTCAAAAAAAACAGCTTCCTAAGAAGCTGTTCTATACGATTCTATTTCTTTTTACGACTAAATAATAGTAACCCAACTAACGCAATACCAGCGACTGCCGCTCCAGCAATATATAAAGTTGAATTTGTTTGTGTTCCCGTTTCCACATTACGCTTTTTCAAAACTTTTACTTCACAAGAAGCACTTAATCCTGTATTTGTGGTAGCGGTAACTTTTGCGGTACCTGTTTTAATACCTGTAAAGTTTCCCTTACTATCCATAGATAAGATACTTGGATCGCTAACAGACCAAGTAATTGAAACTTTTTCTGTCGCATTATCTGGAGAACCATACACTTTTAATTTATGTGTATCTCCCAATCCAATTTTCATATATTCCTTACTCAAATGAATGGCTTTAATAGGAATTTCTTTATTCGCAACTTCTACTGCACATTCACCAATCTTACCATTTTCGCTACGAACAACAATTGTTGTTTTTCCTTCTTTAACGGCTTTAATAATACCTTCTTCATTCACAGTCGCAATACCATTGTCTAAAGAACTAAATGTAAGCTTAGCATCTTTCACTGTGTCTGGAGTAATAGAAACTTCCAATTTATACGTTTCTTCTGGCGCTAATTTTACAGAGCTAGGAGAAACTTTAATAGATTCTACAACAGGAATATCTAAGTTCACCATTTCAATCTTGAAGGCAACTTCATCGGTAGAAGCATCTGTATAGTTTACTAATACTTTACCACCATACGTTCCAGCTACAATCGATTCACTACCATTAATCGTTAACTCACCCGTTGTTTTATTGATAGTTACCCATTCTGGACTGTCTAATAAATCATAAGAAGCCGATTCTGGTTTATCTCCATCGTATACGATTTCAACTAAAGATTTATCGGTTTTTAAAAATTTAGATGTTGGATACGAAGGATTAAAAGTATCCGCTAATGTTTTTTCAGGTTTTGGTTGTGGTTCTGGTTCCGGTTCTACTTCTTTTTCTTTCACTGAAACTCTAATTAAAACGGCATCGCTCGAACCATCGGCATAAGTCACTTCTACAATACAGTCTTCTTTTTGACCAGCATTGTCTTCACTAGGATTTACAACAATGCTTCCATCCTCTTTTAAGGTAATCCAACTTGGTGCAGATCCTAAGAATTTTAATGTGGTTCCTTCTGGAAGTGTTGTACTTTGTCCTGTACTGTCTTTACAGATTAACGCCGATTCTTCTGTCTCGTTAGCTTTCACTTCTATATCTTTATAAGATAGATTATAAAGATCAAAGCTGTATTTCTTTCCTTCTTCCATTTCGTCCATGACACATAATTTCGCATATGTCACTTCTTTTGAATCATCATTATATGTCACCATAACTGGAATCATATATGTTTTCGCAAGAACTTCCTCTGTTGGATTACAAGTGATTTTTCCTGTTTCATCTATTTGGATCCATTTTGGTGCAGCTGCATCTAACGATAATGATTTTACATTCATTAAACGGGAAGCATCTTGTGGAGATAAAACAATTTCTTTTCCTTTTTGACAAATACCAGATTCATATTGTACTTCATTTGTTTGTGCTAAATCCGTTTTTTCTTCGTTGGCAATGACAGGAAGCATATTCCCTGTTAAAAGTAAAACGGAAGTCGCAACAGCACTTACTGGTTTTATTAATACATTTTTTTTCATAAGTACTCCTATTTTACTATACTTTCAATGAGTTCAACACATTTATCGATACCCAATTTACCGCTATCTAATGAAATGTGATAATTGGCTGCACGATTCCAATTACGATCTGTGTAGAACTTATAGTGCGCTTTACGACGCTTATCTTTTTCTTCGATACGTTTTTCAATGGTTTTATCTTCTCTTTCACCATATAAACGCACAATTCTGTCTTTTTTAAATTCCATGTCCGCATACACAAAAACATTTAAAGTGTCTTTACGATCTTCTAAGATATAGTCAGCACAGCGACCAACAATTACACAATTCCCTTGTTCTGCGATTTCTAAGATTGCCCTTCTTTCGGCTAAATACAATTGATCCGATAAGCTAGTTCCCCAAGTGTTTGTTAGATAAGCAAAGAATCCAGTATTTTGACTTTCTTCCCCATATTCTTCAACAAAGCTTTCTGCAAAGCCACTTTCTTTCGCTACTTTTTGAATAATTTCATAATCGTAATATTTGAATCCTAAGTCTTCGGCAAGTTTTTTGGCGATGGTTCTTCCTCCACTACCAAATTCACGAGTTATTGTGATAACTGAATAATTCATAATTTCACTTCTTTCTATATTAATCTTTTCATGTTTATCTTTACTATATATTATCATTTTATTTGTAAAGCTCCAAATTTTTTAACAAATCCGCCATACTTTTCTGATGTGTTGATGAAATCCCGTCTTTCGTAGTTAGCACTATATTTTTTAGGAGATACTAAAATCCAAATTT
>JAUNDJ010000062.1 GCA_030526175.1 Bacillota bacterium
TGTCTTCCAGAAGCTCCCTGTTCTTAACGAAGTGTAAGAGGGAGTAGTTCACTAGTAGCTTCTTCTTTATGTGGTGGAAGAGCGTACGCACTTTTAGAATCATTTTTTCGGGAATATGTGAAAGCAGCTACTGGAAAAGAGTTTTCCCAATACGAAACCATGGCAAAGATTATGGATTCTAACCAGGCACCGTTGTTCAAAACAACCTTTAGTGGTACACGTTGCGATCCTCTTGAAACAGGGAAAATTGAAAAGATAACGGATACGAATTTTCTTCCTGGGAAATTTGTTTATGGAATAATGGTAGGGATGATTCAAGAATTGTATGACTATTCTTTAGAAATGCCAATAAGAAAACATCTAGTATTGTCAGGAAATGGTTTTCGAAAGAATAAAGAATTATGTAAAGTAGCCGAAAAACTATTTGGTTTAAAAGCGATACTATCAACAAACTTGGAAGAAGCAGCTACAGGTGCTAGCCTATTAATCAAATACATAAAAAGGAAGTGAACATCATCACTTCCTTATTTAGTTGATTTCTTTTATAAAAGCTTTAAGAATAGCGTTAGCAAGTTTCATTTGGAAGTTTTCATCAACCAAATAACTATAATCGCTTTGATTTGTAATATGACCAATTTGCACTAGAATACTTGGGATTTCTTTGTTCGATAGAATCGGGAAATTTTCATAATGGTCAGAATCGATCCCTTTATACTCAGAATAATTGATTACTTCAAACTGATTGGCGATTTCATTGGCAAGTGCAATTGTTTTCACATTTTCTTGTGTGAAAATGGAATATCCTTTTTGATAAATATCTGAATCTCCATATAAAGTAATGCTTAAGAAATAATCGGCTTGTCCAGCTATTGCTTTTTCAATACGCCATTCTGCACTTTCATCACTATCGTAAGATTCTTGGATGTTATCGTCTTGCCGTGTGTAAATAACGTGGTATCCACTTTTACTTAATCGATCGCCGATTTTAAGAGCAAGAGCTAAGTTGATATCTTTGGCTAATTGACGGCCTTCTACTTCATATCCATGATCGTTTCCTCCGTTATCGGCATCGATACAAATGACAGCTTTCGATTCGCATTGAGTAAGAGAAGCATCTTCGTTAGTCAAAGGTCTAGAAGTAGTATTAACAGGTATATCGTGATCGACATTTTTTACCAAAGAATTGGAAATGTTTGGTTGAATAATGACTGCCATGAACAATGCCAGGCAGAAAAATATAATTACACGTTTCATGTAACCTATTCTACCATAACTTTTAAAGAATGCTAGAGTTAATTTATTGAAGGAAAGATAGAGAATTAGATATAATTGTTTTGAAAAGCAAAATTTGTTATAATGCGCAAAGGTGATTGGATATGAGCTTTTTAGTAAATATTGATCAATTCGATGGACCATTAGATTTAATGCTCCATCTTATAAAAGAAAACAAGTTGGATTTGTTTGATTTAGATTTGGATATATTAGCTACCCAATATATTCAATACATACATCAAATGAAAAAGTTTCATTTAGAAGTAGCTAGTGAATATCTTTTTGAACTTTCTAACTTAATTGAATTTAAGTCTAGAAAGCTTTTGCCTAGAGAAAAGGTGGAACTCGAAGCTGAATATGAAGAGGACGTTAGAGAGAGACTGGTTAAACGCCTCGTGGAATATCAGCGATTTAAAGATATATCTTATATCTTAAAAGAAGGGTATGATCATCGCCGGCTTTGTTTTACTCGACCAGCTGCTTCTTTAGTTGCTTCTTGGCAAAAATCCGATTTAGAAGGGCCAATAATGACTCAATCACCGTATGAATTAATGAAAGCTATGAATCGTGTAATGCGAAAATATGCGATTTTAAAACCGTATGAAACAAAAGTAACAATTAAAGAAATCTCTGTAGAAGATCGATTGGAAGTCATTCAGAAAAGATTTTTATATAGAAACGATGGAATCTCTTTTGAAGAACTTTGTCAGGATTGTTCGAGTCGACATATGGTTATTGTATCTTTTTTGGCTGTTTTGGATTTGATCCATCAAAAATGGTTGGTTTTTAGTATAGATGAAGAAAATAGAATTTGGTTAATGAAAGGAGAAACGTAATGGATAATCGAAAAGCATTAATAGAAGGATTGATTTTTCTTAGTGGAGAAGAAGGCTTAGTTATCGAACAGATTGTTGATACTTTACAGATTAAGAAAGAGGATGCAATCAAAGATATCAAGGAATTGATAAAAGAATATGATGATTCTTCTAAAGGAATCCAGTTGGTAGAATACGCTTCTCGTTTCAAATTCGTTACAAAAGAATTTGTTTATCCTTATGGACAGGCATTATATGAACAAATAAAACCAATAACCCTTTCTCCTGCGGCTATGGAAACTCTAGCAATTATCGCATATAAACAACCGATTACTCGTGTAGAAATCGAGGAAATTCGTGGAGTTAATTGTGAAATGATGTTGAAAAAACTGCAGATGAGAGAACTCATTGAACCAACTGGACGATTGGATGTAGTAGGAAAGCCATTATTATATTCAGTCACAAATCAGTTTCTTGATGCATTTCAACTAGAAACTTTAAAAGAATTACCTGCACTACCAAATCAAAAGGAATACGACGAAGAATTGTTTGTCGTGGAAGGAGAATCGTAATGGAAAGACTACAAAAAGTAATTGCTCAAGCCGGAGTTTGTTCTAGACGAAAAGCGGAGGAGCTAATTATTCAAGGAAAAGTAACAGTAAATGGTGAAGTTGTAACGACTTTAGGGACTAAAGTTAGTGGAAATGATTATATTGAAGTAAATGGAAAAGAAATTAATAAAGAAGAAAAGGCTTATTTTGTCTTGAATAAACCTAAGGGATGTGTTTCTACAAGTAATGATGATAAGGGTAGAAAAACAGTATTGGATTATATGGCGACTCGTGAAAGAGTATATAGTGTTGGAAGATTGGACTATGATACGAGCGGTGTTTTATTAATGACTAACGACGGTGAGTTTTGTAACCAAATGATTCATCCTCGTTACCATGTTAAGAAAAAATATTTAGTGAATTTACAAGGTATTTTAAGTGAGGACGACATTCGTAAACTACGCAAAGGATTAAAAGGAAAAGAAGACTCTTATTTACCTGCGAAAGTTTGGATGTTAGAAACGGATATTGTTCGTGATCGTTGTCGTTTTGAATTAACGATTCAAGAAGGGAAAAATCACCAAGTAAAAAATATGATGAAAGAATTAGGGCATGAAGTTCGTCGATTGCATCGTGTTCAATTTGGAACAATTACTTGTGATGGATTAAATCCAGGTGAATTCAGAAAGTTAAAACCATTTGAAGTAAAAGAACTTAAACGTTTAGCATTAGAAGGGGAACAAAAATGATACAAGTTTTCTCAAATCAGAGCTGTATTGTTGGGGAAGAGATTTCTTTAGAAGAAAAAGAAGCCCATCACGTGTTCGACGTATTACGTGTTAAAGAAAATGAAACGATTCGTGTTATTTCTGGAGGAAAAGCTTATTTTGCTCAAGCTATAAGAAAACCTTTGGTTAAAATTGTAGAAGAGATCCTTTCGAATTCTTCTTCTAAGGAGATAACACTTTGTGCATCGTTAATCAAACAAGATAAATTTGAATGGATGATTCAAAAATGTGTTGAATTAGGAGTAACTCGTATTGTACCTTTTGAATCGAAATATAGTGTAGTACATATCGATTCGAAAAAAGAAGCGAAAAAGTTGGAGCGTTGGAATGCGATTGCTCTTGCGGCGTGTAAACAAAGCAATCGAACTAGCCTAGTAGAAATTACACCAGTTCAAACTTTGTCTTCATTGAAAAATTATTGTAGTGAAATTAATGTCGTGGCTTATGAAAAAGAAAACACGAAGCATTTAGCACATGCACTAAATCAACCTTTTAATTCCATTACTGTTTGTATTGGATGCGAAGGTGGTTTGGATATTAAAGAAGTGAATCAATTAGAAGAAATGGGATTTGTTTCTTGTTCTTTAGGAAACAACATCCTTCGTGCAGAAACAGCAGCTTGTTATTTATTGTCATGTATAGAATATCAAGCTCATGTGAAGGGGGAATAAAATGCTTTTTAAAGTAACAACTTTGGGATGCAAGGTTAATGCATATGAATCGGAGTTTTACAAACAAGAAATGATAAAAAATGGCTTTGAACCTGTAGAGGATGAAAGTTTAGCCGATATTCATATTATAAATACCTGTACTGTAACGAATACAGCGGCAAGTAAATCTAGACAAAAGATCCATCATGTGAAGAAAATGAATCCAAATGCCATCGTTGTGGTTGTTGGATGTTTTGTACAATTCGCAAAAGAAGAAGAAAGAAGAAATCTTGGAGCGGATATTTTAGTTGGTACGAATCATAAATCTCAATTGGTGAAATTTGTTTTAGAATATTTAAAAAATCCCGAATATTTGGAAGCTATAGAAGATGTTTCAAAATTTGATTCTTTTGAAACTATGCCAATTCAAGTATTTGAAAGCCAACATCGTGCGTTCTTAAAAGTGGAAGATGGATGCAACCAATTCTGTTCGTATTGCGCAATCCCATATGCGCGAGGAAGAGAAAGAAGCTTACATCATATTCAAGTTTTAAGCATTGCTAAACAACTACAAGATAAAGGGCATTCCGAAATCGTATTAACAGGGATTCACACTGGTAGATACGACGATGGAGATTTCAATTTAACACAGTTAATGGAAATGTTAATTGAAAACACCAAAGACTCAATTCATTATCGTATTTCAAGTATTGAAATTACGGAAATCACGGATGAATTTATTGAATTGATGAAAAATGAACCAAGAATTTGTCGTCATTTACATATACCAATTCAATCGGCATGCGACATTACTCTAAAAAGAATGAATCGTCCATATACGGTGGAAGAATACAAAGAAAGAATAGCTTATATTCGCTCACAAATTCCAGATATTTCCATTTCAACAGATATCATGTGTGGTTTTGTTCAAGAAAGTGATGAGGAATTTGAGACAACGTATCAAAATTTAAAAGATATTCAATTCTCTTTCTTACACGTGTTCCCATATTCTAAAAGAGATGGTACTGTAGCGAGTAAGATGAAAGGGGAAGTGCATGGATCGATAGTAAAAGACCGCACAAAACGTCTATTAGAGTTAAGTGATACGCTTCGTCTATCGGATATGAAACGCTTTTCGGATGTTGAGGTTTTGATTGAACGTGAACAAAACGGCTGGTATTTAGGATATACAAGTCAATATCATCCAATTCGCATTGAGTCCGATAATTTACTTAGTGGAAGAATTGTAGTAAAATGGGATTCGTATGATGAAAAAGGATATGTGCTTCATAAGGAAGGTTAAGTATTATGCGATTAAGTAAATTATTTAAAGATGCACCGACAACAAATGTAACAGGTTTATATGTCGATTCTCGAAAAGTAACGCCAGGAAGTGTTTATTTTTGTATGCCAGGAATGAGCGCCGATGGGCACGATTTTATTGATCAAGCAATTGACAATGGAGCAATCTGTATTGTTCATGCAAAAGATTTAGAAATCAAACGAGAAGGTGCAATTTATATTAAAGTGGATGATGTTGTAACTGCATTGAATCAATGCGCAAAGCTATTTAACAACAATCCATCGAGTAATATGGTTATGTATGGCGTAACAGGAACAAATGGGAAGAGTTCTATTACGAAAATTATAAAATATTTTTGTGATACACAAACACCATGTGGTTATATCGGAACTATTTCAATTGAATATGGCAAAGTTCGTTTACAACCTAATTTAACAACACCAGATACTTTATTTTTAGTTGATAAATTAAAAGATATGGTTCATCATGGCATGGGTGCTTGTGCATTAGAAGTAAGTAGTCATGGATTGGCTCAACGACGTGTTGACGCAATTGATTTTGATGTGGCTGTCTTTACTAACTTTACACACGACCATTTGGATTTTCATGGAAACTTAGAAAACTATTTTTCGGCAAAAAAATTATTGTTTTCTGAAAGAGTGAAACCAGAAGGTGTTTCAATTTTGAATATTGACGATGCGCGTTATGAAGATTTAAAAGAGGCTTCTCGTGCTCGTGTTATTTCTTATGGTATAAAAAAAGAATGTGATTATCGTGCTAAGGATATCATTCTTTCTTCAGACTCGACTTCTTTTATTTTAGAATTTAGAGGAAAAGAATATCCTGTTGAAACGAATTTAGTAGCTGAATATAATGTTTATAATTTATTAGGTGCTATGGCGGCAATGCATGAAACGGGAATGTCTATTGAGACATTAACGGCTTTGGCTCGTCATATACCACAAATTGAAGGTCGTATGGAACAAATCAATTGTGGACAGCCATTTAGTGCTATTGTCGATTTTGCTCATACACCAGACGGGATGGACAAAGTTATTCAGTTTGGTCGTAAAATTGCGAATAAAAATCGTGTTATTGCGGTATTTGGATCAGCAGGTCGTCGTGATATCCAAAAACGAAAAACTTTTGGTGAAATTGCAGACAGATATTGTGATTTAATTATTTTAACAGAAGACGATCCTCGTGATGAGTCTCCAAAAGAAATTGCGGATCAAATAAAAGAGGGAATTAAGAATACATCGTCAGTGTTTATTGGTGATCGTTATGAGGCTATTCGTCAGGCGATTGAATCTGCTCAAGCTGGAGATTGCATCTTAGTGCTTGGAAAAGGTGATGAAGCGTACATGTATCGAGGAGATAATGTTCGTGTTCCTTGGATTGGTGATAATAACGCAGTAAAAGAATGTATTGAAAAGTATTGGAACAAATAGAGAAGGGTTTCTTAGAAACCCTTTCTTTTATAGGAGATAAGCGATGAATCAACAAGAAATCCGAAAAAACTATCGAAAACTAACATTGGTCTTGATCGAAAAAGGATATACGATTACTACAATGGAAAGTGCCACATCGGGTCAGATTGCATCTTTAATCACGGATACAGAAGGTTCTTCAGCCATATTAAAAGGTGCCTTTGTCACTTATTGTAACGAAGCAAAAATAATGCAAGGAGTTCCAAAAGAAATTATTGAGACTTATAGCGTTTATTCGAAAGAAACGGTTGAAGCAATGGCAAAAGCGTGTCGAAAAGCATATGAAGCAAATATTGGCGTTGGTGTAAGCGGAACAATGGGGAATGTGGATCCAAACAACTCGATGCATTCAATTCCGGGCCAAGTGTATTTTGCGATAGACTTTAATGGCAAAATCACAAGTTATTTTGTAGAGATTCCTCTGCAAAATACCCGCTTGGACTATAAAATGGTGGTTGCCCAAAAGATTTTTGAAAAATTATTTCCAATGATAAAAAACTAAAAAAAACACTTGAAAATCAGAAAAAATTGGATATAATATTAGTGCATGACTCGGAAAGGGGGGTGTAATGGTATGCCAAAAGTAGTTGTTAAAGAAAACGAACAATTAGATGACGCTTTAAGAAGATTCAAACGTCAAGTATCTCGTAATGGTACCCTTGCTGAGGCTCGTAAAAGAGAATATTACGTTAAACCTGGTGTTAAGAAAAAATTAAAACAAGAAGCTGCTCGTAAAGCTCGTAGAAGTAAATAATGAATCTGCAGAAATGCAGATTTTTTTTTTTAAAGGAGGAAGTAGATTTGTCGTATATAAAGTTAGATGTATCCGATCGAAATATTGAAGAAATTCAGATTTTAGTAGGTATGAAGGATGAAAACTTAATTCAATTGGAAGAAGCCTATAATACGTCTATTGTCATTCGTTCTCATGAGATAAAAATTCAGGAAACAGAAAATACAGAACAAGTTGTCTTAGTTATTCAAAAGTGTTTTGAATTAATAGATATTCATCACAAGCTTTCGTTTCAAGATGTTCATTACTTGATTCAATTAGCGAAAGAACATCGTTTAAAATCTTTTAAAGGAGATCAATTGTCTCCGGTAGTAAAAACACGTAGTGGGAAGCTGATCTATCCTAAAACGTTGGGACAAGCTGTATTATGCGATGCTTTTCGCCATAATGATATCGTTTTTGCGACAGGTGTTGCTGGTACTGGAAAAACATATTTAGCTGTTGCATACGCTGTTAATGAATTGAAAAATGAGAGAATAGAAAAGATCATATTAACTAGACCTGCGGTGGAAGCAGGAGAGTCATTAGGTTTCCTTCCTGGAGATATGAAAGAAAAGGTAGATCCATACCTGAGACCTTTATACGATGCTCTTTTTGAAATGTTAGGACAAGATTCGGTGGAGAAAATGTTAGAAAAACAAATCATTGAAATAGCTCCTTTAGCTTTTATGAGAGGTAGAACGTTAAATAATGCTATTGTCATTTTGGACGAAGCACAAAACACGACTCGATCGCAAATGAAAATGTTTTTAACGCGTATGGGTCAAAAAACAAAAATGATCATTAACGGGGATGCTTCCCAAATTGACCTAATAAAGAAGAACGATTCCGGTCTAGTACAAGCGACACAGATTTTAAAAAATATCCGTGGAATTGGAATGATCCATTTGGATGCTAGTGATGTTGTCCGTCATCCACTTGTTCAAAAGATCATAGAATGTTATGCAAAGATTGAAAATTAATCTTTGTATTGATATACTTATAACTAGTATGGAATAAGTATCCATATCTTATCTACATATCCTATGAAAAAGAGAAACAAAAAGGAAATAGATTAGAGAAAAGCTGGTTGGTGAAAAGCTAATAGGAACTTTTTGTTAGACACTTTGGAGGAATTGAATGATAAAATTCAATCGGTAGTTCCGTTATAACTTTAGAGTGCTCCGTCAGGAGAAGTAAGGTGGTACCGCGTTTTAACGTCCTTATCGTAATAAGGGCGTTTTTTTATTTAAGAAAATGGAGGAAATAATATGGCTTATCAAATTCCAAGAGGATGCCAAGATATGTTACCAGAAGATTCATATAAATGGCGTGCTTTAGAAGACACATTACGTAATTTCTGTTATTTATATAATTTCGATGAAATTCGTACACCAATTTTTGAACACACAAATGTTTTTAAAAGAGAAAATGACTCAAGTGACATGGTAAATAAGGAAATGTACACTTTCACTTTAGAAAATTCAAAAACTTCTCTTACTATTCGTCCTGAAGGAACAGCAGGAACAGTACGTTCTTTTGTCGAAAATAAAATGTATTCTAACCCAGATTTACCTGTAAAACTATTTTACATGGGTCCAATGGCTCGTCACGAACGTCCACAAAAAGGAAGATTAAGAATCTTTAATCAATTTGGGGTGGAATGCTTGGGTCAAAAGAGTCCATATGTCGATGTAGAAGCTATGGTTCTTGCTTATTCCATTTTAAAAGCTTTAGGTCTTAAAGACATTAAAATTTTATTAAATACATTAGGGGATGATGCTTCTCGTGCAGCTTATCGTGAAGCGTTGGTTGAACACTTCCAACCACACCTAGATGAATTATGTGGGGACTGTAACCGTCGTTTCCGTCAAAACCCACTTCGTATTTTAGATTGTAAAGTCGATCACGATAAAGATTTTATGAAAACAGCTCCAAACATGAAAGATTACTTAAACGAAGAAAGTAAAGAATATTTCAACACAGTTTGTGAATTGCTGGATACATTAGAAATCCCATATGAAATTGATGACAAATTAGTTCGTGGATTGGATTACTATACACACACTGTATTTGAAATCGTTTCTGTAAATGAAGATATGGGGTCGCAATCGACTGTATTAGCTGGTGGACGTTATGATGGATTAATCCCATATTTTGAAGGACCAGAAGAAATGTCAGGTATTGGATGGGCTTTAGGTATGGAACGTATCTTAATCGCTTTAGAAGCCGAAGGAATTCAATTGGCACAAAAACCTGAATTAGATGCTTATGTGATGTGTCTAGACAACAGTGCTCGTACATATGCATTTAAAGTGTTAACAGAACTTCGTGCTCATGGATATAGAGCCGATATGGATATGATGCAACGTTCTTTTAAAGGTCAATTTAAAGCAGTAGATCGTGCACGTGCGAAAGTGGCAATCTTAATTGGAAAAAATGAATTTGAAAATAAGCAAGTTACAATTAAAAATATTGAGAAAAAAGAACAAAACTCAGTTAGTGTAGAATCATTAATTTCTGCATTAGATGGAATTTTAGAAGGAGAATAAAGATGGAAAGAACACATTCGAATGGAACTCTTCGCTTATCTCACGTAGGAGAACATGTTGAATTAGTTGGTTGGGTAGCGAAAAAAAGAAACTTTGGGCAATTGATTTTTATTGATTTACGCGATCGTACTGGTATTTGCCAATTGGTATTTAACGAAAGCTTTTCAGAAAAAACAAAAGATGTACGAAATGAATATGTCATCCATGTTTCTGGTACAGTTCAAAAACGTCAAACAGCCAATCCAGATTTATTAACTGGAGAAGTGGAAATCGCCGTAGAAGATTTCTATATTATTAATGAAGCAAAAACAACACCTATTATTATCGCAGATGAAACGGATGCGTTAGAAGATACTCGTCTTCAATATCGTTATTTAGATTTACGTCGTCCTGTAATGCAAAAGAAATTGATCATGCGTTCTAAAATTGCACACTCAATGCGTGAATATTTAGATGGACAAGACTTTATTGAAATTGAAACACCAATGTTAGGAAAGAGTACACCAGAAGGTGCACGTGACTACTTGGTTCCATCACGTGTCCACCCAGGATCTTTCTATGCATTACCTCAATCGCCTCAATTGTATAAACAATTATTGATGATTTCTGGTTTTGAAAGATATTATCAATTTGCTCGTTGTTTCCGTGATGAGGATTTACGTGCTGACCGTCAAACAGATTTTACGCAAGTGGATATTGAAACATCATTCTTAACAGAAGTAGAAATTCAAACCATGATGGAAGAAATGATGGTTAAGGTTATGAAAGAAGTAAAAGGAATTGAAATCAAAGCTCCTTTCTTACGCTTAACATATGACGAAGCGATGAATCGTTATGGTTCGGATAAACCAGACAATCGTTTTGGATTTGAATTACAAGATATTACTAGCGTTTTCGCAAATACTGAATTTAAAGTATTTAAAGATTGTTTAGAAGCAAAAGGAGTAATCAAAGCCATTCAAATCCCTAATTATTCTCACATTACTCGTAAAGATATTGATAAATTAACAAACTTAGCAAAGAAAAATGGAGCTAAAGGATTGGTTTGGTTAAAAGCTGCCGATGGTGATTTTACAGGTTCTGCTCGTAAATTTATGAGTGATGAAGAAGTAAAAGCTTTATATGAACAATTGAATGTTCAAGATAAAGATATGTTGTTCATTGTATCCGATGCATGGACTCGTACATGTAACGTATTAGGTGCATTACGTAATGAAATCGCATCACAATTAGGATTGAAGAAGAAAGATGAATTCTCATTCCTTTGGGTAACAGATTTCCCAATGTTTGAATGGTCTGAAGAACAACAACGTTTTACTGCATGTCACCACCCATTTACACAACCTAAAGAAGAAGACATTCCGTTGTTAGACACAGATTTAGCAGCTGTAAAAGCAAATGCCTATGACATTATTCTAAATGGTTATGAATTAGGTGGAGGTTCATTACGTATTTACGATAATAAACTTCAAACTAAGATTTTCCAAATCTTAGGAATGAGCGATCAAGAAATTCAAGACAAATTTGGATTCTTTGTCGATGCTTTCCAATATGGAACACCTCCTCATGGTGGATTAGCCTTTGGTTTTGACCGTATTGCGATGATTTTAAGTGAAAGCGATAGTATCCGTGATGTAATCGCATTCCCTAAAAACGCAAATGCGAAGTGTCCAATGTCAAAAGCACCAACACCTGTAGATCCTGCTCAATTAGAAGAATTACATATTTCTATTGTTGAAGAAGAATAAAATATTTGCCGATGTAAAAAACATCGGCTTTTTTGTTCCACAAATAGTGAAATTATGTGATTCGTTGTAATGAAAGAAAAAATATCATAGAATATACTCTAAGGAGTTGATAGAATGAGAGATCCTTATGAAATCCTTGGTGTTTCTAGAGATGCCAGTGAAGAAGAAATTAAAAATGCATATCGGAAGTTAGCGAAAAAATATCATCCGGATTTAAATCCTGGGGATGAAGTGGCGGCTTCGAAAATGAAAGAAATAAATGAAGCGTATAACGCAATAAAAGATGGTAGTGCCCAATATTACTCAAATAGCGGTTATCAGAATCCGTATGGACAAACGTATCAGAATCCATATGGACAGGGGACATATCAAAACCCTTATCAGGATATTTTTGAAGAGATGTTTAGACAGGCACAATATCAACAAAGTCAAAATACGTATCGAAATGGACCATTTACCTATACCTATGTTCGTCCAAGAAAATTTAGCTTCTTTCGTTTGTTGATGATTTATTTTTTAATAAAATTCATGTTTCGCTTGTTGTTTGGGGGGATTTATACAAATAGTTATCAATCTACATATCCTCAAGATAATTATAAGTCATACGATCAGAATTCTAATGTATGGAATGGAACAGATGTTTAAAACGGATGAAAAATCCGTTTTTTCTTTTGAAAATGTGGGAAAATATGGAGTTGACATTCTTTTTCGAAGTGATAAGATACATTCATCACAAAATGATGTGATAAAAAGGAGTATTAAACTATGAAATTAATGAATAAAGTTTTAGGAGCAACACTTGCAAGTGTGCTAGCTATGTCAAGTTTGAGTGCTAATGCTTTTGCGATTGAGACGGAAGTTATTGATGAAAAATGGGGAAAACCAACGATTGTATATGGTGGAGGATTGAACCAGGAACAAATTAATCAAACGACAAACTTATTTGGAGTAACAGATAAAAACAATGTGTATGAAATGTATACGTATGGACAAGATTTAGATAAGTATTTAAATTTTGTTGGTGGAAATACAGCGAGTTTGATTTCTTCTGTTATGGTAAAAAAGACAGGATCGAATGGTGTAGTGGTAAAAATATTAACTCCAGAAAACATTACGAAGATTACTCAACAACAATATGCGAATGCTGCAATTACAGCTGGAGTATACAATTGTGAAATTGAAGTAGCCTCTGTTTCTAGAGTAACGGGAGAATCAGCTTTAACTGGTGTTTATAAGGCTTTTGAAGCAAATGGAGAAGTATTGGATACCAATCGTACAGCAGTTGCACAAGAAGAACTAGAAACAACAAATGCTATTGCACAAGAAAATGCCAATACTCAAGGTTTTAATTCAAGTACACTAGATGCTGCGATGACAGAAATTAAAAAAGAATTAGCGGAAGCGAAACAACAATATGGAAGTATTGATCAACAAACAGTTATTAATGTTGTAAACAATGTAATTAATAATTACAATTTAGGAAACATTCTTTCACAAGACAATATCAATGCGATTATCAATTTGATGAATAAATATGTGAATACTTCTGCTATTGATTCAAAAGAAGTATTAAATCAATTGAATAATTTAGCAAATTCACTACATATTGATGTGAATGGTTTGATTCAAGATGCAAAAGCGAGCGGATTGTGGGATAAAATTGTAAACTTCTTTGTAGATATTTGGAATATGTTAACGAAATAATTGAAAATGGACCTTCACAAAGGTCTATTTTTTTTGAATATTTCGGTTTCTTATTTCCTCATAAAAGAAAAAAGAATATAATATGGACAAATGAATAAAATAGCACTTACTGAAAAAGATATAGAAGAAATAATTTCAGCGTTTAATAATCAAAAGATTCAAGAACCACAAAAGGGAGAACTGTATTATTTTTCGAAACAAGAATCAACGAAGTATATCCAATCGTATCTTCAAGTAAACGATCATTCTGGTTTTGTATATGGATTAGAAGGAAAAGAAGGATTTGTGATTATTCGTAGAGAAAATGAATGTTACAAGCTATTGGATATTTTTCGATTGATAATTAATACATATCGCGCAATAGGTTTTCAAAAAGTTAGGCGAATTTCGAAGCTTGAAAGGGAAGCTCCTTTAGCTATAGAAGAGAAATATGCTTTTCAAAAGAAAAAGTTTCTCTTTCTAGGTTTGGTCGTTGTAAAAGAACAATTCCAGCATAGAGGCTATTTTCGAATGCTTTTAGAAGAAGTGTTTGAGATGGCTAGGAAAGAAAATCGATTGATCATTCTTAACACAGATACAATAGAAAAATGTAAGAAATATGAACACTTGGGTTTCAAATTAGTTCAAAAACGTGTCTTAGAAGAAAATAATATACGTTATGATTTAGTTTGGAAGCCCTAAAAACAAAAAAAATAATGTAAGCCTTTTCTTTTTGGGAAGAAAGTGTTATTATTCACTATGCTAATTGGACGTTAAAAGAATTGTATACTTATGTAAGACAAAAAATAATTATTTGTTAGACATCTTTGTGCAAAAATGAGTGTAAACGTTTACATTTCTTCGTGTTGGGCACATTTATTGTCTATCAATTACATAGTACATATGTTATAATTTCCATAGCTAAGCATATTACAATTATAATAAGGAGGAAACTATGGCAACTAAATATGTATACCTATTTAGTGAAGGTAATGCTACAATGCGTGAATTACTTGGTGGTAAAGGGGCTAACTTAGCCGAAATGACAAATATCGGTTTACCTGTACCTCAAGGTTTTACTATCTCAACTGAAGCTTGTACACAATATTACGAAGATGGAAAAATTAACGATGATATCATGGCTCAAATTGAAGAGGGAATCGTTAAAATGGAAGAAATCACTGGAAAAAAATTTGGTGATTTAGAAAATCCATTATTAGTTTCAGTTCGTTCTGGAGCGCGTGCTAGTATGCCTGGTATGATGGATACAATCTTAAACTTAGGATTAAACGAAAAAGTTGTAGAAGTCATTGCAGAAAAAACAGGAAATGAAAGATGGGCACGTGACTGCTATCGTCGTTTTATTCAAATGTATTCGGATGTAGTAATGGAAGTAGGAAAAAAATACTTCGAAAAATTAATTGACGAAATGAAAGAAAAACGTGGAGTAACACAAGATGTTGATTTAACTGCAGCCGATTTAAAAGAATTAGCAGATCAATTTAAAGCCGAATATAAAGCAAAAATCGGAACAGATTTCCCAGAAGATCCAAAAGAACAATTATACGGAGCAATTAAAGCGGTATTCCGTTCATGGGATAACCCTCGTGCTAACGTATATCGTCGTGATAATGATATTCCTTTCTCTTGGGGAACAGCTGTAAACGTTCAAGAAATGGCATTTGGAAACTGGTCTGATGAATCAGGTACTGGTGTAGCCTTTACTCGTGACCCAGCAACTGGTGAAAAGAAATTAATGGGAGAATTCTTAATTAATGCACAAGGTGAAGACGTAGTAGCTGGTGTTCGTACGCCTCAACCTATTTCTGAATTAGAAAAAGTAATGCCAGAAGTTTTCGAACAATTCCAAGAAGTTTGTAAAATTCTAGAAAATCACTATCATGATATGCAAGACATGGAATTTACAATCCAAGATCGTAAATTATATATGTTACAAACTCGTAATGGTAAACGTACAGCACAAGCGGCTTTAAAAGTTGCCTGTGATTTAGTTGATGAAGGAATGATCACTCCTAAAGATGCAGTATTAATGATCGATCCTCGTAACTTAGATACATTATTACACCCTACATTTGATCCAAAAGCTCTTAAAGAAGCTCCAGTTCTTGCGAAAGCTTTAGGTGCATCTCCTGGTGCTGCTGCTGGTAAAATCGTATTTACAGCTGAAGATGCTAAAGAATGGGCTAGTCGTGGAGAAAAAGTAGTATTAGTTCGTTTAGAAACATCTCCTGAAGATATCGAAGGAATGAAATCTGCACAAGGTATCTTAACAGTACGTGGTGGTATGACATCTCACGCTGCCGTAGTAGCTCGTGGTATGGGAACTTGTTGCGTTTCTGGTTGTGGAGAAATCGCAATGGATGAAGAAAATAAAAAATTTACATTAGCAGGAAAAGAATTCCACGAAGGAGACTGTATCTCACTAGATGGTTCTACAGGTACTATTTATGATGGAATCGTTGCTACACAAGATGCAACAATCGGTGGTGAATTCGGAAGAATCATGGCATGGGCTGATGAATATCGTACAATGAAAGTTCGTACAAATGCGGATACTCCTAAAGATGCTGCAAAAGCTATGGAATTAGGTGCACAAGGTATTGGATTATGCCGTACAGAACACATGTTCTTTGAAGCAGACCGTATTGCTGCATTCCGTGAAATGATTTGTTCAGATACAGTTGAAGAACGTGAAGCGGCATTAGAAAAAATCTTACCTATGCAACAAGCAGACTTTGAAGGATTATTCAAAGCATGTGATGGATATGCCGTAACAATTCGTTTCTTAGATCCACCTCTACACGAATTCGTTCCTACAGATGAAGCGGATATTAAGGCTTTAGCAGATGCGCAAGGTAAACCTGTTGAAAGAATTAAAGAAATTATTGATAGTTTACATGAATTCAACCCTATGATGGGACACCGTGGATTACGTTTAGCGGTTACTTATCCAGAAATCGCAAAAATGCAAACACGTGCTGTTATTCGTGCTGCTATTAATGTAAATAAAGAAGCTACAAATAAAGTCGTTCCTGAAATCATGATTCCTCTTGCAGGAGATTCGATGGAATTAAAATATGTAAAAGATATCGTTGTAAAAACTGTTGAAGAAGAAATCGCAGCTGCAGGTGTTAAATTAGACTACGAAGTAGGAACAATGATTGAAATTCCTCGTGCTGCTTTAACAGCGGATGAAATTGCTAAGAATGCAGACTTCTTCTGTTTCGGTACAAACGATTTAACACAAATGACTTATGGATTCTCTCGTGACGATGCTGGTAAGTTCTTAGATGCTTATTATGAAACTAAGATTTTTGAACAAGATCCATTTGCAAAATTAGACCAAATTGGTGTTGGAAAATTAATGAAGATGGCTATCCAATTAGGTAAATCTACAAATCCAAAACTTCACTTAGGAATCTGTGGAGAACATGGTGGAGATCCAAGTTCTATTGAATTCTGTAATGAAATTGGTTTAGATTATGTATCATGTTCACCATATCGTGTACCAATTGCTCGTTTAGCAGCAGCTCAAGCAGCTATTAAACAAGAAGCAACAAAAGTGAAATCAGCTGAAGAAAAAGTAGAAGAAGCGGCAAAAGTTGCGGAAGAAAAAATTTCGGAAGCTAAAGATGCAATCCGTACAGCAACTAAAGATATTTCTGAAAAATTAGGAATTTTCAGCAAAAATCTTGCGATTGAAGCTGTAAAATTTACGGATGCTGCTATTGCTGGTGTTAAAACTGGTATTGAAGAAGCTTCGAAACAATACGATAAGAAATAATTATTCAACTAAGCAATCACTTACATAGTGGTTGCTTTTTTAAAGGCGCTTTAAAATTAGATGAGGTCGGATAGAAATCTGATTTAAAGTCAATGAGGTTAGGAAACCTCAAACACATTTAAAGCTTTCAGAGAGTCAGGCAGCTAT
>JAUNDJ010000063.1 GCA_030526175.1 Bacillota bacterium
ACTGACATTATTTATGGCATTAATTTAAAAAAACTACGCATTCATCTCCAGCTTAGAGAAGCTGAAGTATTCTGCTGGGCTTAGATAAAAAATAAAAAGCCTAAGATCGTATCTTAAGCTTTAGCCTACATAGATTTATATTGACGTGCAATCTTTTCCCCCACTGTACGATTCAACTCGTTCTCATCTTCTTGTGCGGAAGTCAATTCGTCTAATTTTTTTAGTGCAATAAGTGTATCATTATCCCATTCTTGTGGAGAACGAGCTTCTTGCAACATAGCCAATAATTCATCGATTTTTAAAAGATATTCTTCGTTTTTATCAATACAAGAAGCAATCGAAATAAATGGCTTTTCAAAAACCTTTTTCTTTCGTTCTGTTTCACTTGGCGATAAGAAAAGTTTTCCCATAATAAATTCCTGATATTCTCGATGATCAAATTCTTCCATTTGTGTTAAGCTATTATCAACGTTGCGATAAAGAATTGTCTTAAAATTGTTCGCAATGGTTTCAACTTTTCCGCTATTGTATCTAGCTAGTTTCTTAGCTTTTAATTCAAAACGTTCCAATTGCGAAATTAAGCTTTCTAAATAACGATTAAAATACGTTCTATGTTCTTCATTTAAATTCCTTTTTAAACGCGACATGCGTTTTAAATATAAATCTTTTATATCCACATCCACCTTAGGAATACTCGGTTTTTGAGGAATTGGTGGTAATTTCTCTTTTTGTTCCAATTTATATGTCGAATAAAAATTATAAGCCGTGAAAGCAGGCAAGCCCAAAGCTATACACATAGAAAAGAAAGTGGAGAAAAAACCATTAAATGGATCAAATGCTCCAAAAGCAAACATAGCTGTCTCAACCACACAAGTAAGAGACAATAATGCGATATTTTTAATATTTCTAAATATTTTCAAAATACATCACCATTCCTTAATCAAATTTAATATACCATTTCTAAAACCGTTTTTCAATAAACATACAAAAAAGGGGCCATGCCCCTATTACTTTTGAAATTCCTTCATTTTTGTCAGAATACGATAAATAGCCTCCGTATCCTCATCCCCCAAATAATCCAAAAATTCAATGATGTTGTTCTTCCGTAGCTCCCACTCTTTTAAAATAACTTCCTTTACAGGATCGGCTACTTGAATAAAAACCTTACGTTTGTCTTTGTTGCTACGAACTCTTTTTACATAGCCACTATCTTCGTATTTTTGAATAAGCTGGCTGACAGCAGCTGGTGTAATATTAAGATAATCCGACAATTCAGACATCATAACTTGAGAATTATCACTCTTCAAAATGTATACAAAAATTCGCAAATCTTTAAATCGATAAGGTCCTTTATTACTCTCCAAAGAATTCATAAAGAACTGTACCGATTCATTTATTTCATTAAACACATCTTCTTTATTCATATTCAATTCAATCCTACTAAACCACTTATGATTTTGTGGACAAATACTTAGCAATAAACACAATACAAGACCCGAATATTGTACATCCTGTTACAAAATAATACATAGCACTCATCCCAAGACCATCAATTAAAAATCCACCTAATACGTTTCCTAAAGTGGAACCAATACCACTTGTCATAATACCAATTAATGTTTGACCAGCCATACGATCTTGTCTTTCCAGCGATTGATTCACATAATACGTAATAACCCCTGTCATCAATCCATAAGAGACCCCTTGACAAGCTGCACAAATAATAAATACAACTAAATTCGGTGCAAAACACAATCCAATATTTCGAATCGTATAGAAGAAGGCACCAATCGCAATTAATGTCAATGCATTAAAACGTTGAATCAATCTTCCTGAAAGAGACATTATCGGCATTTCCGAAAAAGCCATCACAAACATCACTATTCCTAAAAGAGAAGTATTTCCCCCAATACTTTGAATGATATTTATCAAATACGTTCCTAATGCCGTAGATCCTGCAAACACAAAAGTGAAACCCACTAAAATGATCGCAAAGGTCTTATATTTCTTTAATACGGATAATACATTTTCTTCACTCTTAACCGTATCTTCTACCGACTTAGCTTCTGCTTCCGATTGATATAAAGGAGGCATGCTCAACAATAAAATAAAAATGAAAACACAAGTAATTAAATATCCGATTGTTAGTACGCTAGGATTGAACCAATCAATAATCTTCCCAAACAAAAGTGCACCAACTGCCCAAGAAGTAGACCCCATTCCTCTTGCTGTCCCAAAATCAACATGTATCCCTTGTTCCAAATAGTTCATCGCTATCATCGTCATAATAGGAACAGCTGACAACATAAGAGCGTACATAGAAATATATAAAACCATTGTGACCAAAGAAGGAACTGGTAAAAAAGTAATAATCATGAAACAAATTAATGTAAGACCTAAAATCAACATCATCATTTGTTGTAAAGATATCTTTTTTAATTTCCCAACTAAACTCGAAATAAATGGTGATAAGAAAATGGAAAGAACAGCGCCTCCTCCACTTACAATACCAATTTCAGAGTTTGAAAGGCCACAAAACTTTAAGAATACAGCAATAAATCCCATTACACAACAGCACGCAAACCAATATAAGATTTGAAGACTGTTATATTTTGAATAAACACTCATAAAACCCTCCTGAAACCACAAAAATTTTATCACGTTATAGATAAAAGTCTATCGATTTTTTAAACTTCTAACATGGTTTCAAATTGACTGTTGTAAAGATTCGCATAGAAACCATTTTGTCCAATTAAAGAATCGTGATTTCCAGATTCTACAATATTTCCTTGATTGACAACTAAGATCAAATCTGCATTACGGATGGTAGATAAACGGTGTGCGATAATAAATGAAGTTCTTCCCTCACTCAACTTATCCATCGCTTTTTGTACCAATTCCTCCGTGCGTGTATCCACATTGCTTGTGGCCTCATCCAAGATTAAAAATGGTGAATCATCTAACATAGCACGAGCAATGGTCAACAATTGTTTTTGTCCTGCAGAAACCGAATCGTTCTCTTTTAGACAAGTATCCAATCCATGAGGCAATGTTTCAATAAAATGTCTTAACCCCACGATATCGCAAACACCCATAATCTGTGCATCCATGATTCCTTTTCGATTAAATACGATATTCTCACGAATCGTTCCTTCAAACAACCAAGTATCTTGTAATACCATCGTAAATAAATCGTGGACATTTTCTCTCGTTAAATCATGAATCGAAACATCATCAATGCGAATATCGCCTTGCGAAATTTCATAAAATTTCATCAATAAGTTAACCATCGTTGTTTTTCCAGCACCTGTAGGTCCTACAATGGCAATTTTTTGTCCAGGATAAGCAACGGCACTAAAATCTTCAATTACTGTTTTTTGATCACTATAGCCAAAATGAACATGTTCAAATTCAATTTTTCCTACTACCTCTTTGCGATCCAATACTTTTGTCACTTCTTCTTGTTCACTCATTTGTTGCTCATCCAAGAATTCGAAAACACGATCCCCTGCTGCCGCACTCGATTGTAGCGAAGTAAAAGCTTGGGCAATCTGTTGTAAAGGCGAAGTAAATAATCGTACATAGGTCATAAACGCAACGATTACACCGAATGTAATGACATGATTCATTGTCAATAGTGCACCAACAACACAAACCGCTAAATATCCAAAATTTCCTATAAAGCCCATCAATGGTTGCATCAATCCAGAAAGGAACATAGATTTCTGATTTGCTTCATACACTCTATGGTTTACTTCGTCAAATTTTGCATCCGCTGATTTTTTACCATTATAAGCTTTCACCACCAACAGACCCGAATATACTTCTTCAATATGTGAATTCAGTTTTCCCAATTCCTTTTGGCGAGTCGCAAAATATTTTTGTGATTTCCCAAGAATCATAAACATGAATATAAATCCAAAAAAGCTAGAAAGAATAGCTGTCAAAGCCATTTGCCAATTTGTGATAAACATCATGATCACAGTTCCTACAAACAAAGTAATAGAACTCACTAAAGACGATAAAGATTGATTCATCGATTGCGCAATCGTATCGACATCGTTTGTGATTCGAGAAAGGATATCTCCGGTTTGATGATGATCAAAAAATTGTAAAGGCAGTTTGTTTATTTTTACCGAAATACGATTTCTTAATTCTTGGGCGAAACGATTTGATACAGTAGCCATAATCAGTGCTTGAACATATGTAAATGTTGCACTCAAAATATATAATCCAGCTAAGAACAAACTAATTTTTACAATACGATCCATATCCATTTTTGGTTTGATCAAGGATTGTATCGAATTCGGCATTTTATCTAGCTGTTGATACATTAGTGAAACATCTTCAACATTTTTTAACGAAGAAGCGATATTCAAATAAGATATTTGATCTTCTGTTGAAATAGTAACCCCTTCATAATCGAAAGAAGGTAAGAAGATTGTTTGTAAAGAGACAGGCAATGCATCCATTGAAACATCTTTCTTTTCTAACATAGTTAAAAGCGCTAGCTTGTCTTCTCTAGAAATAAGTATTCCATCATACTCTCCATCTTGAATAAAATACGAGGAAAGCGCTGGATCCATTCTTGAAAGAACAGAAATATCTCCTTGTTTCATAGTTTCCAAATCTTTAAAAAACGATTGTTTTTCTTCCTTCGAAATGGAATCGGAAGAAAGAATCGCTTGTATTGTTTTCTCGTCCACTTGTAAATCTAAGATTTGAATGCATTTTTCCTGCAACGTTTGCGAATCCAGATTATTAGCCATAACCATTCCAATATCTTCCATCACCTTTTTATTAGGAATCAATCCTTCCGAAATCTGATCGGTTAATTTGGATAATTGGTTTGGAGCACTAATTGAAAGAATGGATCCTCCTGCCGCTAAAACCAAAGCAATGAAAATCACAATTCTAAAATGTCTAAGCTCCTGAAACAAGCGTCGTATTGAAGCTTTAAAATTTTTAGGTTTTTCTTGTACTCTATGATGTCCTGGTCTAGGCATTTTCTAATTCCTCCTTCGAAAGTTGAGAATAAGCAATTTCTTTGTAGACTTCACACGTTTTCATAAGTTCTTTGTGATTTCCTAGTCCCACGCATTCTCCATCTTCTAAAACCAAAATCTGATCGGCATTTAAAATAGTTCCAATACGTTGGGCAACAATAACACAAGTCGCATCTTTTGTATATTTCTTCAATTCTTTTCGTAACGTTACATCTGTTTTATAATCTAATGCTGAAAAGGAATCGTCAAAGATGTAGATTTCTGGATTACGAGCAATCGCTCTCGCAATAGAAATACGTTGCTTTTGTCCTCCCGAAATATTCGTTCCACCTTGAGCAACATGAGAATCGTATCCTTGTTCCATTGCTTCTACAAATTCACTTCCTTGGGCTACTCGAATCGCATCTTTAATCTTTTCTACAGAAATATTCCCCTTTCCATGATCCCCATAGGAAACATTATTTGAGACAGTATCATCAAACATAAAAGCTTTTTGAGATACATAACCTATTTTATTTCTCAAAGATTCTTGTGAATACTCTTTTACATCCACTCCATCCACGAATACACTTCCTTGCGATGTGTCATAGAAGCGAGGAATTAGGTTGATTAAAGAAGTTTTCCCACTACCCGTTGCTCCAATTATAGCTAAGGTAGTCCCCTTATTTACTCGAAAAGAAATATTTTTTAATAACTCGTTTTCACCATCTGGATATTTAAAAGATACATTTTTAAATTCAATAGTTCCTGTTTCTAAGCCTTCTTCTGCATATTCTCCATCTTGAATCGTAATAGGCGCTTGTAACACTTCATTAATACGATTGGCACTTACTTGTGCTCTTGGAAGAATCATAAAAATTGCTGCTAACATTAAGAAGGACATAATGACTTGCATCGCATAGGAAGAAAAAACAACCATATTTGAAAAAATTGGTAGTTTATCAACCATAAGTGCATCCTTAATCAAGTATGCTCCAATAAAATAAATTCCCAATGTCAAAAAATACATCACTAAATACATAACAGGCGACAAAGTTGCCATTGCACGTTGTGTAAATAAGTGAATATCCGTTAATTCTTGATTGACTTCTTTAAATTTGTTTTCTTGATAATCTTCTGCATTAAAAGCTCGAATAACACGAATTCCATTTAAATTTTCACGAGAAATCCCATTTAAACGATCGGTTAATCTTTGAATAATTTTAAATTTTGGCATAACCATCGTAATCAACATTGTAATCACGATTCCTAGTAATACAATCATGCCTCCGGTTAGAATAGACCATTCAAATCCTTTATTTAGAATTTTTGAAACCGCCCATATAGCCGTAATAGGCGCTTTAATAATCATCTGCATCCCCATCCCAACAAACATTTGAATTTGGGTAATATCGTTTGTCGTACGCGTAATCAAAGAAGAAGTTGAAAACATCTTTACTTCATGAATACTAAAATTCGTAACCTTATCAAAAACAAGTTTACGAATACGCATGGATAAGGTAGCTGCAATGTGAGAAGTGAAATATCCTACAATGACTGCACCCAATAAACTTCCCAACGCACAAAGCATCATATAAGCACCATTCTCTAAAATATCCGCCATCGACGATCCTTCGGTTTGCACCAAACGCGTGATGGTTGACATATAGTCTGGCATTTTTAGTTCCAACCAGACTTGGCTGCAAATTCCTATAAAAGCCATCAAAATATAGAAAATATCTTTCTTATCAAAGTTTTTAAATAAATTCCACATATATACACTTGCTCCTTGATTGTTTAGTTGCTTAACTATTAAGTTTATTCATTATAATTACATCCGTTTCAGAAGTCAATCCAAAAAGAAAAGAGCTACAGATTCCTGTAACTCTTATTCAACTACTTTACAACAACGTTAACGACTTTACCTTTAACTACGATAATCTTAACAATTGTTTTTCCTTCCGCTTGTTTTTGTACGGCTTCCATTTCCAATGCAGTTTGTTTCAATGTTTCTTCATCGCTATCTGCTGGTGCTTCAAAACGACCACGAACTTTACCATTGACTTGTACTACAACTGTCATTGTCGTTTCAACCAATTTTGCTTCATCATAAGTTGGCCATGGTTCGTAAGCAATTGTTTTATCGTGACCTAATAAGTTCCACATTTCTTCTCCAATATGAGGAGCAATACAGCTTAACATTTTTACTAAACCTTCTGCATATCCTTTGTATACAGTTTCCGCTTTGTAACATTCGTTAATGAAAACCATCATTTGTGAAATGGCTGTATTGAATCCTAATTCTTCAAAGTCTTTTGTAACTTTTTTAACCGTTTGGTGATAGATACGATCTAATTTTCCATCGTTTGTTTCTACAATTTTATCCGATTCAATAATTAAACGATATACACGTTCTAACCATTTTTTCGCACCATCTACCCCTTGAGGATTCCATGGTTTACTAGCTTCTAATGGTCCCATGAACATTTCGTATAAACGAAGAGTATCCGCACCATATTTTTTAACTATATCGCTAGGATTTACGACAAATTCAGGGAAACGTTTTCCCATTTTAATTCCATTTTCTCCCAAAATCATACCTTGGTGTACTAATTTTTGGAAAGGTTCTTTTACTGGAGATAATCCTTTGTCATATAAATAGTTGTTCCAGATACGAGAATACATCAAGTGTCCTACTGCGTGTTCTGGACCTCCTACATAAAGGTCTACTGGCATCCAGTGTTTTAACAATTCGTAATTTGCGAATTCTTTATCGTTGTGTGGATCGATATAACGTAAGAAGTACCATGAAGATCCAGCAGAACCAGGCATTGTACTTGTTTCGCGTTTTCCTACAATTCCATTTTTATTATATTGTTTCCAATCCGCCGCATTTTCTAATGGAGCTTGTCCATTATGCCCTTGGTAATCGTCTAATTCTGGTAAAACCAAAGGTAATTCTTCATCTGGTAATACATAATCTGTTCCATCTTCACAATGAACGATTGGTACTGGTTCTCCCCAATAACGTTGACGAGCAAAGATCCATTCACGGAAACGATAATTTACTGTTTCACGAGCAATACCCATATCCACTAATTTTTTTGTAATGGCTACTTTGGCTTCTTCCACAGTTAATCCTGTAAATTCTTCTGAATTGATTAATTTACATCCTTTTCCTAAATAGTCTTGTTTTTCAAAAGCGCACTCAGAAACATCGCGTCCTTCGATAACTTGGATCATATCAATATTGTGAGCAATCGCATATTCAAAGTCACGTTGGTCATGACTTGGTACGGCCATAACAGCTCCTGTTCCATAGTTCGCTAATACGAAATCTCCAATGAAGATTTCCACTTCTTTTCCATTAACTGGGTTAATGGCTTTGATTCCTTCTAAACGACATCCAGTTTTTCCTTTATTCAATTCCGTACGGTCCATATCCGATTTTGAAATTGTTTCTTGGATATACGCTTTTACTTCTTCTTGGTTTTGAATACGAGGCATTAATTCTTGTACTAATTCACCATCTGGTGCTAATACCATGAATGTGATACCATAAATAGTTTCAATACAAGTTGTAAAAATAGAGAAGTTACCTCCACCAACGATTTGGAAATCAACTTCTACCCCAGTCGAACGACCAATCCAGTTACGTTGCATTTCTTTTGTAGATTCTGGCCAATCAATGGTTTCCAATCCTTCTAATAAGCGTTCCGCAAATTTTGGTTGATCGATACAAAGTTGTTTCATATTTTTACGAACAACTGGATATCCTCCACGTTCTGATTTTCCATCAATAACTTCATCGTTGGATAATACAGTACCTAATTCTTCACACCAGTTTACTGGCATATCTACATATTTCGCATACCCATCGTTATACAATTGTTTAAAAATCCATTGTGTCCAGTGATAGAAATCTGGATTGGAAGTAGCTACACAACGAGTCCAGTCGTAATCAAATCCCAATTCTTTTAATTGTGTTGTGAAATATTCTACGTTCTTTTGAGTAAATCCATTTGGATTGTTTCCTGTTTGAACTGCATATTGTTCCGCTGGTAATCCAAAAGAGTCATATCCCATAGGGTGTAGTACATTATATCCTTGCATTCTTTTCATACGAGAAATAATGTCTGTTGCAGTGTATCCTTCTGGGTGTCCGGCGTGAAGACCTACTCCAGATGGATAAGGGAACATGTCTAATGCGTAAAATTTTGGTTTTGAGAAATCCCAAATATCCGTTTTGAATGTTTGATGATCTTCCCAATACTTTTGCCATTTCTTTTCAATTTCTAAATGATCGTACATAGTTTTATCTTCCTTCCTAAAATAAAAAAAACGTCCTTTATCTAAGGACGTTAAAAACGCGGTACCACCTTAGTTCATAAGAATAATCTTATGCACTTTTACATCTTTTATCGCAAGATTTACGGATAAGTTTTCTTTATCTGCTCCTTAGCAAGTTCAAAGCTTCTCATTATTGGATTCCACCAAACTCCAACTCTCTATAAAATCGAATATCTTTTACTACTCTAAATCAACGCCTTACGCACTAAATCATATCGAATTTTTATTCTTTCGTCAATTTTTTTTATTTTTATTCCAAAACGAGGATATTTTTCGTATTCATTTATAGGAGGTTGTAGAAATGAAAAAAAAATTAGAACACTTAATTCACTTTGCGCTTGCGAAGAAAACAAGCGATATTCATTTTATTCAAGAAAAGGACAGTCTTCAAATGCAATTTCGTACCGAAAAAGGGATGGAAGACATTTATCAAGATATTTGGACCAAAGAATTCTTTGAATATTTGAAATTCATATCCAAATTCGATCTAACCAATCCCTTTATTCCTCAAAGCGGTCAGTTTCAGTTGGAATATAAGAACAAGCCCATTTTTTGTCGCTTTAGTATTATCGTCAATAAGGAAGTACAAACGGGTGTATTACGAATCTTAAGCACCAGCTTACAATTGAGAATCGAAGACTTGACCTATAATAAGAAACACATTGAATCCTTACGAAGCATATGCTCCTTCCGTCAAGGTCTTGTGATAAGTATTGGACCAACAAATTCTGGGAAAACGACAACACTTCATGCCATACTACACGAAATCGCTCTACAAAAACGATATAAAATCGTGAGCTTAGAAGATCCTATTGAAATTGAAGATCCTGAATATCTACAGCTGCAAATTAATCAAGCGCAAGGATTTACTTACGAAAAAGGAATCGAAGAATTACTAAGACACGATCCCGATATCATTTTTATTGGTGAAACTAGAAATGCTTATACGGCAAAAATGGTCATTCGAGCAGCGCTTACTGGACATCTTGTTTTTACTACTTTACACGCAACAAACGGATTGGAAGCAATCCTTCGTCTGCAAGATTTTGGTATTCCCCTTTTTGATTTGCAGACTACACTAATTACCTTACTTACCCAAAGACTGTATCATACGAAAGGAGGCAAAACTTGTATTTATGAGATTCTTTCGAAACAAGAAATCCAAGAACTTATTGAAACAAGAAAATATCCAAAACAATCCAAACAGCTTTATCAAGAAATTGAACAAGCTCTTGCATCAGGAAATATCTTGGACCCGCAAGCCGAATACGACTATCAAAATCTCCGTGGATGAGTTAGAACAATTCGCTTTGTTGCTCGATAGTGGTTTGGATAATCAAACAATGATCGAAATCTCCTTTAAAGAACACGAAAAAATAATCAATGCTTTGCATCAGGGAATTCCACTCATCCATATTTTATCTTCTCAAAAAGGGAAAACATTTGAGACAATACATTTATTGTCAAAACACCTTTCTTTAAAAGAAACACTCCAGGCTCTTCATACGCTTTCCCAAGCTACATCAAAATTATTTAGTAATTTTTTTAAAGAATGTATATATCCTGTCTTTATGTTTCTGTTCTCCTATGGAATGGTTCTATTTTTTTCACACATCCTACTACCAGCCATGAAAGAATATACAGATGCCAATAGCTTTGTGATTATGTATATTCTAGAAATTATTTATTCCACCATACTTTTCGTTCTAATCCTACTACTAATCTTTCGAAAATTCTTTTGGACAAAGTTAGAACTAATTAAGAAAATCACCACCATCCGTTTTGCGATTTTGTTAGACTCTCTACTCACTATTTCCTTACCAACTAGCCAGGCTCTAGAAATCTTGAGTCAATACCAAAGTATCCAGCAAATTTCTCTACCTCTTTTTGAAAATCTTCAGAAAGGAAAAACAATTCTAGAAATATTACGCTCGATTCCCACTTTAGACACTTCTTTCATTCCACTTTTTCAAATTGGTTTAGAAACAAACACTTCTAAGTTATTAAAAATCTATATTAGTAAGACTTCTTTTACCTTATCCAAAGAGATCAAAAGAATTTCCATTGCCATCCAGATTATGGCTTATAGCAGCGTTGGTTTGATGGTACTTCTTGTCTATCAAATCATGTTGATGCCGTTGAATATGTTAAACAGCATGTAAGGAGGTTTATTAAAAATGAAAAAAAATGCGTTTACCATCTTAGAAATGATGATTGTTATGTTAGTTATCGTGATTATTCTATTAATAACTTTACCCAATATCCAACAAAAAGAAAAAATCATTCGAGCCAAAGGCTGTTCTGCGTTACTAGAAATTGTAAACAGTCAGATCATGTTATATGAAATTAATGAATTAGAAACACCAACCAGTGTTTCCACATTAATTGCCGATGGATACTTAAAAGAAGGACAAGACAAATGTCCGAATGGAACAAGTGTGGTAATCGTCAATGGACAAGCCGAAAGTCGTTAATGGATTTTCTATGCTCGAAACAATGGTGGTAATGTTGATTATTTGTATATTCACCTTTGGTATGTCAACCCGATTAGCTCACCCTTCTTTACCTATTTTTATGGAAAAACTTATGTTTTTATCTACGATCACACAAGAAAAAGCTTTTATCGAAAAAGAAAAAAAAGAAGTGGTAATTCATGAATCCTGGGCTCAATTTGACGAAGAAATCTTGTATTATCCCTCGGATATATCTTGCTCTTTTGCCCAATTTCATTTCAATTCTAAAGGTAACATCAACAAAGGTGGTAGTATCCTCTGTCAACAAGGTCGTACAGAAAAAAAGCTTATTTTCCAAATAGGAAGCGGGAGAGTTCGTCTTGAATAAAAATGGTTTTACTTTACTAGATTGTTTATTGGGTCTACTCATTCTTATCTTGTGCATACAAACGTTGACGGGTGTAGTTAACATCGTCTATTCCAAAGGAGGAATATATATTGATACAGAAATCCAAAAAGAATGGTTTTACGCTGATTGAATGCATCATCGCCATTTTATGCGATTTTGTCGTGATGAGCCTGGTCCTCGTATTTATTAACGCTTGTGTTCATATCGTCCACTTGCGAACAAGTCAACAAGATCAGTTTGCGATTTTGCAACTACGTCAACTTCTTGCCACTTCAAGTGATGTAGAAGTGGAATCCAATTTTCTTAAACTCTTATACGAACACGAAGAAATAATTATCAAATGGGATAAAAATCGAATTGTTCGTACACCTGGCTATGAAATCTGGATTGAAAATGTAGAAAAAGGAGAATTCTATGAAGAAGATAAGAACATATATTTATCTTTTACCAAAGAAAATGAAGAATTCATCTATCAGCTCTACTAATGGATATGCGAGTTGGATGGCCATTCTTTGTTTCGGGCTATTACTCCAGATTCTATCTTTTATGTCGATTCTTTTACTTCAAAATAGCTTTTTATGTTTGGCAAATAAACAAAGTCAAATGGACTTATCTTCTCTTTCTCAAGCCAGTCATATCATAAAAAACAACAATTATGTTCGACGCTGCAACATTCCAAAAGAAGAGCTCATTGAATATTTTGAGATGGATATGGGAAAAACCCATGTGACATTTGAGGATATGGATACATTTATACAAGTTATACAGAAGCAACCTAATAAAACGATAGAAATGAATGTGTATTACGATGAAAAAGGTGTCTCTGGATTTGAAATTCAAAAAAAATAGTATCACGCTTTCCGTGATACTTTTTTTATAGTCTTCTTAAATAAAAATTTGTAGATTTTTCATAATCCAAAGTTGTTTCTGGACCATGCCCAGGATAGATATGATAATTCTCTGTTAACTTCTTAAGCTTCACCAAAGACTTTTCCATCGCATAATCCGATCCTGTTGGTAAATCCGTTCTTCCCATCGACCCTAAAAACAAGACATCACCAGTAAACATATTATTCCCGATGATATAAACATTAGAACCAATCGTGTGCCCTGGACAATGGATAGTTTGTACTTCAAAATTAGAAATCATCGTTTTTCCTTCATCCAAGGAAATCGGTTGAATATTGGTAAATCGAATAAATCTTCCAAAGCTCACAGAAGCATTTTTTTCACCATCGGATAAAAAATCAAATTCATATGGACTCATATAGACAGGAACCTGGAATTCTTTCACAATAGAATCCAATCCAGCCATATGATCAAAATGCGCATGTGTCAACAATATGGCGTCCAGTTGAATATCTTCCTTTTCTAAAAAAGGTTTTAGTTGAGGAAATCGATCCCCTGGATCTATTAGAAGTGCATGTCCATCTTTTTCAATCACATAACAATTGGCTTGAACAGGACCTAAAGGTTGCATATATACATTCATAACTCAACCTATATAAAAAAGAGCTATACGCTCTTTCTTATTTTTTCTCCTTATGTTCAGTCTTTTGATTACATTTAGGACAATATTTTTTGATTAACATCTTTTCAGGGTGTTTCTTTTTATTTCTTGTACCAATGTAGTTTTCTTCTCCGCAAACAGAGCACTTAAAAGTGATACGATCTCTCATGTTCCGTCCTCCTCACGTTAACGTTAATATAATAACATAAATCCCAATTCCATTTCAAGGACTATTTTACTCTTCTTCAACTAAAGATAAATCCCAGTCGTTTAATGGTCCTTCGTATACATACTTATCAAAATAACCATCCAATGCGCGTGCAACTACTTGTTCTGCACAAATATTATTAGCTACGCTGGCATCGTTAATCGAACTCGTTGGTGCACTGCACGCAAAAGCTACCTCTGGATTTTGACTAGGCGCATATCCAACAAAGTTGGCTGTCGTCCATTTCCCTACTTCCGCTGTTCCTGTTTTTCCAGAAACTGGTACATAGTAGAAGAACAAGTCGTTAAACGCATTGGCCGTAGTAACAACTCGTCTAAATCCATTTTGAATACGTTGAATGTATTCTTTATTTTCCGTTGGTAGTTGGGAACGTAATGTTTTAGCTTTTAGATCAATAATTTGTTCACTATTTACTTCTGTAATATAGTTCATCAAATGAAGTTGATACATATCTCCTCCATTGGCAATCATAGATACATATTGTAACAATTGTACAGGTGTGTACATATCCATTTGTCCAATGGCATAGTTTAGTAACATGATAGCGGTATTTCCTTGTCCCAAATATCCATCACTTTCGTTTGGAACATCCAATTCTGTTTTACTACCCAATCCAAACATAGAATAATATTTACGCATATGGTCTAGTGTACCTTGGACATTTTCAACCTGAAGTTGTTCCCCTTCAACATATGTTGCATTAGCCATACGCATTGCCACATAGAACATGTATACGTTACTTGATACCTCTAGCGCTTTTTCATCGTCTACCATACCATGTTGGTGGAACGAACCAAATTCTTCCCCACCAATTTTTAAAATGGTATCGTTGATTTCTTCGCCAGGCTGCATAACCCCTTCGCTCAACCCCATATAAACGGTTACCCCTTTAATACAAGAACCTGGATTGACTAAGCTCACATAGTTCCCACTAGCAAAATAGGTTAACTTTCTTTCACTTTGGGTTTTTAGTTTTCCGTTTTCTTTTTCTAATTCGTTTTCTTCGGTATCTGGATCGTCAATTTCATATTGATATCCACTCATCGCAATGATTTCTCCCGTATATGGATCACACATATTCATAAACATCGTGCTGAATTTGTCACGTTTTTCTGTTCCTGCATTTTTGATAAGAACCTCTTTTACAACTTCATCTAAATGAACTTGTACATCCATATCAATGGATAAATAAACATCGTTTCCTTTTACAGCTTCAACAAGAATTGTTTTCTCCGCCAAACCATTTGAGTTATAAGTAATACGGCTTTTTTCCGGTGTTCCCGAAAGAATTTCATTATATTGCAATTCCAAGCCTGACTTTCCTACTGGCGCATTTAACTGATACCCTCTTTGTAGATAATAGTCTTTATTCTCTGCTGGTAGACCTTCCGTACTTGTGGAACATGTCCCAATAACATCCGATAAAGATTCTCCATACGGATACTCACGTTTCCAACCTCCAAAGTCTATGTCAAAACCAGGGAATTCTGTTTTATGTTCGACTAAGTAAGTAACATCTTCGTTGTCTACGTCTTCAATTACGACATTTTCTTGTCCAGAAGAATAATTCGCACGCATACGCGTATATACAACGCACATTTTCATTTCACTCTTACTCATGCGATCCAATACATCGTCATCAATTCGCTTGTAGATTAAACCATAACGTGTTGATTCTGACATATCGCCCCAAACACCATTGGCATAGTCCGCACGTTCTTTCGCTGTTAATAAATCGTTACAGTTATAGTATTCGTCATCGCGATCTAAAAGAGTTGTATATGTCATATACGCTTCTTTGATATCTCGTTCCGTTAGTTTATCTTCATCCAACCCAAATACATCGACAATACGATTCGCGTACAATACATAATCTTCTGTCGTCATATTATTTGGAGAAGTAAATATGATATTGTGAGAAACAACGGTTTTGGCAATAGCGTTACCGTTACGATCAAAGATTTGTCCACGAGGTGCACTGACATATTGGATGATTGAAGTATAATCGTCTTTCTTTTGTACATATGTTTCATAGGATAAAACTTGTAAGAAAACCAAACGAACGAAAATCGCAAGGAAACATACAAATGTCGCAATTACGAAAACCGTGATACGATTGGAAACTTCTTTATCTAAATTTTGAGAAGCTTGAGGAACGTCCCAAAAGTAAACCTTCTTTTCTTTCACTTCGGCATTCAAATTCTTTTTTCTTTTTTTCTTCCCAAAAACTATTTTTTTCTTTTTCTCATTCCCCTTTTTATTTTTACTAAATCGAGAAATGAAAGCTTTCCAGCTCTTTGAAAATCTATTCAACATGAAAAACCTCCTAAGACAGTACATAGTATACACTGATTTCGTCTAAAAAAACATTGAAACCTTTTTTGAAATGGAATTCTAAGATATAATTGGTATAGAAAGAAGGAAAAATATGAAAAGAACAGAAACAAGAAAAGTCATGGTGAATGGTGTTCAAATTGGGCAAAATAACCATGTCTCTATTCAATCTATGTGCAATATAAAGACATCTCGCGCAAACGAAGTCATCGAACAAATTCATCGTTTGGAAAAAATGGGTTGTGAAATTATCCGTGTCAGCTGTATTGATATGGAAGATGCACAAGCTATAAAAACCATCACAGAAAATATCCATATTCCTTTGGTAGCCGATATCCACTTTGACTATAAATTAGCTCTTGCGTGTATTGAAAATGGAGCCAATAAAATCCGTTTAAATCCTGGAAATATCGGGTCTCGCGAAAATGTTGAAAAAGTAGTGGCGGCTTGTAAAGAAAAGAATATACCTATTCGTATTGGAATCAATTCTGGTTCTTTAGAAAAAGACATTCACGAAAAATATGGTAAACCAACAGCCGAAGGTATGATAGAAAGTGCCAAACGTCATATTCAAATATTAGAAGACTGCGATTTCTATAACACAGTGCTATCTTTTAAGTCTAGCGATCCTCTACTTTGTATCGAAGCCTATAAGTTAGCCAGCGAAACGTTTGATTATCCACTACATTTAGGTGTGACAGAAGCAGGAACAACCATGACAAGTGCAATCAAATCTTCTTTAGCGCTAGGAAACCTTTTATTAGAAGGAATCGGAAATACTATTCGTATCAGTGTGAATGGAGCACCAGAAAAAGAAATTCCGATTGTAAAAGAATTATTAAAATCTTGCGGTCTATTAGAAAACGTTCCCAATTTAGTCGCTTGTCCAACTTGTGGGAGAACACAATGGGATATGGAACCAGTGGTAAACGAAATTGAACAATACTTACAAACAGTAAATAAAACGATGACAGTCGCAATCATGGGATGTGTAGTCAATGGTCCTGGAGAAGCAAAACACGCAGATATTGCCATTGCAGGAGGAAAAAACGAAGGTTTATTAATTAAAAAAGGAACAATCATCGAAAAAATCCCTCAAGAAAAAATGGTAGAACGATTAAAAGCAGAAATCGATGCATTCTAAAAATAAAGAGGCTGTAACAGTTGAATAACAGTCAAAAATAAAAATAACAAAATAAAAAA
>JAUNDJ010000160.1 GCA_030526175.1 Bacillota bacterium
AGGTTCTTTTGTTCGGTTATATGGATAATGAAAGAAGCCTGTCTGAAATCGCTTCCTTTTTTTACCGATTTAAATGATTAAAACACGACGAAAGTTCCTGAATCCGATTTTCATTCAAAGACGCTAAAGTAATAATCGCCAGATAACGATTCTTTTCAAAAACATATTGTCGTACATAAGCATCCACTATTTTCTTTTCATTCGTCAAAAGGCTTCCTTGTGTATCAATTTGAAAAGCCTTATTTCCCCGATAATCAAACTCCTCAATGTTTTCCGAAACCAAATCCACCCCACTATTCTTCAAATCTTTTTTCAAAGAATTCCAAACAATATAGATTAAATCTTCTTCACCATCGTTATAGTTCACATCTTCAATAGAAATATTCACACTCTGTAAGCCATAATCCTTTTGTGCATAAAATACGACAAAAGAAGTACCTTTTGAACCATTATCTTCGACATCCATAATTTGCCAAGACGAATCAAACGAAGCAGAAATATTAAAATATCCATTAATATACGTACTCGAATCAAACGAACCCTTCAGTTTTTCCAAACGACTCTTTTCAATTCTTTGCGAGGAACATCCACAAAATAGAAATACACACATCAATAAAATTACCACTCTTCTCATCGATAAGCCTCCAATTCCGAAGGATCCACAAAATCTGTGTAAATTCCCTTTACTCCCATATCCAAGAAACGCATCGCTTCTTTCGAATTGTTTTCACTATGCACATATACATCTATATTATAGCGATTGGCTATTCGCACAACTTCTTCCGTACAATAATAATTCCACATAGAAATAGAGTCGATATGATTTTCAACACACGCTCGACAAAGATCTTCAAACGTATCCGCACTACCATTCCAATATACATAAGAACCATACACATAACTACTAAATTCATAAATGTCATTTACCGTCCTATACATTTCCACACTAAAAATTTGCGGAATGATACGCTCCAAGACGTCCACGGCATTCATTGCTTGGGCTTCTAAAACCAAAGACTGAAACAAATTCCCTGTGAGATCCGTTTTAAAATCCGGAATCATCCATACATCTGGATGTTCTTTCATAAATTGAAGAATATCCGTAAAAAGAAGCGGTGTGTATTTTCCATTTATTTTCCCCATTTTATAATCTTGCGTTGTTGGAACTATATAATCCCCATTTTTTTTCTTCGGCCAAAAATGTTGGATAGCCAAATCTCCATCTAAAGTTTCCACTAAATCTATTTCAAAAACACGAAATCCTCTCTCATAATTGAACCATAACGATTCCTCACAAAGTGTATACGTTTCTCCATTAAACCCACCTAAGGCATGGGCAACAATCACGTTTCCTTCCCATACCCCATGACGATTTAGCGTATCCATTCCATTTTCCAAAGCCGTTCCATATCCTTTAAACAACGCCTTCTCATACGCTCTTTTCCCAGGATACTGTAAATATTGATCGTACGAATACCCACTCAAAAGCGCAATAGGAATCATAAAAATAGAAATCACAGACAACAACCAATTAAGACGTAAATACTTCCAAAATCTCTTTTTAGGATTTTGGGATACTCTTCGCATTCCCAAAAATACATTGAAAATCCAAACAATGAAAAATAAAAATACCAATCCAGCAACAAGAAGAAAACGAAAATCGGAAAGCACTAACCAAGCTTTCTGATCCGATAGACAACCATAACCAAAAAGAAGCAATGCTTCCACACAAAGGAAAATAATCAAGCTCGATAAACTCAACCATAACCGATATTTCATATAAGCACGCTCCTTTCCAAAAACACACGTATTATATCATAGAAAAATGTCCAACAGTAAACACAAAGGGGGCTTAATTGATGCAAAAAAATGGAAATTCTTTCAGAATCCCCACAAGATTATCTAAAACCAAAAATGATAGTATCTACAATTCGAGTAAAATCATCACGTTTGACTAATTGTGCATACATTTTTTCTGCCAGAACCACTTCATCCGTAATAATCCCATCCGAAGTATCTAACATACGCTTTTTCAAAGTTTCATTGGTGTTGATTGTCCAAATGTATACTTTTTTATTCGCCAAATGCGCACGATCAATTACTTCTGGTGTAGCCATTTCGTCTTCCAGCAACAATTCATCGCATTGCAGTGTACTAATATCCCCTAAAGAAACAAAACATAAAAATCCTGTATTCACATCCGGATGAGTCAACTCCAAATATTCGATTAAAGAATATTTCAAAGATATCACAGTGACTTGATCCAACATATCTCGATTCAATAATATCCGATACAAATCATCCGCCATACGTTCATCGGCACTTTCCCCTTTTAGTTCGATATACAAATAGATCTTTCCTTTTGCCAATTCTAACATCTCATCTAAAGTCGCTAGTTCGCTCTTCTTCCCATTTCCATAAAGCACATCCATCACTTCTAAGTTTTTGCACTCAGCCAAAGTCAAATTCGAAACCGATTCCTTTATACCACAAAGCCGTTCTAAGCTATCATCGTGATGCACGACATAATGCCCATCTTTCGTTCGTTGAATATCAATCTCCGAAGC
>JAUNDJ010000064.1 GCA_030526175.1 Bacillota bacterium
GGAGTTCGATCCTCCTACGCTCCACCAATTTGACAAAGTAAGTTCTCGAAAGAGAACTTTTTTTGTTTATAATAAATTGGAATTTGAAGCTATTTTGAATGCTGGATGTTTCAATTTTAAGGTTCATGAAAAAAATAAAAAAATTCAAAAAAAGTATTGCAATCTTAGAAAGATATGATATTATATATTGGCATTCAGCAAATGGGCCTGTAGCTCAGGTGGTTAGAGCGCACCCCTGATAAGGGTGAGGTCGCTGGTTCGAGTCCATTCAGGCCCACCATTTCGCTGGATTTCAAATATATGGGGTGTTAGCTCAGCTGGGAGAGCACCTGCCTTGCACGCAGGGGGTCAGGAGTTCGATCCTCCTACGCTCCACCAATTTGACAAAGTAAGTTCTCGAAAGAGAGCTTTTTTTGTGTTTATACTTTGTGTGAAATTGTCGTATAAGTGGATAAATTTTATTATGATGCTATAATTGAAAAGATTGGAGTGTAAAACTATGTTGTTTATTAAATGTTTGCCAAGATTGTTGAAAAACGCGAACAAAGATATTAGACGAAATATGTCTTTAACTATATCTTCTGTTATTTCTATTTGTTTGGCATTGTTGATTGCTGCATTTATGATTGTGGTTGCGAGTAATGTGGGTCAATTTGCACATAGTATAGAAGATGAATTTTTGATACAAGTGTCAATTAATCCTACTATTAATGAACAATCACGAATTACTTTACAAAAAGAGATCGAAAAAATATCCGATGTAGATGGTGTAACATTTTCTACAAAAGAAGAGGAAATTGATAAGCTGATTAATTCTAATGGAGAAATCTTTTCTTCTTATCAAGGAGAGAATAATCCTCTTTATGATGTTTTTGTGGTTCGTTTAAAATCATCCGAAAACATGGTAGATATCACTAAGAAAATAAAAAAGATGAAGGGAGTTAGTGATGCTACTTTTGGAGGATCCATGGTACAAAAGTTGTCTTTATTATTCACAAGCATTCGTACAGGAGGCGCTGTATTCGTAGGTATTCTTGTACTATTATCCATTATGTTGATTCGTAATACGGTAAAATCTTCTATTCAAATACGAAAGGATGAGATTGCGATCATGCGCCAGGTTGGGGCTTATAACTGGTATATTTCCTTTCCTTTTACCATTGAAGGAATGATTATTGGAATGTATGGATCGATCCTTCCTATCGCTTTATTTGCCGTAGGATATACTTCTTTATACAAAGCATTAAATGGATTTTTTATGAGTGAATTATTACCATTGCTGCCACCGATTCCATTTATTTTACAAGTTTCTCTTTTACTAATGGTAACGGGAATGTTTGTAGGAGGGATTGGAAGTTATTTAGCAGCTAGAAAGTATTTGAGGTGGGCACGATGAAAAAGAAATGTATTTCTTTATTAATGGCAACATCATTAATGCTGGGAAATGTAATTCCGGTTCATGCCGAAGAAGATTTTTCAAATGAAGAATATTGGTATTCAAAATGTACGCAAGCACAAACTAGCCAAGAAGGCGTAGATGCTTGTGTAGCTTTTCAAGAGTATCAACAAAATAAGAAACAAAACTTAGAAAATGCGATTCAAGATTATACTAATGCGATTACTTCTTTAGAAAAGAGTATTGAAGAAGTTATTCTATTAGCGAGCCAACAAAGGGAACTGGCAGCTTCTTTACAAGCTGAAATTGCAGTTAAAGAAGCGTATTTAGAATCGATTCAAGCTGAAATCGAACGTTTGATTGTAGAAATCAGAAATACTCAAAAGGAAATTGATCTTTGGGATGCGCAAATTAAAAAACGTATGCGCAATGAACAAGGAAATTCAGGAACGAATGTGTTGATTGATTTAATTATGGGTAGCCAAGATTTAAATGATATGATTCGTCGTATTACAGGTATAGAAAGAATTACAGAAGGCGATAAGAAACAAATTGAACAGCTAAATGTTTTAAAAGCCGAAATTGAATTCCAAAAGTCGGAACAAGAACGTTTGGAAGGTCAAATTGAAGAAGAAAAACAAAATTTAGAAGAACAAAGAGCACAAGCGCAAGCTTTACAAGAAAGCTATGAACAATTGGAACAACAATATCACGAACAAATTAAGTATATGGAAGCGGCTAAACGTGAAGCTCAAAAAGATATTTCAGAAATTCGTGATTTCGTAATTAGTGCTGATTTTAGTGCGAACGCTAGTGTTTCTCCAACAGAAGGATGGGTTTTCCCTGTTACTGGCGGAGGATATTCTGCTGGAACATGGGCATATCCAGATGGATATATGCATTTAGGATTGGATTGGGCGGCACCTATAGGAACTATTGTTGTTGCACCTGCCAATGGCTTAATTTTATATGCGAACAATCCAGTGCCTAGCGATTGTGGATACTTAGGAAACTATATTGGATGGCCATTAGGAGGAGGAAATACCATTGCGATGGTATGTCAGGTAAATGGAACAACGTATGCGATTACCTTTGCTCACTTGGCTCAAGAAGGTTTCGCGGTATCGACAGGACAAGAAGTAGGACAAGGACAACAGATTGCTGCCGTAGGAAATTCAGGAAATTCTACAGGAGCGCATTGCCATATTGAAGTGTTTGACTTAGGAGGTATGTCGATTTCTGAGGTTGTTGCGAACTTTTCAGGAAGTGCCGATTTCTCTTTTGGATCCGGATGGTATGGTATTGGATATCGAGTACGTCCAGAAGCTGTGTTTGGAATTGGATAAGGAGGAAATCGTATGATTGATTTAAAAGAGGTTGTAAAATCGTATCCAAATGGAGTCCATGCGATTAATCACTTAGATTTACATATTGATCAAGGTGAATTTGTCTATATCATTGGTCAAACTGGATCGGGAAAAAGTACATTAATTCGCTTGTTAAATGGTGAAATTGTGCCTGATCGTGGAGAAGTTATTGTAGAAGGCGTGGATGTTGGAAAATTAAAACATTCTAAAGTACCAGAATATCGTCGTAAGATTGGTTGTATTTTCCAAGATTATCGATTGCTTCCAAAACTTACGGTGTATGAAAATATCGCTTTTGCCCTAGAAGTAATTGGAATGCCAAAAAGAGAAATTAAAAAACGTGTTCGTGAAATTTTGGAAATGGTCGATTTAAAAGAAAAAGAACGAAGTTATCCAGATGAACTTTCTGGAGGACAACAACAACGTGTTACTATTGGGCGTGCTATAGCCAACCATCCTTCTCTATTGATTGCGGATGAGCCAACAGGAAACTTGGACCCTGAAAAAAGTATGGAAATTGTGGAATTACTTGAACGAATTAACGAAAAGTATGGCACAACTATATTGATGGTAACGCACGACCAGGTTTTAGTGGATAAAAAGAAAAAAAGAACAGTTATGTTGGAACGTGGATTTATGGTTTACGATTCAATGAGTGGAGGATACGCCAGTACGATAAAGGTGGCGGATGAATAATGAAAAGTAAATTCTATCTATTCGTATATGAGTGTAAGCATGCGTTTGTAGGAATGAAAAGAAATTTCATGTTGTGCTTTTCAGCCATTTCTGCGATGAGTATTTGTGTTCTTTTTATGACTGCCTTTTTGATTACAGGCCTTCATGTGAGTCGATTTTCAAAAAGTGTAGAAAGTGGAGTACGTATCCATGCGGTTTTGGAGTCAAATGCGTCGACTACAATACGTGAGAATGTAAAAAAGGAAATAGAAGCGTTAGAAAACGTACAAAAAGTAGAATTTTCATCCAAAGATGAAGAATTAGAAATTATGATTCAGGAAAAAGGAGAAGCGTTTGCGGCGTATCGAGGAAAAAACAATCCTTTATCCGATGCTTTCTTCATCTATGTTGTGAATGGTGATGAAATAGGAAATACGGCTAAACAAATTAAACAGATTTCGGGTGTAAAACAGACAACGTATGGTGGTTCTAGTGTGACAAAATTAGTATCGCTAATGAAAGTTGTTCGAAGAGTTGGATATGTGATTGCCATATTCTTAATGGTATTATCCTTATATTTAATTTCCAATGCGATACGAACAATGATTTTTTCTCGTCAAGAAGAAATATCTATCATGCGTACTGTAGGGGCTACGGATAGTTTTATTCGTAGACCATTTGAGATACAGGGAATTTTAATTGGATTGATAGGTGCCATTCCTACTTTCTTAATATTATATTTTGGATATCCAAGATTATATACACAGTTGGATGGTATTTTAATTGCGAACCAGTTTTCATTGATTCCACCTCATGACATTTTATTATTCGTTGGTGTATTAACACTAGTATTAGGGATTTTAGTCGGATATCTGGCAAGTATTGTTTCGGTGACAAAATATATTAAGGAACAAAGATAAGGGGATCTATCATGAAAAAAGAAGGAAAGAAAACGAATAAAGCTCGTAATCTGCTTATAGTTGCCTTATGTATTGTTTGTTTTGTGATGGGCTTATGCGTACCCATGGCATTTCAGAGAGTAAATATTGCAGCCGATTCAATGGAAAAACAGAAATTTGAGTCTATTTTTAGTTTGTTGACAAACGATTGGTATTTTAGAGATGAAGTAGAAAATGTGGAAACGACATTATTAGAAAAAGCCATTACGGGAATGACAAATTTAGAAGAAGATCCGCATACGAATTATTTTAATCTTGAACAAGCGCAAAACTATTCGCATTCTTTAGCCGGATCCAATGTTGGGGTTGGTTTTTCTTATTATTTGAATAGTGATAATAATTTCGCCATTAAACAAGTTTTTATTAATTCGCCAGCTGAAAAAGCCGGATTGAGATATCGAGATGTGATTGTTCAGGTAGGAGATTTAGTTTGTGCACAAAGCGAGAGTGCAGACATAGTATCTTTTATCAAAAGTAAAGAAGGGAAGGAAATAGAAGTCAAGTACCTTCGTGATGGCCAAGAACAAGTTGCCAAAATTGTACCAGCCAGTTACGACCAAACAATCGTGTGCGAAATTATAGATGACTATGCCATCATATCTGTTTCATCCTTTTCTGAAGATACAGGAAAAGACTTCGCGGTTGCGATGGGACGCGTACAAGATGCGGGGATCAAAAATATTATCATTGATTTAAGAAATAATACAGGTGGATACTTAGTAGCGGCTGTGGATATTGCTTCTTCTTTAGTCGAAAGCGGGTCGATTGTGATTTACGACGAAACAAAAGAAGGAGAAAGAACAGAGTATAGAACCAATGATACGTATGCACAAGTGAAATTGGACCAAATCGTTGTTCTTCAAAACGGAAATAGTGCTAGTGCAAGCGAAGCATTGATTGGTACGTTAAAGGATTTAGAAGGCGATAAGCTAACGACAGTAGGAACAAATACATATGGTAAAGGGACGGAACAAACTTCGATTGCTTTTAGCGATGGAACGTCTATGAAATATACGATTGCCAAATGGTATTCTCCTAAGGGAACAAATATCGATGGGATCGGATGGGCTCCAGATGTAGAAGTTGTGCAAGAAAAAGTAAAAACTGTTGGATATATTGATTTAGAAAAAGACGATATTATTCAAGCAGATAGTGTTCATACCAATGGTACAGCTTTACAAATGTATCTTCAATATTTAGGATACGAAGTGGATCGAACAGATCAATATTTCTCACTAGTAAGTTCGAATTCTTTGGCAAAATTCCAACAAGATCATGGTTTGGAAGCGACTGGAAATTGTGATCAAAAAACATGGGAATTGTTGAAAAATCAAATTTTAATAAAAATGGGAGACGATGGTCGTGAAGGAGATATTCAACTTCAAACGGCAATTTCTTGTTTCAAAAAACCGTAGTCTGTGCTACGGTTTTCTTATGGAGGAAAACATATGGATAAATTTGAGTTGGTTTCTGAATATCAGCCAAGTGGGGATCAGCCTAAGGCGATTGAAGAACTAGTAAAAGGATTGGAAGAAAATAAAAAAGTCCAAGTATTATTAGGGGCAACAGGTACAGGAAAAACGTTTACGATATCGAATGTGATTGCGAAAGTGAATAAGCCAACTTTAGTGTTTGTGCATAATAAAACACTTGCAGGACAGTTGTATAGTGAATTTAAAGAGTTTTTTCCACATAATAGAGTTGAATACTTTGTTTCTAACTTTGATTATTATCAGCCAGAAGCCTATGTTCCAAAAACAGATACATATATTGATAAAAATACGAAAACGAATGAAGAATTAGATATGCTTCGTATGGCAGCTGTGAATAGTGTGTTAGACCGAAGAGATACGATTATTGTTGCGAGTGTTGCTTCTATTTATGGGGCAAGCAATCCCGAACAGTATCGAAATATGATTTACACAGTGCGGGTTGGGGATGAAATTGATCGAAATGAGTTTATGTTAGCGCTAGTGCATCAACAATATTCACGAAACGATATGGATCCGGTTCATGGTACTTTCAGAGTACGAGGTGATGTGATCGAGATTTCCCCTGGACATACGGATACTTACTTAATTCGAATTGAGTTTTTTGGAGATGAAGTGGATCGCATTTGTGAAGTAGAACCATTGACTGGAAAAGTATTAAATGCGTATCAAGTCTATGTTATTTATCCAGCCAACGGATATGCGACAAGTATGGATATTATGCATAAGGCTGCGCAAAGTATTGAAGCGGAGTTAGAAGAACGATTGGAATATTTTGATCAAATGGGAAAACCATTGGAAAAAGAACGTTTGGAACAAAGATGTCGTTATGACATTGAAGCATTAAAAGAAATGGGAGTGTGCCCTGGTATTGAAAACTACTCTCGTCATATCGATGGAAGAAAGCCAGGCGAAAGACCCTATACTTTATTCGATTATTTCCCTAAAGATTTTTTATTAGTTGTGGATGAAAGTCACGTTTCTTTACCACAGATTCGTGGTATGTATAATGGGGATAGAGCCAGAAAAGAAACATTGGTTGAATATGGATTCCGTTTACCAAGTGCATTAGATAATCGTCCACTACGATTTAACGAATTTGAAGGATTGATTCATCAGGCAATTTATGTCAGTGCGACACCAGGTGATTATGAATTGGAACAAACGGGTGGTGAAATTATTGAACAAATCATTCGTCCAACAGGCCTTGTTGATCCAGAAGTGGAAGTGCATCCAATCGAAGGACAAATTGACGATTTAGTCGATCGTATTAAAGAGAGAATTGAGAAAAATCAAAGAGTATTAATTACGACTTTAACAGTTCGCATGGCTGAAGATTTAACGGCTTATTTGAAAAATTTGGATTTCAAAGTGGCTTGGTTGCATCATGAAGTAAAAACAATTGAAAGAACGGAAATTATTCACGATCTTCGTGCCGGAAAATACGAAGTATTAGTCGGAATCAACTTATTACGAGAAGGATTGGATATTCCAGAAGTAGGATTGATAGCGATTCTTGATGCGGATAAAGAAGGATTCCTTCGTTCCAAACGATCTCTTATTCAGATTATTGGTCGTGCTGCTCGTAATGCAGAAGGAAAAGTTGTTATGTATGCAGATAAGATGACCGATTCTATGAAAGGTGCCATTGATGAAACCAATCGTCGTCGAAAGATTCAAATCGCATATAATGAAGAACATGGTATTGTTCCAAAAACGATTATTAAACCGATTCATGAAGTCGTTCGTTCAAAGGAAACAAAAGAAATGACGGCTAAATATATGAAGAAGAAAAAGGTTACTAAGAAACAAAAGGAACAAATGATAGAGAATATTACGAAAGAAATGAAAGAAGCCGCTCGTACACTCGATTTCGAAAGAGCTGCTCAATTACGAGATATTTTATTCGAATTAAAAGGAGAAGATTAGTTCTTCTCCTTTTTCTCATATCCATTGAATTGGGCTTAACCCATTTTTTTCTAAAAATTCATTACACAATTTGAAATGATTGTTTCCAAAGAAACCACGATGTGCACTTAATGGAGAAGGATGTGGACTAGTAAGAATCAGATGTTTTGGGTTGTTTAAAAAACGTTTGGCGCTAATTGCCTTAGCTCCCCATAATAAGAAAACGACGGGTTCGTCTTTTTCATTAATCATCTTTAAAGCTTCGTCCGTGAAATTTTGCCAGCCCATATTTCCGTGCGAAAGAGGCTTGGATTCTTCTACTGTTAATGTAGTATTCATTAATAAGACACCTTGTTTCGCCCAATCGGTAAGATCGCCATTTCTTTTGACAGGGACTCCATATTCCATTTCTAATTCTTTATACATATTTTTTAAGGAAGGAGGGAGTGGAAAATCTGCGGGTACACTAAAGGCGTATCCTTGTGCTTGTCCAGGTCCGTGATAAGGGTCTTGTCCTAAAATGACAACTTTTGTATCTTTTAAGGAAGTTGTTTTAAAAGCAGCAAAAATATTTTCCATTGCAGGGTATATATGCTTTGTTTTATATTCACGAGCAAGAAAATATCGCAAGTTAATTAAATAGTCTTTTTGAATTTCTTGGTCAAAAAGAGCTTGCCAGTCATTATTCATCATCATATTTTTATCACCTAGTGATATAATAACATGTATGAGAGTATTAGAGAAAATAGAAAAAATGGAAAATAAAAGAGGGCGGAATCACGATTTGTCGATTTTCCGTTCCTGGTTGGATGATAAATGTCCAGAACATAAGAAATTAAAAAATATTCAAATTGCTGGTACGAATGGGAAAGGAAGTACAAGTCAATGGCTAATGATGTTTCTTAAAGAAAATGGGAAGCGCGTTGGTGTTTTTACGAGTCCTCATTTGATTTGTCATACGGAAAGAATTCGTATTAATGAGGATGATATTTCTCTTGAGGATTGGGAACGTATTTATGATGCGTATTCTGATTTTTTTGAAGAAAAAGAAATGACAATGTTTGAAATTGATTTATGGATGGCTGTTGTTTATTTTATTGAGCAAGAAGTGGACTATTGCATTTTTGAAGTCGGAATGGGAGGACAAAGAGATGCGACCACTAGTTTAGAATATATAGTGAGTGCGATCACAAATATCGGTTTGGATCATCAAGAATTTTTAGGAAATACAGTGGAAGAAATTGCAGAAACGAAAGCTGGTATATTCAAAAAAGGTGTTCCTGCTCTTACGACAGAAACGCATCCTGGTTGTATCCAAAGGATGAAAGATAAAGCGCAAAAAGTCGGAACAACATTAGAAACAGTTGTTGGCGAAAGTGTTTTTGAAGATGCGCTTTATTTTGTTTGGAAAGGAGAAAAATATCCGTTTTCTCAGGCTAAATATCAAGTGAACAATCTTTATTTGGCTCTAAAAATATTAGAAACGATCCATGAGCCAATTCAAAATTTGGAAAATATACTTTCTTCGTTTTTATGGAAAGGAAGATGTATGCTTCTTCAAGACAATCCAAAACGTATTGTTGACGGGGCTCACAATCCACATGGAATTGAAGCTTTAGTCTCTTCTTTATCCGAATTTAGAGGGAAGATCTTTTTCTCTGTTTTAAAGGAAAAAGACGCGAAATATATGCTGGAGTTATTAGAAACGTTACATTCTCCAATCACATTGGTTCGTTTTGACAGTTATCGCTTATATCCATTAGAAGAACTAGGATATCCGGTGATTGATATGCAAGAGATGTTTGCTCAATTAGAAAAAGAACCAGAAGATTGTTTGTTGTGTGGATCTCTATATTTTGTGGGGGATGTATTAAAATATTATGTATAAGTCGAGTCAAGAATTTATTGAAGATATAAGATTACTTCGTCGGGAAGTGTTGAGCAAAGATGCGTTAATTGAAGCTTTGGAAGAAGTAGGAAATCCACAAGAAAAACTTTCTTGTATCCATATTGCAGGTACGAATGGAAAAGGAAGTACAACCAGTACGATTTTTTCTATTTTACACGAAGCAGGATATACAATCGGAACTTTTACTTCTCCTTCTTTAGTGAGTCATCATGACATGATTTGTGTAAATCAGAAACCAATTGCAGAAGAATCTTTTGTTTCTTTGACAAATCGATATGGAAATATTTGTGTAAATAAGAAGTTAAGTTTTTTTGAAGCACAAGTCTTTTTCGCATTTCTTTATTTTGTGGAACAAAAAGTAGATTATGTGATTTTGGAAGTTGGTTTAGGTGGTATTGATGATGCAACAAATGTGATGGTTCCAAAGGTGAGCGTTATCACAAATATTGGTATGGATCATTTGGACTATTTGGGAAATTCAAAAAAAGAAATTGCTAGAGCCAAAGCAGGGATTATTAAGAGTGGTATTCCCTTAGTGACTATGGAGAAGGATTCTCAGTGCTTACAAGTGTTTAAGGAAATTTGTTTAGAAAAAAAGAGTCCTTTTATTGTTTGTGAAAATCCAAAGAATGTTTTTGTTGATAAAAAACTGCATTTTGATTATAAAAATTATATAGATATACAAGAGAATACATTGGCTAAATATCAGGCATATAATGCTTCTTTGGCAATTGAAACAATCGAACAACTATCATTATCTATTGAAAAGTCAATCATTCGAAAAGGGATACTTGGTATGAAATGGCCAGCTCGATTTGAACAAATTCAAGAACATCCTCGAGTTATTTTGGATGGTGCTCATAATGAAGAAGGTGTTGAGGCATTGGTTGAGAGTTGTAAAGACATCTTGAATCTACATATCTTGTTTACTGCTTTGAGAGATAAACCGAATCATTCTATGTTAGAAAGTTTGTGCACCATTAGCAAAAATGTAACAGTGTGTGAGTTTGAACACGAAAGAGCTGATCGTGCAATAAATATAGCGAAGGACTATCCTGTTCGTGTTATTGCGGATTGGAAAGAAGCGTATGAAACAATATGTCAGGAAGTGAAAGATGGAACTTTATTGATATGTGGATCGTTGTATTTTCTGTCTCAAATTCGTGCATATATTTTAGAAAAGGAGAAATCATAATGATTCGTCAAAAAGTACATTTTTTAGGATTTGTTCAAGGTGTAGGTTTTCGTTTTACTATTGCTCGTCATGCAGCCACATTAAAAATAACAGGGTGGGTTCGAAATGAGTATGATGGAACGGTTAGAGCGGAACTGCAAGGGGAAGAAAAGAATATTGAACGTTTATTGGATAAGATGAAAAATGAACGTTTCATTCGTATTAGTCGCATGGATGTCGAAACCATTCCAATTGTCGAAGGTGAAAAAGGATTTAAAACGGATTATTAATATGATTCGTCAAAAATTACAGTTTTGGGGAAAAGTACAAAACGTTGGCTTTCGCTATTCGATGACAATGAAAGCTCGTTCTTTAGGTTGTACGGGCTGGGTAAAAAATGAAAGCGATGGTTCTGTAAAAGCGGAAGTACAAGGGGAACCGGATGCGATTAAAGAAGTAGTAAAATATTTGAAAAAAGATAAATATATTCGTATTCGATTTGTAAATCGTCAGAATATTCCTCTTATAGAAGGCGAAAGAGATTTTTCGGAAACATGGTAAAAAAAGAAGTCACTAACGTGGCTTCTTAATTCTTTGTAGAGTTGATAATAATAAATATAGTAATGCGATATTGACGGGAAGTTTAATCAATTGTGTCACAATACGAGCAGTAAATAGGGCCATAAAACTATTTCCGTATAGAATATGTAACCATAATGGCGTCATTTCCATATTTACGATTAAGAAAATAAAGAATTCAGCAACAATCACTCGTTTTAGAGTGATTTCTTTTTTGTAGAAGAAACATCCGTAGATAAATCCGATTACGAATTCATTTAGGGCAAATCCTGGAAAATATGGACCACTTGGTCTTAATAAGTATTCGATTGTATCGGCCATAACCCCGGCTAACCCTGTTAATACTGGTCCATAATACATGGCTGTAGCTCCAACGATAATGTTGGAAAATCCGATTTCTAAGATGTTTGATACCGCAATGGTAAATTGGGCGATTACAGCTTTTAATGCTGTAAGAATAGCGGTTCCGGTTAAGGAACTTAATTTTTTTAATTCTTTTGTACTTTCTTTAATTCTTTGCATAAAAAAACTCCTTTCTATCCATATTGCGATAAAAAGAAGTAAATTCATATTCATCACAACAGCGGGATGCAAAATATGAACCGCAAGTATAATACCTTTCGTCATTGGACCAACTCCCCGTGTCCCATGCACTTAACGCTCATATTTTTACTCTGTACGGCACATAGTATATTCCTTTCTTATACGAGTGTAAAGTATCTTTTTTTTGTAAGGATTTTCTTTTGTGAAAAAATGTATTTTATTTTCAGAAAATAGAGAGAAAATATGAAAATATATCCAATTATTTTAGCACAGATATGAGAATTATTTCACAATGTTTTTTATGGAAAAAGAACTTTGTAAGGAATATAATGTATACATATTCATAGAATTTAGAATTATTGGAGGAAATATACTTATGGCATATGGATTTGGAAATATGATCAAACAATTGAGACAAAACCCAAAATCAATTGTTTTTACTGAAGGGACAGACCCACGTATTTTGGAAGCTGCTTCTCGTTTATTAGCAGGGAACTTCTTATTCCCAATTTTAATTGGTAACGAACAAGAAGTGTTCGCAGCAGCTGAAGAAGCGGGTTATAATATTCGTGGTGCATCTATCATCGATCCTAACAACTGGGATCGTTTTGATGAAATGGTTGACCTTTTAGTTGAAATTCGTAAATCAAAAGGAATGACTCGTGAAAAAGCAATTCCTATTTGTCGCCAAGGAAACTACTTTGGAACAATGTTAGTAAAAATGGGTGTTGCAGATTGTTTATTAGGAGGGGCTACTTATTCAACTGCGGATACAGTACGTCCTGCTTTACAAATTATCAAAACTAAACCTGGAAACTCATGCGTTTCTTCTTGCTTCATCTTAGTTCGTCCTTCAGCTTCTGGGGAAAACGAAGTATTAGCAATGGGAGACTGTGCAATTAATATCAAACCAACTGAAGATGAATTAGCAGAAATCGGTGTTGAAATCGCTGAATGTGCAAAAATCTTCGGAATTGATCCAAAAATTGCTTATTTAAGCTATTCAACAAGAGGATCTGGAAAAGGTGAAGATGTTGATAAAATGAGAAATGCGGCTCGTAAAGCAAAAGCATTAAACCCAAGCTTAAATATTGACGGAGAAATGCAATTTGATGCAGCTGTATCACCAAGAGTTGGTGCTTTAAAATGTCCAGAATCTGAAGTTGCTGGACACGCAAATACATTTGTATTCCCAGATATCAACGCTGGTAACATTGGATACAAAATTGCACAACGTTTAGGTAACTTCGAAGCTTATGGTCCAATCCTTCTTGGATTAAATGCGCCTATCAACGACTTATCTCGTGGATGTAACGCGATTGAAGTTTACTCAATGGCTATTATCACTGCAGCATTAGCTTAATCAGAAACAACGGAAAGGGAAGAAATTCCCTTTTTATTTTTGTCATGATATACTTATGCCATGAAAAGAGAAAAATTTGAATATGACATCGATTTCGGTGCTGTCATGGATTATGTTGAAAATCGTTTTTTATTAGTTATTAAAGACGAAGAGTGGACAGATTATGAGTTATCACTATTGGCTGACATGGATCTTAACTTCTGTTATACACAAGACATTGCGATTTTTGTGTTAGAAGGAGGATCTATTGATTCTAGTGACTTCTACTTCAATGTGCAAGATTGTGATTGGAAGGATGATTTATTGAAGGGTGAGTTGGTGGATATCGAAGTCAATTTAGTAGATAAAAAGAATGAAATTTGTTGGAAAAAGAAAAAGACCTTGAATAAGGCGCAAAGTCGCATTATTCTAGATTTACTTTCACAACAAGCGAAAGTGGAATTTATGCCAAATGAATACGATGTAAACGTCGAAGGACTTCAAAGTTCGTACGAGCCGTTTGAATTGTTGAAGTTTTCAAAATTGGCATTAAAATTTTAAGGAGGAAGAAGATATGAAAGCAGTAATTACTGTAGTTGGAAAGGACCAAGTTGGAATTTTAGCATTAATCGCAAACGAATGTGCAAACGCAAAAATTAATATCGCAGATGTTTCGCAAACAATTTTAGACGGAATTTTTACAATGACAATGGTTGTAGAATTCAGCGAAGAAAGTGTGGCATTAAGTGAATTCTCTGGATATATGCGTACTTTAGGAGAATCTAAAGGATTGGTTATTCGTGTAATGAATCAAGCGATTTTTGATTCTATGCACCGTATCTAAGGAGCGATGATATGCAAACTCAAGATATTTTAGAAACAATAAAGATGATTGATGAAGAGTGTTTGGACGTAAGAACCATTACTATGGGGATTTCTTTATTAGATTGTGCCGACACAGACATCGATAAATCTTGCGAAAAAGTTTACAACAAGATTTGTACCAAAGCTAAAGACTTAGTAAAAGTTGGAGAACAAATTGAAAAAGAATACGGAATTCCAATTATTAATAAACGTATCTCCGTTACTCCTATTTCAATGTTAGTAGGAGTTTCAGGAGGGGATCCTGTTAAATATGCACTAACATTGGAAAAAGCAGCACAAACAGTTGGAGTAAACTTTATTGGTGGTTTTTCGGCTCTTGTGCAAAAAGGTTTTAGTGCGGGAGATCGTGAATTGATTGAAGCCATTCCTCAAGCATTAGCGCAAACAGAACATATTTGTGCATCTGTAAATGTTGGGTCAACAAAAGCTGGAATCAATATGGATGCTGTAAAAATTATGGGACAAAAAATTAAAGAATGCGCGGAACTTACAAAAGATGAAAACTGTATTGCGGCTGCAAAATTAGTGGTTTTCTGTAATGCAGTAGAAGATAACCCATTTATGGCTGGAGCTTTCCACGGTGTGGGAGAACCAGACGTAGAAATTCACGTAGGAGTAAGTGGACCTGGTGTAGTTCGTGCTGCGTTGGCTAAAGCGCCTAAAGATGCACCTATGAATGAGATTGCTGACTTAATCAAACGTACAGCATTCAAAATTACGCGTATGGGTCAAATGGTTGGTGTTATTGCGAGCGAACGTTTAGGTGTTCCTTTTGGAATCGTAGACTTATCATTAGCTCCAACACCTGCCGTAGGAGATAGTGTTGCACATATTTTAGAAGAAATGGGATTGGATATGTGCGGAGCTTATGGAACAACGGCATGTTTAGCTATGTTAAATGACGCTGTAAAAAAAGGTGGTGTCATGGCTAGTAGTACAGTTGGAGGATTATCTGGTGCCTTCATTCCAGTTAGTGAAGATGCTGGTATGATCGATGCAACTCGTGCTGGTGTATTATGTTTAGAAAAATTAGAGGCTATGACAGCCGTTTGTTCGGTTGGATTGGATATGATTGTAATTCCTGGAGAAACAAGTGCCGAAGTGCTTTCTGGAATTATTGCCGATGAAGCAGCAATTGGTATGGTTAACTCAAAAACAACAGCCGTTCGTTTAATTCCAGCAATTGGTAAGGAAGCCGGAGAAGAATTAGAATTTGGTGGATTGTTAGGAAGTGGACCTATTATGCCAATTAACCAAACAAAAAATGATATTATGATTCATCGTGGAGGACGTATCCCAGCACCACTACAAAGCTTGAAAAACTAATAGGAGGTGTATATCGTGAAAAAGTGCATAGTGTTATTACTTGGTTTGTGTTTGATCGGATGTTCACGTGCAAATTACGATGAAAAAGCGGAACAAAAAAAGGCACAAGAAGTTTCGAAAGAAATCACAACCGTTTGTTCAAAAGATAATACATCTATTACTTTTTATGCGAAAGGTGATCAAATCTTTAAAGAAGAAGAACAAGGAGCAACCGATTTATCGGCTCAATTAGCGGAAGAAACGGATCGAGATGCTTTATTGTCACGAATTAATGATAATTTACAAAGTACATATGGAAATATTAAAGGTGTTGAATTTCAAACATATTGGGAAGAAAACATCTTAAAAACAATTATTACTATCGATTTTAAGAAAGCAGACCCGCAGGAACTTTATAATATAGATTTCTTAGATACAACAGACAAAGAATCTGAATCTCTTTCTTTGCAAGGAAATTTATTAAAATTCCAAAATGAAGGATTTGCTTGTAAGGTAGTAGAATAAGGTATTTATGCGATATTATATTGCGGATTTACACTTTTGGCATCGTGCATTAAACGAGCATATGGATTGTCGAGGATTTTCAAGTGTAGAAGAAATGAATGCCTATATGATTGAACAATGGAATAAAAAAGTTCGTAAAAATGATGAAGTAGTCATCTTGGGAGATTTCTCGTGGGGAACTGCTCAACAAACACAAGAAGTTTTAGATCAACTTCAAGGGAAACTGTATTTAATCGTTGGAAATCACGATCGCTTTTTGGATGATAAAAAATTTGATGCCTCGCGTTTTGTGTGGATTAAACAATATGCGGAATTAAATGAAAATCGAAGAAAAGTTATTTTATCGCATTATCCTATTGCTTGTTACAACGGTCAATATAGAAAAGATGAAGATGGAAATCCTAAAACGTATATGTTACATGGGCATATTCATAAGACACAAGACCAGCAACTGATGGATACATTTGAAGAATATGTGAAAAATCAAACGCATGAAGCGATTGGTGGAGGAATTGAACATATTCCATGTCATTTCATAAATTGTTTTTGTATGTACTCGGATTATCAGCCAATGACTTTTGATGAGTGGTTGGAATTGGATAAAAAAAGAAAAAATAAAGAAATTTAAAAAAATACTTGCATTATGTGTGGAACTCTGTTATATTTTATTGGCACTTAGGAGTAGTACTTCTGAGTTCCACATATATGTGGCGCGTTGGAGAAACGGTTAACTCACATGCCTTTCACGCATGCATTCACGGGTTCGAATCCCGTACGCGTCACCAATTTGATTGTAACTCTCAGAAATGAGAGTTTTTTATTTTTTAAAATAATGTTTGACATCTTATTAAATATTTAGTATTATTAGATAGCACTGATAAGTATGGCGCGTTGGAGAAACGGTTAACTCACATGCCTTTCACGCATGCATTCACGGG
>JAUNDJ010000161.1 GCA_030526175.1 Bacillota bacterium
TCATTCTTGATGGATAAATATGTAGTTGAAATTACTGATGAAGCTCTTGCTGATATGGATGGAATATATAATTATATTGCAAACATACTATTGGCGCCGGAAAATGCTATGGGGCAGTATCATCGAATTGCAGAAGCCATCCTCACATTGGAAAGTTTTCCGGAACGATATCCGATATTCGATTCAGAACCGGAACATTCATGGGAGATGCGTAGAATGGTAGTTGACAACTACCTTGTTTGTTATATGGTTGATCCGGGAAAAGTGACAGTAACGGATATATTGTTTGGAGCATCAAATGTGCATGTCAGATTACAGGAGCGACATCCATAAGCATAGAGCATTTTGAATGAAATATGGCAACACTTTGGCAACAGAAAATCAGTAAGCCCAAATAATATGTGTAAATGGAGTAAAATATCGGCATATTCCAAACAAAATTAAACAAAATAGTTTAAGAAAAGAGATGGCTTTGCCGAGTTTGAATAGACTATTTTCCTCTGAAAGCCTTGAAAACAGAGCATTTCAGAAATGCGTGGTCGCAAAATGGTCGCAAATTTTACTGGAGAGTTATTGTGACAAAAAAAGAATAGATGATTATTTTGAATGCCATCGGTTTGCTCCGGTGGCATTTTTCTATATATTGTATGGCGCTTATACCTAAAAAGGAAGATTTTGTATTTTTTACGTTGACAAGAATTAAATTGCACTGTACAATAAAATTGTACGAAAGGAGAATCACAAAATGGGTAATCAAGTATTTGGTATACGAGTTAAAGATTTAAGAGAAAAAGCTGGTCTGAGCATGGAACAGTTAGCAACAAAACTTGGAGTATCAAAGAGCCGTGTGAATATGTGGGAGAATAGTGGGACAATTCCAAGAGGTGAGGTTCTAATCCAGTTGGCTAATTATTTTAAAGTATCTACAGACTATCTTTTGGGAAATGATGATGAATCTGTCATTTCAACCACAAATCCACAATTAAGCTCTTTACAAAGAAAATTGGGAAAACTTAATGAAGCTGATTTAGTTAGAGCCGAAGGAATGCTGAAAGCTGTTTTTATGGACATATTTAATGACGAGGAGGATGACGATGATATCTGATGAAGCAATATATAAATCAGTAGATTATACAAAGGTATATTGCAAAGCAAATGAACTTCTGGTTTCATCAAATGTAATAGAATCCTTTCCGTTCAAAGTAAGTGCTTTTATTAAAGAACAGTCGGATATAAGACTATGCAAATATGCTAAAGCTTTCGAAAAGTATGGAATCCCAATAAAGCATTTTGGTAGCGAGTCTGCTGTAATAATGGAATATTATGGTGCAATAATAATTTTTTACAATCAAGATGAAGCTCCATATAGAACTCGATTCGGAATAATGCACGAATTTGGACATTATATTCTTGGGCATAAATTTAATTTAAAAGAAGCTGATCCTTTGTATCACAAACAAGAATTAGAGGCAAATTGTTTTGCAGCACAGATGCTTATGCCGGAGCAGATTCTTAGAGAATGCAAAAATCGAGGTAAATATATTTCGGTTGATTATATTATGGAATCTTTTGAAGTATCGGAAGATGCGGCAACAAAGAGAAAGAAAACACTGGCAAACACAGTGTATGAATGGAAATCAAGAAGTGAACGAGAATATGATGACATTATTGTTCTTAAGTATGCTTCTTTGATAAATAAAATAGCACCCATGAAGCCTTATGAGTACGACTTTGATGAAGAATATAATCGCCAGGCGGAAAGGGACTCTTGGTATGCTAATTCAAGATCAAGGTGGTGATGTAAATTGATTGTTTTAAACAAAAGAAAAAACGCATAACTGTTGGCGCAGCTATACGTTTCTCTCATAAGAAAGATTTAGTAAAATCTCTCAAAATTTGGTATTGATTATTTTACTACAATCTTTCGAAGAGAGCAATTAAAAATTTGTAACTTACAAAATTTAATTACTTGGCTAGTTTATTGCTAGCAGAAAGATGAGGTAAATATGCTCAAATTATTTGTATTAGTTCCTTATCTGCACAAAGATGCAGGAGGGAACGAATATGGGAACAACTAAAACAGGTAGAGTATTAAATACTCGCGGAGCTGCAGGTGTAGCAAGTCAGTTTTCTGTTGTGCATTCTAATGAAGGCGCATATACCAAGCCACAAAAAGGAAATCAGATAAGATTGAAAAGTGGTGGTCATGGTCAGGCTGGAATGAACGAATTGGATAAGTATGGAATTAAATATAACATTGTAAAGCCTTATCCTAATGGGGTTCGAGTGGGAAATATCCCAAGTCATAAGAATCCATTAAAAAAGACAAGAACGGGGCAAGCTTGGTTTCCTAAAGCTTGGACTAGCAAAGATATAAAACATGCAGGTGAGCATGTCGCGAATCTTAAAGGAAATCGTCATAGTAAAGATGGAGTGGCTGTTTTTGGAATGTGGAAAGGTGTTCGTGTCGGCGTAATTCGCACACATGGGCAGATTGGAACGTAAGCACTCAAACATGAGTGCATACCATAAAGAAAACCCGCATAGCAACGGGC
>JAUNDJ010000065.1 GCA_030526175.1 Bacillota bacterium
ACCAGGATTAATATTACTTCTAAAAAATATGGTGAGAACTCCTAAAGACGGGGATTGTAACATTGATTGCTTTGAATTCTCTATTTGTCATGAATGAATCTAATTCTTCTCTTGCGACTTCATGAATGTCATACGTATAATTGTCAATTAATTTTTCTTGAATCAACTTAGAATATGAGTGTCCTAAGTGTTCACCAATTAAACCATAGTTCATAATAAATTCCTCCTATATTTATCAATTATGAATTAGAATTATAAAAAAATCAAATAAAAGTATAAGTAAATGTTTTGATAATGAACTTAAATTTGAAATTTTGTCAATCTTTTATACTTAAATGGTATCGTATATGGCTTATTTGGTCAAAAGTTTCATTCTTAAAATATGATGCTATAATGGAATTACTAAAACAAGTATTCATGGAGGTACATATTATGAAGATTAACATTGTTGGAAAAAACGTTACCGTTACTGAAGGTATTCGTGATAAGGTTACAAGAAAATTAGAAAACCTTACAAAATATTATGTCATTGATGAGGATGATACAGCTAATGTTTTGATTCGTACTTATCCTACAAAACAAAAAATTGAAGTTACTATTCCTACAAAACATGCGATTTTAAGAGCTGAAGTATCACACGAAGATTTATATGCAGCTATTGATTTAGTAATTGACAAACTTGAAGATCAAATTCGTCGTCAAAAAACTCGTCTAACAAGAAAGAATAAACCACATTTGGCAGAAGCGTTCTTAGATGCAGAATTGTTTAATGATTATACAGACGAAGATGAAATTGTAAAAACAAAATCAATCGTTCCTACGGAAATGTCTTTGGATGAAGCTATTATGAATATGGAATTGTTAGGACACAGCTTCTATATTTATACAGATGATGAAACATCAAAAATTGCTGTTGTTTACAAACGTAACGATGGTGGTTATGGATTAATTGAAACAGAATAAAACGATTAGAGGTACTGGAAAAACGTACCTCTTTTTTTCAATATTTTCGTAATTGAGTTTTCTAAGACGATATCCTGTACCCATGGTTCTAATGAAAAAAATGGATAACAAATTGTCAGATTTGTTTAAATTTGAATAAAAAAGCTATGATTTTCATATGTATTTATGAATTTTTTACTATATTTTCTTTTCAATTGACAAAAATATGTTATAATTATCCCGATAAGGAGGATTTATACCATGGCATTTATGGATAAATTTAAAGAATTTGTCAATCCAGTCGATGACGATGAAGATGAAGATGAAGTTGAAGAATATACACCTGCGCAACCTGTACAAGCACAAGTACAACCACAACCAGTAGTAAGTGAATCACAATCATATTATGAAAGACCAAAAAATAAAAACAACGCTGCTGCTTCTTTAACAGCTGCAAAAATGGTTTTATTTGAACCTCGTTCATTTGGTGAATGTGAAGAAGTTGGACAACGTTTAAAAGAAGGAAAATACGTTGTTGTGAATTTACACAAATTAGATCGTGACTACTCACAACGTACTATCGATTTCTTAACTGGTGTTGTTTTTGCGTTAGATGGAAAAATCCAAAAAGTTGGAAAAGGCGTAATCTTATGTTCTCCAGAAAAAACTGGAATCGCAGGATCTATTACATTAGGTTCTCCAGATGAAGCAGAAGACGAAGAATAATAAGATCGAACATTCTCAATTTTATATTAAAGGTCAGGATGACTTTATTGCGATGCTTCGGGATCAATTTCGCGAAGCTTTATCGTATAATAAGCCGGTCTTGACCTCTTTTTTATCTCTTCCAGAACAGAGTATTGTTTCACAAATTTGTCCGAAAGATTTATTTGTGAGTTTCAATGGAGGATATGGAAATGCAGAAAGAAAAATCGCTTGTATAACGCCAATGGAAGAATTATACGATAGTGATTTGGTAATCTTAGAAGCAGTTTATAATTCCTCTTTTCGGAAAATTCAGCATAAAGATGTACTAGGAACGTTGATGCATCTTGGTCTGGAACGAGAAGTTATTGGGGATATTTGTATTGAAGAGGATCGCATCGTTATTTTTGTAAAAGAACAAATAGCGGATTTTATCCAAATGAATTGTGTGCAGATTGCTCGTATGCATATACAATTTGAGAGAGTGGATTTTGCGGATGTTTCCGGTCCTCAAAAAGAAGAAATAATCATCAATGTGAGTTCACTTCGTATGGATGCGATTGTTGCATCTTTATCGCATTGTTCTCGTAGTGAAGCAAATTTAAAAATTAAACAAGGTTTTGTAAAATTAAACGATGTCATTCTTGAAACAAATCAACAATTGTGCAATAATGATTTCGTTTCAATTAGAAGAGTTGGTCGTTTTCAATATATAGGTATTGTGAATACAACAAAAAAGGAACGACTGATGTTGAAATTTGAAAAATATTCATAAGCAACGAAGAAGACGCGTTAAAATATGGAAATTATTTAGAGAGTAATTCGTCATGGTGAAAGAGTTACATAAGGAACTATTTTAGTATCACTTCTTGGCTGATATTCTGAACGAAGTAAGAATATCCGTTCATGTACGTTACACATGCCAAGTGTCTATACAGTATCATTGTATAGAAACTAAGGTGGTACCGCGTTTATAACGTCATTAGATAAGGACGTATTTTTTTTTGGAAGGAGAAAAGAACATGGATTGCAAAGAAACGTTACACATGCCTAAAACTGGTTTTGAAATGCGTGGAAATTTGGCAAAGAAAGAACCTGGAATTCAACAAAAATGGCAAGAAATGGGATTATACGAAAAAATGTTAGCGGCAAGAGCAGATGCTAAACCTTTCGTATTACACGATGGGCCTCCATATGCCAATGGGGATATCCACTTAGGACACGCTTTAAACAAAATTTTAAAAGACGTAATCAACAAATCTAAATTTATGGAAGGCTATAAAGTGCCTTATGTACCAGGATGGGATACACATGGTTTACCTATTGAAACAGCGGTTACTAAATTAGGATACGATCGTAAAAAAATGGGAATTGCAGAATTCCGTAAAATTTGTTACGACTATGCTTTAGAACAAGTTGAAAAACAAAAAGCTGGATTCTTATCTTTAGGATCTATTGGGGATTATGATCACCCATATATCACACTTCAAAAAGAATTTGAAGCACGCCAAATTGAAGTATTTGGAAAAATGGCAATGAAAGGATTAATCTACAAAGGATTAAAACCTGTTTATTGGTCACCAAGTTCTGAATCTGCATTAGCGGAAGCAGAAGTAGAATATAAAGATGTTAAATCACCTACAATCTATGTAAAATTCCAAGTTAAAGATGGAAAAGGTGTATTAACTAACGATGATTACTTTGTAATTTGGACAACAACACCTTGGACAATTCCTGCTAACTTAGGTATTTCTGTTCACCCTAATTTTGAATATGCATTAGTGAAAACAGAAAAAGGAAATTTAGTTGTATTGGCTGAATTAGTAGAATCTTTATGTAACGAATTCAAAATTGAAGAATATGAAATTCTTAAAACTTTCAAAGGTAAAGAATTTGAATATATTACTTGTACACACCCATTATATCCAGAACGTGAATCATTAGTTATGTGTGGAGAACACGTAACTGCCGATGCTGGTACTGGATGTGTTCACACAGCACCTGGATTTGGGGCAGACGACTTCTTCATCGGTATGAAATACGATTTACCAGTATATTGTAACGTTGATGGACAAGGTCGTATGATGGAAGATTGTGGTGAATGGTTAGCTGGACAAGAAGTATCGGCTGAATTTGATAAAGCAAATAAAACAGTTACATTAAAATTAGATGAATTAGGAAGCTTATTAAGTTTAGCGTTTATTACTCACAGCTATCCACACGACTGGCGTACTAAAAAACCAATTATCTTCCGTGCAACTACACAATGGTTTGCGTCTATTGATAAAATTCGTCAAGAATTATTAGATGAAATTCACGCGGTAGATTGGATTCCTGCATGGGGAGAACAACGTATGCACAACATGATCGCGGATCGTGGTGACTGGTGTATTTCTCGCCAACGTGCTTGGGGTGTACCAATTCCTATTATCTATGGAGAAGATGAAACACCATTAATGGACGAAGCAATTTTCTCTCACGTTGCGAAATTATTTGAAGAATATGGATCAAACGTTTGGTTTGAAAGAGATGTTAAAGATTTATTACCAGAAGGATATACTTCAGAACACTCACCAAATGGAATCTTTACAAAAGAATTAGATACAATGGATGTTTGGTTCGACTCTGGTTCTTCTCACACAGGAGCTATGATTGAAAAAGGATTAGGATATCCTGCGGATTTATATTTTGAAGGTTCTGACCAATATCGTGGATGGTTTAACTCTTCATTAATCGTAGGTGTTGCAGTTCATGGAAAATCTCCTTATAAACAAGTATTAAGCCACGGTTTCGTAATGGATGAAAAAGGACAAAAAATGTCTAAATCTTTATGGAATGCCGTTGCTCCTGCTCAAATCACAACTAAACAAGGTGCCGATGTACTTCGTTTATGGGCAACAAGTGTTGACTATCAAGCCGATGCTAGTATGGGACAATCGATTTTAAAACAAGTTTCTGAAAACTATCGTAAAGTTCGTAATACATTCCGTTTCTTAATGGCAAACTTGGATGACAACACTTTCACTAAAGAAAACTGTTTACCATTAAATGAATTAAGTGATTTAAATAAATACATCTTAGTTCGTTTACAAGAAAGCATTGAAGCTGTAGAAAAAGCATATAACGATTATCGTTTCAGTGATGTTGTTTCAACATTGACAAACATCATGACAAACGAATTATCAGCTTACTACTTAGATTACACAAAAGATATTCTTTATATTGAAAAAGAAGATGACCGTGCTCGTCGTGAAGTGCAAACTGTACTTTATACTGCATGTGAAGTTCTTACTAAATTATGGGCACCAATTCTTTGTCACACAACAGAAGAAATCAACAACTTCATGCACTTTAACGAAGAATCAATTCACTTAGAAAGCTTCCCAACATTAGACTTTGAAGTTGCGGCGGATTTAAAAGAAAAAATGGCAACTTGCTTCGAAGTTCGTAATGCGGTATTTAAAGCATTAGAAGAAGCGCGTGCTGCTAAGACTATTGGTAAGTCTTTAGAAGCTGAAATCGTAGTTTCTGTAGATGCTCAAACAAAAGCTATATTAGAAGAAATGTTACCTTCTGTGGCACAATGGTTGATCGTTTCTAAAGCGACACTTGTTGAAGGAGATTTAAATGTTGAAGTATTAAAAGCACAAGGAAGTGTTTGTCCTCGTTGCTGGAATATTACAGAATCTCACAACGTAGATTGCTTATGTGATCGTTGTTACAAAGTTATTAAATTCTAATGAAATAATAAGAAGTTAGTTTTTTAGCTAACTTCTTTTCTTCTGACTTGATATAATTTCTTTAAGGGGGAGAAGAGAGTATGAATGTATTTGTGAAAGATAAGAGTTTTTATAAAAAGCTTCTTGTATTGGCTGTTCCGATTGCCTTACAACAATTAATTACCGTAGGTGTCAATATGATGGATAATATTATGTTGGGTTCCTTAGGAGAAATTAAAATGTCAGGAGCAACGCTGGCCAATCAGTTTATTAGTATTTTTCAGACTTGTTGTATGGGACTAGGAATGGGAGCTAGTGTATTAACAAGTCGATACTGGGGAATGAAAAATATTGAGAGTTTGAAAAAGTCCATTGTCATCATGCTTAGAATGACGGCGATAGTGGCTACCTTTTTTGCTCTTATTACTTTATGCATGCCAAGAACCATCATGACCTTGTTTACAAGTGAAAATGGAGTTATTCAATCTGGAATCGATTATTTTATGATTAGTATTCCTTGTTACTATTTACTGGGTTTTTCACTAACTACAAGTCTTGTCTTACGATCGGTTGGAAAAGCGAATATTCCTTTGATTTCTAGTATTTTTGCGTTTTTTATTAACGTTTTTTTCAACTGGGTCTTTATTTATGGAAAATTGGGTATGCCTCGTTTGGAAGTTCGTGGAGCAGCCTTAGGAACATTGATTGCTCGTGTTTTTGAGTTTGTGTTTATTATTGGATTCTTGTTTTTTAGAGAAAAGAATGTTCAACTAAAAATTAAAGATCTTGGCATGAATTGTAAAGATTTAATGGGTGAATACATTCGAATTGCTTCACCTGTTCTTGTTTCGGATGCTTTATTAGGAATAGGGAATAGTGCTGTAGCTGTTGTAATGGGGCATATTGGTGCAGCTTTTGTTGCTGCAAATGCGATTACTACAGTCGTACAACAATTGTCCACTGTTTTTATTCAAGGAGTGTCTCAATCCAGCTGTATCATTACTGGAAATACACTGGGTGAAGGGGATGTAGAAAAAGCGCAGCGTCAAGGTGTTACTTTCGCCGCTTTAGGATGTATTATTGGGCTGATTGGTTGTGGAATAATTCTTTTATTGTGCGATACAATTATAGGTTTGTATAATATCACTCCAGAAACGAAAGCCTTGGCAAGAGAATTGATGAATGCGATAGCTTTTGTGGTTGTTTTCCAAAGTACGAATACAATTTTAACCAAAGGGGTTCTTCGTGGTGGCGGAGACACTAAATTCTTAATGCTTGCGGATATTATTTTCTTATGGATCGTTTCAGTTCCTGTGGGTGCTTTAGCAGGATTGGTATGGCATCTTCCTGGATTCTGGATTTTTATTAGTTTAAAATTGGATCAATTCATTAAGACTGTCTGGTGTATATTCCGTTTGCGTTCCAAAAAATGGATTAAAAAGATTCAACCAGCAAAGGAGTAAAAGATGAAAAAAGAAATGTTACGAGATGGAATTGTCTTAAGAAGATTGATGGATGATTTTCAGAAACAAAAAAACGAAGACACTTTATTTCGTATTCTTGTTTGTTTAAAAGACTCGACAGTGTACGTTCCTTGTGTGAGGTTTACTGGAAAAGGGGATGTTGTGACCACGATAGATGGTATCTCCTATGCGTTTCAACCATTTTCCAAAGGAAACCAAGAATATGCAGCCCTATTCACAAATTTGGAACAAATGAAAGAACTTGATTCTTCTTTTGTGAAAATGGAAGTGGAATTCTTGGAAATATTTAAATATATTCAGGTGAAGAGTTTTGTTGGTATTGTCCTAGATCCTATGACAAATTCTTTGGTCATACCAAATTCTTTGTTTGAAATTATGAAAAAGATTTAGAAGGAGCTTCCTTCTTTTCTTTTTGTATGGAATATATTGTTATGATGGCTGAGCTTCCATCTACGATAGCGGAAACAAAGTCGTAGATCATTCCTTCATAGATTCCCCAAATGAGTAAATTTAGGATAATATTTATTTTTATAGAAATCGTCTTCTTACAAATTAAACTTCCATACGTATAGATAATTGACCCGATTACTGGTAAAAGTCCGAGCATACCTCGATTATTGGACAGGATGCCTAGAATTCCAATCGCAAGCATAAATAGATAACACATATTTTTTGTATACTTATCTTTCATTAATAGATAATTTCGAATTGTACATAATAAAAACGTACAAACACCACTGTAAGAAACAAAGAACAGGGAAGCAATGACCATCGCAAAACATTGCCATATTTGATAGAAATAAATTTTTTCTCTTTCTTTTTGTATCGAAGAATAAATCGTGAATAGTGCGGATAAAAAAGAAATGCAGTTTCCAATAATAATATTCATGTCTATTAATATATCATAAAATGGATTTTTTCGATAATTTATGGTAAAAGATAGGTGGTGATATATATGAAAGTTAAAGATTTTAGTTTTAGAGAAATCGATCAGGAAATTTGTTATGTGGAGAAAACAGAGGAATTGGAAGAACTTTTATCTCCGTTTGAGGATGCTTCGGATTCTACTGGTTTTTTAGGATATGGTTTTGTGGATCATGAAAAAGGTGTTATGTTTGAAGTCCTATGTCGTGCAAAAAAGGAAGACGATGATTTTCAAACACTACCAACCCAATTTAGCGTATCCGTTAGTATTCCTATGAAAGATATTTTTGAAAATGAAATGGAAGTTTTAGAAGTAAATCCTAAGATTTATGATAAAAAAATCAAAAAAGTAAAAGATCATACACCATTGTCCGTAAAACAACTACGAGAATTGGATTTTATTGATGATTGTCGAGATACTTGTTGTCCCGATTTCGTACAAGTGCATTTTGGCACAGAGAAGAAATGGGTTAAAATGATGGGTTTGAATGAAAAAGAGGGTTGTTTAGAAGGTGTACTTTTGGACAATCAAGATACCCTTGTCAAATTCGCTTTGAAAAAGAATGAAGATGGCGAATTAATTTGTTTTTGCTTATAGACAACTCTTTGTTTATAAGCTTTTTTTGTGAATTTTGAAATATGGACATGTAGTAGTATAATAGATTCAATGTAACAATGGTGGAGGTGATTTTTTGAAAACGAAACAAGAGATTATACAAGAAGTTTTAGATCAAATGACAGGGGATGCATTAAAAGATATTGAAACGATTGTGAATGTTTTAGAAGAAAATCAAGATCATCCAGAGATCGAAGCTATTGGATTTGAGCTATTATCAAAAATCACAGATCGTATTCCGGATAAGGCTAAAAGTGAGATGGCTCGTATGTTGGAAGAAAATCACAAAGCTTGCGAAAATCAACTAGCGGATGTTGAAGAATTAATAGATGATCATTTATATGAGGAAGCTTTGGAGAAAATCGAAAATTTATTTAGATGTTTTGAAATGTTGAAAATGTTTAATGAAGATAATATTTTTCGATTTTATACTTTTGAAGATGGTTTACAAGAGAGCGTGTATAGGGTGATTCATGGTATTCAAACGCCTACTGGAAATGCTCCAGAAAACTATGGAAAAGCCTACCATCTTTATGGAAAAGCTTTATTAGGATTAAATCGAACACAGGAAGCAAAAGAAAAATTCAATTGTGCTATGCGCTGGAATCCAATGCAGATTGCTAGTTATATAGGGTATGCACAAGCTTTAAAAGTCGAACAGGACTTGGATGGGGCAAAAGAATTTGTTTGTAAAGCTTTCCGATATGCATTTAAAAAAGAAGATATTGGAAATATTTATTGTTTCCTATCCGGATTGTATTTGGATTTAGAAGAATATGAAGTGGCTTATTATTCTGCTTTTTTTGCAGGATTCTTTGCTCGTAAATCTAAAGCGAATAAATATATCAATCGGGTAAAAGATGCTTGTCCGTATGAATTAAAAGCACCAGAACCTGAAAGAGTGACTACGGTTTTTGAACAGTATAAGATTGAAAAAGCACCTGGGGAAGAAATGTTACAAGTGTTATTTTCTATCGCAAATTATTGTGAAAAGCACAATCGTCTAAAAGAAAGCTTGTTTGTTTGGAATACAATTTATGAATTGATTGAAGACGAAGCTTCGGTAAAGAAAATCGATGCGTTGGAAGATGCCATTTTAGAAAAATTTGAGTCTTTGATACAGGAATATGCGAAAGACCCATGTGAACGAAAGTTTAACCGTATTCTTTTTGAAATGCATAATTTAAAAGTATATGCTGCTTTAAAAAAGGATTCGAAAGATGAATATGCGATCGCAACTCGAGATGGACAGCCTTATTTTGTATTGTTTACAAAAAAAGAAATCGATCCAGCTTTATTGAAAGAGTATTCTCCGGTGAAAGTTTCGATAGAGCAAGTGATTCAGTGGGCATATCGTTCACAAGAAGAAGTGAATGGAATTATTTTCAATCCAGAAGCGGATGGATTCACTTTTGAGGTGGATGAGCTAAAGCGATTGATTGGTAATACATTATTGAATTAGAGGGTATGAATTATGGAGTTTAATCAAAGTTTATTTGTTCTTCAAAAAGAACTGAATCAAGGAAATCTTCAAGCGTGTTTAGAAATTATGGATCCTCTTTTTGAGGTTGCTGAACAAGAAGCTAGAGAAGATGAAAAATATGAGAATCATACGTTTGAGGAGCCGGTTCAAGAGTTTATTTATTCGATAAAAAAGGGGATTCAAAAGCCTATCCAAAATGTGCCGAATAATTATGGTCGCTTTTTTAAAATGGCTGCCATTGTAGAATATCAATTGGGAAATGTCAGTGTTGCCAAAGCGAATTTAAAAGAAAGCTTGTGGTGGAATCCTTGTGATTTAGAAACTCGTTTACTGGAAGCGGAATTGTATAAAACAGATTTGAAAATGTATAAGGAAAAGAATTTAGAACTTCTAGAATATGCGTATAAAAGAGAATTTATTGCTCAAATCTATATGAATTTATCTTCTTGTTTTGAAGAGGAAACGGTGAAAGCGTATTGTCTATATTATGCACATTATTTTGATTCTTCGCTTCCTGGTTTAGAAGAAGCAGTAAAGGAGATTGCTTGTAAAACAGGTATTCAACAATATCCGGATGAAAAAGAATTATCTGCACTCTTTTCAAAATATCAAATTCCAAAGGCACCGGATCAAGAGTTAATGTCCATATTGTTTAATATGGGATTGAATTTTGAGAGTCGAAAGAATTATCCAGTTGCTCTATATGGTTTTAAACTTTTGTATGAATTGAATCTGGATGATATGGTTTTGAAGAAAATACAAGAACTTAAGAAGGCGTATGGTGAAACATTATATCCGGCTTGTCGTGAATTTTTTGAAAATCCGGTTCATGAAAAATATGTACAAGTCATTCAGATTTTGGCTTGTTTAGATGTTTTAGTCCCTGTGAAAAAGGACAATCCTCGTGAATTTGTGATTCTTAGAGGAGAAAAGGATGAAATTGCCATTCCTGTGTTCTATGAAATTGCACAAACGCATCAACAATTTGGTGAGGATGTGTTATTGGAAAGAATGGATATTAAGGATTTGGCAAGTGTTGTTTTAAGGGAAGAAAATTTGGCAGCTTTAGTTTATAATCCTTTTAGTGAGTACAATATTCCTTTGAGAAAAGATGTTTTAAACTATATTATTCGCGTATAAGAATCGTGTTTTCACGGTTCTTTTTTTGAAATGGCTTTTTTGGTCGTTTATTTGTCCAACTTGGTACTTGATTTGATAATGCCATAGATTTGTTTATAATAAAACCATGTTCGAAAGGAGTGGTTAACATGGTAAGCAATGTTCAAGGAAGAGCTAATAATAAAATTGTATCTGTGAGTGTTAATACTCTCTTTTTATATAATGACTGGGTGTAAGCGTACGTTTTGTATGTTGTTCGTCCAGTTTTTTTGATTCTTAAGGAGGAAAATATAATATGGATCAAAATTTCAACCGCGTTTTCTGGGACGCATGTGCGAATGGGGACTTCCCAATGGTTTGTGCACAAATTAAAGCTGGAGCCAATGTGAATATTTGTGATGGAGATGGAAAAACAGCCTTAATGATTACTGCGAAAAAAGATCGCAAAGAAATTGTACAAGTATTAATCGATAATGGTGCGGATGTAAATGCGGTGGATAATAAAGGAAAAACAGCAGTTATGGCAGCTGCTAAAAAAGGAAACAGAACAATCCTTAAAGCTTTAATTGAAGCTGGTGCGGATGTAAATGCGAAAGACGATCGTGGTCGTACAGCTCTAATGCGTGCAGCTTTATTAGGCCGTGATCGTTGTGTGAATGTATTATTAGATGCTGGTGCAGATATTAATGCGCAAGACGAAGTTGGTCGTACAGCTTTAATGGAAGCTTGTATCGCATTTAAACGTGACACAATTTCAATTCTTCTTGAAAGAAATGCGGATGTAAATGCTTTTGATAATAATGGTTGCACAGCTTTAATGAGAGCTGCATATGGAGGATATCCAAGTTTAATTGAAAAATTATTAGCGTATGGTGCTGATAAAGATATGCAAGATAAACAAGGAAATACGGCTATTGCGTATGTACGTGAATATTGCCGTGCTCAATTAGAGCCACTATTAAAGTAGGAGGATTCGTATCATGCGTGACTATTTAAGTTCTGAAGTAAGAAACGTAACGGTATTAGGACACAGCGGTGCTGGTAAAACAGCTGTGTTAGAATCCATGTTGTATTATACAAAAGCTACGGATCGTTTTGGAAAAACAAGCGAAGGAAGTAGCATGATCGACTTCGATACAGAAGAAGTTCGTCGTGGAGTATCTATCTATACTTCTATTGTTCCTATTGAATGGAATGAATGTAAAATTAACTTTATCGATACACCTGGTTATTTAGATTTCGTTGGAGAAAAACAAGCAGGTTTTGCGGTAGGGGATAGTTGCTTAATTGTTGCGAACGCAAAAGACGTACTACAAGCTGGAACGAAATTGGCTTATAAACAAGCTGTAGAAGCAAAAAAACCAACTATCTTCTTTATTAATAAGTTGGATGAAGAAGGTGCTTCTTTTGAAGAATCTTTCGCAAGTCTTCGTGAAGAATTTGGAAAAAGTGTCATTCCTTTTGAAATTCCAATTGTTGAAAATGGTGAAATCGTTGGTTCTGTAAATATCATTCGTAACAAAGCTTGGTATTATAAAGGGCCTAAGGCTGAAGGGGATATTGCTCAACCAGTTCCTGAAGATATGGTAGATATCGTTGCCGAATACAAAGATCAAATTGCCGAAGCGGTTGCGATGGGTGATGATGAATTGATGGAAAAATTCTTTGAAGGAGAAGAATTTACGGATGCAGAACTTACAAAAGGTGTTCGTATTGGTGTAAGAAATGGTGAAATTCGTCCAGTATATTCTGGTTCTGCTGCACAATCAATTGGTATCCAACGTTTAATGGACTTAATTGTTAAGTATTTCCCAACATATTCAGAACAAGGATTATACGAAGTAACAACTCCTGAAGGAGAAGAAGCTTCTTTAATGACATTGGAAGATGAAACTTTAACTGCTCAAGTATTCAAAACAATTGCTGACCCATTTGTTGGTAAGATTTCTTACTTAAAAGTATTAAGTGGTATTTTATCGAGTGATTCGACTGTTGTGAATGCGAACAATGGAAAAGCTGAAAAAATCGGGGATGTATTTATTATCAAAGGTAAATATCAAACAGCAGCTGGTAAGTTGTTTACAGGAGATATTGGCGCTGTTACAAAATTACAATTCACAAACACAAATGACACTTTATGTGCAAAAGATAAAAAATATATCGCTCCTAGTATCGTATTTGATACACCAATGTATGGACAAGCGGTATTCCCTAAAACCAAAAATGATGAAGATAAATTATCAAATGGTTTAGCTAGACTACAAGAAGAAGATCCAACTTTCAAAGTAGTTACAAACAAAGAAACAAAAGAAACAGTGATTTATGGAATTGGTGATCAACACATTGATGTCATTTTAAGTAAATTATTATCAAAATATAAAGTGCAAGTTACTTTAGCCAACCCAAAAATTACATATCGTGAAACTATTACGAAAAAAGCAATTGGAGAAGGACGTCACAAAAAACAATCTGGTGGTCACGGTCAATTTGGTCATGTATTTGTAGAATACGAACCAAATCCAGATGAATTAGAATTAGTATTTGATGAAAAAGTCTTTGGAGGGGCAGTTCCTAAACAATACTTCCCAGCTGTTGAAACAGGACTTCGTGAATGTGTCTTAAAAGGTCCTCTTGCTGGATATAAGATGGTAAATATTAAAGCCACTTTATTAGATGGAAAATATCACGATGTTGACTCTAACGAAATGGCATTCAAAACAGCTGCACACTTATCTTTCAAAGCTGGTATGGAAAAATGTCGTCCTATTCTTTTAGAACCAATTATGGATATCGTGATTAAGGTTCCAGATGAATTTACTGGTACAGTAATTGGTGACTTAAACAAACGTCGTGGAGCTATCATGGGAATGACTCCTGAAGAAGGAAATCAAATTATCGAAGCTACAGTGCCAATGGCTGAAATCACACGTTATGCGGTTGAACTTCGTTCTATGACACAAGGATTGGGTACATATTCTACTTCAATGAATCGTTACGATCCAGTTCCAGAAGCTATCGCTAAACGTATTATTGAAGCGTCTAAAAAAGCAGATTAAGAAAACAAAATAAGGAACTTCGTTGCTGAAGTTCCTTTTTAATAAAAAATATTCTACCGAAAACACATATGGAATGATGATACTTACTGAGTGGTTTTTGAGTTTAGGAATGATTGTAAGATTTAGATTATCATTTGAAAAAGCTTTCGGTAGAATATAATGGGTATCAGAGATTTAATAAACGGAGTATGGGTATTTGTTTAAATAAATCTCAGTTCAAATATTATATCATATTTTTCTTCTTTTGTCTTATGAAACAGTGAAATATGTGAAATATGTGATTTTTCTCTGAAATTGTCAAATACGTTGACTTTTCCTTATAACTAGCGTTAACATTTATTTGTCTAAAAATGGATAAGTTCACATAGCGAAATACGCTATACAAAAAAAGAGATGACGGCTAATCTCTTTTTTTGTTTATTTACTTGTTTTAATTTTCCAGTTCTTCCATCCATAATTCTTTATTTGCGTCGCTAGGCATTCGCCAATCTCCTCTTGGGGAAAGGCAAATGGAACCAATTTTAATTCCATCTGGTACACAGTTTCTTTTAAATTGTTGTGAAAAGAATCGTTGATAAAAAGTCTGCATGGATTTTTTTATAGTGCTCTTGTCAATTGTGGGAAAAGCAAGTGCACATAAATCCTTGATTTTTTTTGGTTCTTCATGAAAACGAAGCATATGGTATAGATAAAAATCATGTAGATCATACGATCCTAACACTTCTTCTGTTTTTTGAAGAATTTCTCCTTCGGAAGTAGGAGGGAGTAGTTCTGGTGAGACAGGGGTGTCACATATGTTTTGTAGTACTTGATATAATTCGACATTACCTTTTTCTTTTTCAATTAATGCTTGTGTCTCAACGATATATCGCACTAGTGTCTTGGGAATGCTCATATTTACGGCGTACATGGACATATGGTCTCCATTGTATGTGCACCAACCTAATGCCATCTCACTTAGATCTCCAGTTCCTATCACTATTCCATTGTACTTATTTGCCAGGTCCATTAGGATTTGTGTACGTTCTCTTGCTTGGGCATTTTCATAAGTAATATTCTGCAAAGAAGGGTCGTGATGGATATCCTTAAAATGTTGAAGGACAGAGTCGCTAATTTCTATGGTCTGGCTACTTGTGTTAAGAAGCTTCATCAGAACATCGGAATTTGATTTAGTACGTTTTGTTGTTCCAAATCCTGGCATGGTAATGGTGTGGATTCCTTTTGTATCCATACCATTGATTTCAAAGGCTTTTACACAAACTAATAATGCCAAAGTAGAGTCTAGCCCGCCACTAATACCGATTACGACGTTTTGTGCGTGTATTTTTCGAAGTCGGGTTGCTAAGCCTTGCGCTTGAAGGGATAGTATTTCCATACATCGTTCTTTTCGTTCCCAATCTTTTTGAGGAACAAAAGGGAAGGGTTCGACTTTTCGAGTAAGATCAATAGTGTCTAATGGAATGGATTGGTATGTCACTTCTATATAATTTGTTCCTGTCTTTTCGGAAAGACTAGTCTTAAAGTGAATTCGGTCATTTTCTAAATGTTGAAGATCAATTTCAGTGACAATATATGGCATTTCACTTTCATAATTCATTTCTTCTAGTATTGTGCCATTTTCGGCAATGATATTGTGTCCAGAAAATACCAAATCGCTGCTACTTTCTTCTGTTCCAGCGGAAGCATATACATATCCTGCGTATAATCGTGCGCTTTGCGTACTGACTAGATTTCGCCGATATTGTTTTTTGGCGATGGTTTCATTGGAAGCACTTGGATTAACAATGATATTTGCTCCTTGGAGAGCGTGATCAATACTTACTGGTTTGGCTACCCAAAGATCCTCACAGATTTCAATGGCAATCTTCGCTTTCGTTGTAATATCGTTGAATACAATATGATTAGAGACTGGAACGATATCTTCTCCAATTTTGATAGGAGAAATCGTATTTTCATTTCCAGAAGTAAACCAGCGACTTTCATAGAATTCATTGTACGTTGGTAGATACGTTTTTAGATAGACCCCTAAGATATGTCCTTGGAAACAAAATGCAGCACCATTGTATAGTTTATTTTGTATCTGAATAGGTAGACCGACAATGGCTACCAAATTCTTGGGAAGTTCTTTACAAAGCTCTATTAGACTATTTTTACATTGGGATAATAGAATTTCTTCATAAAATAGATCCTGACAAGTGTATCCTGACAAACATAATTCTGGAAAAACTACCAATTGTGTATCTGAAGGAAGCATTTTGATGATTTTTAATATTTCTTCCTTATTTCTTTTTGGATTTCCTATCCAAACTTTTGGTGTAGCTGCTGCAACCTTATAATATTGATATCGTCTCATATACATTCTCCTTAATAAAAAAAAGAACGGAATATAAATATTCCGTCCTCATTGACAGTATTTCTAGTGTTCACTTAATTCGTGAAGTCTATCTCCATATGCAGAATCGTCAGCTAATTTACGTTCTGTATTTTCTGTAGAGTATTTTTTTACTAATGCAGTCGATTTAGTGATTGGTTGTAAAGTACCAGCTCCGGCAACACATCCTCCTGGACATGCCATACCTTCTAATAGGTAACCATTCAATCTTCCTGCTTTTGCCATCATCAACATTGTACGACAGTTCTTTAATCCTTCAGCTGCTTGAACTTTAACATCGATTTCTGGATGTTTTTTATTAATTAATGACTTAACGGCTTTGGCAACCCCACCACTTACAGCAAATTCACGTCCTGTATTTGATCCTTCTGTTAATTTTTCAGATTCGATCATTTGTTCTAATTCGATTGCTTTTGCTTCAAACATTCCCATAACTTCTTCGAATGTTAATACGAAGTCTACATCCGAACGAATTGT
>JAUNDJ010000066.1 GCA_030526175.1 Bacillota bacterium
CATCCAAACAATTATGTCTGGATGGTATGTCAATAAATTATCTTAATGACATTGACAGATTAACTGTTCTTTTTTTGCGTAGAAGTAATCTTTTTGTAGAAGTAAACACATAGGAATACGGAAAAAATAGAACCGATTCCTGGAGCCAATCCCATAGGATATAGGGTTGATGGCCACCATAAACTTGCCAAGTAAGCACCTGGAATTCGAAACAACAATATAGAAAAGATATTGTGAATGAATGATAAGCCAGATCGATTGCTTCCACAAAAATATCCACTGAAACAAAAGTGTATTGAAGCAAAAAACGTATCTAGAACATAGGAGCGTAAGTACTCACATCCAGAATGGATAACTTGCACATCTTTTGTGAATAGTGAAACAAAGGTTTCTGGAAAGAATTGACAATATAAGGCAATGATGATTCCCCACAACATCGCAATTCGCATCCCGATGAACAAGCCTTTTTTCGCTCGTTCTGGTTGATTCGCTCCCATATTTTGTGCGGTCATAGTGGAGATGGAGGATAGGAAAGCGGAAGGAACAAGGAAGAAGAAGCTAATCACTTTTTCAACGATTCCTACACTACTGCTAGCAATCAATCCGCGTGAATTGGCAATGATAGTAATGATTAAAAAGGAAATCTGAATCATTCCATCTTGAAAAGCAATAGGTGTACCTATATATAATATTTTTTTTAAGATTGAAAAATCAAAGTGAAATTCCTTTTTGGAAATGGGAACTTCAAATTGAATTTTTTTCATTAGGATTAGGGAAACAAGAACACTGATGGCTTGTCCAATGATGGTTGCCAGTGCAGCACCACTTGTGGATAAATGAAAAAATCCAATGAAAACATAGTCTAGTATTAAATTGACAACGCAGGCGATTGCCACAAAATACAAGGGTCTTTTTGAATCGCCCAATCCTCGAAAAATGGAAGCAATCACATTGTAGGCGATAATCCATGGAATACCTAAGGAGCAAATCTTAAGATATTGAATGGTTGGTTCCAAAGCTTCTTTTGGTGTTTGGAGAAGAAAGGCAATGTTTCTAGCGGACACAAAAAAGAGAATGGTCAAGAGAATGGAAAGGAATCCAAAAATGTATATCGATGTTCCAATGCATTGACCAACTTTTTTTTCTTCTTTTGCCCCTACACAATGGCCTATATGTACGCTCACTCCCATGGCAAGTCCTACCACAAGTACGGTAACCATATGCATAAATTGCGATCCGATGGAAACCGCAGAGGTACTACTAGCCCCTTCAAACAATCCTACAATCATCAAATCAGCCATTCCATAAAAGGTTTGAAGAAAATAAGAGAATAGGAAAGGAATGGTAAAAGCTATCAAGCCTTTGGTGATATTTCCATGAATTAAACTGTTTTTATTTTCCATATATTTCCTTTCTAGTCATCTACAACTTGTAAGACGATTTTGATAGATTTCACAAATTCTTCTCGTACATCTTCGATCTGGTTTAAACACCATCGAATACCACATCCGAAACAAAGATTTTTTGTGACTTGAAACAATTCCTGGCTAGAAGCCATATTTATAATTTGCCCATTTTTTTGCCCTTTTTCAATCAATGCCACGACAATTTCTTGAAATAAAGGAATATCTTCAAAGGTATCTTGGTTTGTGTTTAGATTGGAAATATATAATTGGGAATATAAATCACGTCCAAAAGTTTTCATTTGATTGATTACTAGATCAAATGCACAAATGATATTTTCTACATAATTATCGCTTTGGGCAATTTGTACAACCAATGGACCAAGATTATCTTGTATGTCGTCAAAATAATATGCGAGCAAATCTTCTTTCGAATGGACATAACGATAAAAAGTTGTTTTGGTTATCGAACAAGCTTCACAGATATCTAAGATTGTTGTTTCTTTATAGCCTTTTTCTTTAAAAAGTGTATAGGCATTTGTTTTGATATTTTTCATTACTTTTTTGTTCATACTGACATATTCTATCATAATTATTAGATTTTAATATGCTCCTTTTTGTATAATATTGGTAACAAATAAGGAGATAACTTATGAAATTATTCGAACCTATTCAGATTGGAAACTTGCGATTAAAGAACCGAATTGTTTTGGCTCCTATGGGAACTACAACGGATCAAAGCTATGCCTTCAATGCCAAAGATGTGGAATACTACCAAGAAAGAGCCAAAGGTGGAACTGGCCTTGTATTAACAGGTGCTGTTGTTTGTTCGGATGAATTTGAACCAGCCCCTTGTCAATTGTTGAGTAGTGTTAAACATGTATATTGGCTTCATGAAATTGCCGAGCATGTACACTTTTATGGTGCAAAATTTGGAATTCAATTGTCTCCAGGAATCGGAAGAATGAATTGGATTGATCCTTTTACACCACCTTATAGTTCAAGTCCTTGTCCAAATTATTATAATCCAGATATGATGTGTCGAGAACTTCCAACAGAGGGTGTGAAAAAGCTTGTCAAAGCAATGGGATATTCGGCAAAACTTGCCAAAGATGCTGGTGTGGATATTATTGAAATTCATGCGTATGGTGGATATTTGATTGATCAATTCACAAGTGCAAAATGGAATAAGCGTACGGATGAATATGGAGGTAGTTTTGAAAACCGTCAACGTTTCTTATTTGAGATTATTGAAGAGATTCGTAGAACGTGTGGAAAAGAGTATCCAATTGCGGTCAAAATGACTTTGGACAGCGTGGATGATGAAGAACGTCCTTTAGAAGAAGGATTAGCTATTGCCAAACGATTAGCTAGTATCCCAGTGGATTTGATTCATTTTGGACGTGGAGCTTATTCTTGTCGATGGCGTATGGTAAGTTCGGTCTATCAAGAACCAGGATTTGATTTAGAAGCGGCTAAAATTATTCGTGAAGTGACAGGGAATGTACCAATCTTAGCCCATGGAAAATTAAACCATGTTCCAACGGCAAAAAAAGCTGTGGAAGATGGAATTGTTGATTTAATTGCGATTGGACATGGATTGATTGCTGATCCGTATTGGGCAAATAAAGTGAAAAAAGGGTTGGAAGATGAAATAGTGCCTTGTATTGGATGTGGTGAATGTCATGCCAATTCGATGAAAGGATGGGCTCGTCCTTGTGCCGTCAATCCAACGAGCATGCATGAAAAGGAATATGCCTTAACACCTATGGTGGAAAAGAGAAGAGTCTTAGTTATCGGTGGCGGCCCTGGTGGATTAAAAGCGGCTGCAAGTGCTGCACAAAGAGGAATGGATGTAACACTTTGGGAAAAGAACGATTATTTAGGTGGTGCTTTAGCGGCGGCTGGTCAAATGCGTTTTAAAAAAGATGTCAAAGCTCAATTGGACTATTTAATTCGGCAAGTGGAAAAATATAAAGTGAATGTGGAATTGAATACTATTGCGACGATTGATAAAGTAAAAGAATTTGCCCCAGATTTTGTGGTGGTTGCCAGTGGAGCCAATCCGATTCGCATTCCTCTTCCAGGACATGACAAAGCGCATGTTTGTACTGCCGTTCCAGCATTAATGGGACAATTTGAAGTTGGACAAAATGTAGTCATTATTGGTGGAGGCGAAGTTGGTTGTGAAATGGCTTGTGAATTTGCCGCACAAGGAAAAAATGTTTCGGTTGTAGAAATAGCACCGGATATTCTAATGGCACCTTCTTTTGTCGCCAATAAACAAAACATTCGTTATCTTGTAGATCATAGTACCCTCCGTATTCATACGGCAACACAAACCAAAGAAATTTTGGATGACTGTGTATGGATTGAAAAAGATGGTGTGCAATCTAAAATTGATTCGGATACGGTAATTTTTTCAACTGGATTTAGAGCCAATCATGAATTGTATAATCAAATATTAGAAGCTGGATAAGATGTTGTTCAAATTGGAGATAATGTAAAACCTGGAAAAGTCTTGGATGCGATTCACCAAGGATATCATTGTATTCGTGTCTATGAGGGATAAGAAAAGAGCAGAAATGCTCTTTTTTGTATCTTATCTAGTTTGAGGTGCATAATATCTAAGAAAATTAGACCCTAGAAAAAGAAAGTCGTACAATGCATACGGATGAGGAGTGTATAATATGTTGTATATATTTGTTTTTTTGATTTTCATCATTGTTTTGATTTTCTTATTAAGAGAGTCTACGTTAAAAAAAGAGTTTCAAAGAGACTTACGTTTTTATTGGGGAGAACAAAATAAAGTTTGGGAAGAAAAAGAGCTTCCTGAACTTTTAAAACGGTATTTGGAATATACAGGATTGGTTAATGAAAAAGACAAATCTATTGTTCATATTTCTTACCAAGACGTTTCTTTTTCGCAAAGTAAAAAGGGTCCGGTATTAAAAATGGAATATGAACAATACAACTTCGTTAATCCTTTGCGTCGTTTGGCTTATATGAAAAGTTCTATGTTTGGGATTCCTTTTGAAGGATATGATACATATCATGTGGGAAAAAGCAGTATGCGAGGTGTGATTGGAAAATATTTTCCTTTGTTCGATCAAAAAGAAAAAGCGTTAGAAGAAGGAAATTTAGTAACTATTTTGGCGGAAAGCTTATTTTTGCCCAACTTATTATTTAGTGAAAATATTCATTTTGAAAAGTTAAACGAGCATCAAATAAAAGGGGAACTAAAAGTTGAGGATATAAGAGTATCGGGTATTTTTACTTTCAATGAGAAGAATGAATATGTTTCCTTTTACACCGATACAAGAGCACAAGTGGATAATGGTGGAAATATTCGATATGCTCCTTGGCAAGCGATTTGTGAAGATTATCAGAAAAATCCACAAGGATATTGCCTTCCGTCTAAATTTAAAGCGATTTGGAAAGAGGAAGAAGATTTTGTATATTTTGATGGATTAATCACTAGTATTGAATACAAAAAATAGCTGGACAAGATGTGTCTCATTCTACAAATGCCTATTTTGTGTCCTAGAAAAGGTGAAAATAGTGGCATACAGTGGAGTCAGAAAAGGAGAAAAGTTGTATGGATCAAATAAAAATTGGATGTTTCATTAAAGAATTAAGAAAAGAAAAAGAATTAACCCAAGAACAGCTGGCTGAAAAATTTAATGTATCGAGAAGAAGTGTTTCTCGTTGGGAAACAGGAAGCAATATGCCGGACATATCTATTATGATTGAATTGGCTGATTTTTTTGAAGTAGACATTCGAGAATTATTAGATGGACAACGAAAAGAAGCAATGATGAAAAACGAAATCGAAGAAACCGCTGTAAAAGTAGCAGCCTATTCAAACAAAACGAATGAAAGACAAACAAAAGTGGTACGTGTACTTTTTGTGGTCGGATTTGTAGCACTTATGATCAACCAAGCGATGTTTTTACTTGAAATCAAGGATACCTTCCTTGCTGGATTTTTGAAAGGAGCAACGTTTGGCTTAGCTTGTGCATCCATGATTTTTGGATTCTTGTATACGACAGGAAGAATGGCAAAGATTATGGAAGCCAAACGAAGATTAATTGAACAATAGAAGGAGAAAGAAATATGCCAATTGTATATAAGAAATTAACCGTGCAAGAAATACCCGTGTTTATCGAGATGCGCATTGCTCAACTGCGAGAAGAAGGGGCGCAAGAACAATTGGATTTAAAGCCGAATTTGGAAGCTTATTATTCTAAACATCTGCAAGATGGTACATTCGTTTCTTGGCTAGCGTACGATGGGGATCGAATTGTAGGAACCAGTGGGATTTCTTTTGTGGAAAAACCACCTTATTTCACTTGTCCGAGTGGTAAAATTGCTCTTATTTCTAGTATGTATACGCATCTTTCGTATCGTAGAAAGGGAATTGCGAAAACATTACTTTCAAAAGTGGTGGAGGAAGCTAGACAATATGGATGTGGAGTGGTTCAGATTACGGCTTCGGAAATGGGAAAATATTTATATAAAGATTTTGGCTTTGTTCAAAGTGAAAATTTCTTTCAATACAAAATATAGTCTAGCAAATTGCTAGACTATTTAAATTTTGGGGCTTCATATCTTGGTTTACCCTTGGTTTTTTCTCCATATTCGATGGCTTGTTTAGGACAACGGTTGATACATGCCATACAATGTGTGCAGTTGTTTGACCATTCTGGTAATCCATGGATTAAACGGATATTGTTGAGAGGACAAACTTTTTCGCATTTTCCACAAGAAATACAAGCGTCACTAACTTCAAAGCCATCGGCTTTAATAAAATACTTATAGTATGGTTTTATTACCGCTTTTGTGGATAGAACATCCAAGCTTCCTGGAGGTTCTAAGGCAATTGGTAGTTCTTGTTGAATGGCCAGGGTAATTTTTTCTATCGTTGGTAAAGCTGCATTGATAATTTTTTTATTTTCTTCTTTTTCTTTTGTCTTAAAATAGATTAAATAGTTTTGTGGCATGATAACTTGTTCACATCCCATGTATTGAAATCTTTTTTCTTGACAAATTTTTTTCCAATAGTAAGGACTGGCACCCATTCCTCCAGCACAAGTCATGACAAAATAGACTTTTAAATGGTCTTTAAATTTTGATTTTTTGATAAAATCCATGACGATCAAAGGAGGAGCGGATACGTATACTGGACATACAATGACTAATGGGTCATTCGTTGTCAGATTGATGTACGCTTTTTGTTTCAGAAAGTCGTTGATGCTTAATAGATTGTCCTTTAGTTTCTTTTGTAGATATGTCGCAACGTATTGACTGTTTCCTGTTCCTGAAAAATATAAAATCATATTTATACTCCTAAATTTTCAAAAATATATTGTTTGAAACTGTGGTTTCCGATTTTTGTGCTACCAACTAGATCGTGGCTAAGAGTGAATTGCGAAAATAAGATAATGTCATGTTTACCTGCTTTTTTGATTTTTGGCAAATTGGCAAGAATATTAAACATCCATTTTGGATAGTATTTAATCCTACATTCTTTATTTGCTGCTTGGAAGCAAAGGTAGGCCATTTGTTCGTAAGTATAGGTTTCTTTTCCACCCACTTCATACACCTTATTGATATCGCACATGTGTTCTACAATAAATTGGGCAAATTCTGGACAATCCACAACATTGGCTTGTACGTTTCCATATCCTTTTAATAGCTGCATTTCGCCTTTTTCAATATATGGTTTGAACACTTTTAATATGTCATAGAAATAACCGGTTGGACGATAAATCACATAGTCCAGATTTCCTTTTTGAATTTCCATTTCTACTTTACGTTTGGCATCTAACATGGGTACTTTTTTTGCCTCATCTAGATCACATGCGATGACAGAAATGTAATTAAATTTTTTGACTTTTGCTCTTTGCGCTTCTCTATAAAGATTGATATTTCCTTGATAATCGATATCGTAAGAATTCACTTTCGTACTGGCTCCTGTAAGACCAACGGTTGTGATTAGAACATCGGCTCCATCACACAATCCTTTTAAAGAATCTGGATTGGTAACATCAATAGGAAAGAAAGTGTATTTTCCTTGAATTCCTTCGATTTCTCGTTCTTTTAAATCGGCTGCGACAACCTCATATTCTTTTCTGACTAATTCTTTTAAAATCTCAGCCCCTAGATTTCCAAAGGCTCCTGCTAATACAATTTTCATATAGTTCACCACCTATAAACAGTTTACTCTACTTATACAAGAATAGAAAGATGTTTAAGCATGAATTGTTTATGTGATGTAACCGTTTACAAAATTGTTTCAAAAGAACATAATAGAAGGGCGGAAAATCATATAAAAAAAGAGAGGTAGTTATTTTATGAAAATTAAAGCAGCAGTAACGCACACTAAGGGTGCGCCTTTTCAAATTGAAGAAGTGGAATTGGCAGAACCTAAATTTGGCGAAATCTTAGTTCGCATTGTGGCAAGTGGTATTTGTCACACCGATGAAGTGGTACAAAACCAATTCATTCCTGTACCATTACCAGCCGTATTAGGACATGAAGGAGCTGGTATTGTCGAAAAAGTAGGATTGGGAGTCACTGAATTTAAAGTAGGAGATCGTGTAGGTATTACATTCTCAAGTTGTGGAGAATGTCCTTGTTGTAAAAAAGCAAGACCTTTTGTTTGTAAGAACTTTAATAAAATTAACTTTGGTGGTATTCAACCAGACGGATCTAGTAGATTGACTACATTAGATGGAAAAACTTTATCAACATTCTTTGGTCAATCTTCTTTTGCCACACACGCGGTTGTGAATGCACGTAGTGCGGTAAAAGTGGAATACGATGATATGGACTTAGCTTTAGTAGCACCAATTGGATGTGGTATTCAAACGGGTGCTGGAGCCGTATTAAATCGTTTACGTCCTGAATTTGGTTCAACAATTGCCGTATTTGGTTGTGGAACCGTAGGAATGAGTGCTATTATGGCCGCTAAAATTGCTGGTTGTGCAAAAATCATTGCCGTAGGAGGAAATCCTAAGAGCCTAGAACTTGCCAAAGAATTAGGAGCTACACATACTGTCAATCGTAAAGAAGTAGATCCTGTTGAAGAAGTGCGTCGTATTACTGGTGGTGGAGTAAACTATTCTATTGATACAACAGGAGTTGGAGAATGTGTTCGTAAATCACTAGCTATGTGCGATTTTGATGGAACTTGTGTTGTTGTTGGTGCAACAGGAGATATCACATTTAACGTACAAGAAGAATTAATGGGTGATGGAAAATCGTTAATTGGAGTCATTGAAGGAGATTCAATCCCAAAAGATTTCATTCCAAAATTAATTGATTATCACCAAAAAGGAATGTTCCCATTTGATAAATTAATCAAATTCTATAAATTTGAAGATATTAACTTGGCATTGGAAGAATCACATGCTGGAAAATGTATCAAAGCGGTACTTAGAATGGAATAGTTTATGAAAAATAAGTATTATCCTCATTTAGCCAGTCCAATTAAGATTAATGGACTAACTTTTAAGAATCGATTATTTGGAGCACCAATGTCCAATCCAGAATTAGACCCAGATTGTCATATGCGAGAAGAAGATATCGCTTTCCATGCCAATCGTGGAAAAGGTGGGTTAGCTAGCGTATGTATTGGGTTAGGAATTGTCGAAGCGGTAGGAAGAAGCCATACGAAAGAAGTCATTTTATACGATGATTTGTCTTTACCTTCACTAAAAAGAATGGCTAATGAATTCCACAAGCACAATTGTATGGCAACGATGGAACTTGCCCATGGTGGAAAATTTGGGGCAGCTCGTTCTCACACTGGAGCGAATTATTCACTAATTGGTCCAAATGATGAAGTAAATGCCCAAGGTGTTCCTGTTAAGGCCATGAGTGAAGAACAAATTTATGAAACAGCCACAGCTTTTGGAAATGCAGCAAAACTAGTAAAAGAAGCTGGTTTTGATATGGTTTTGATCCATGGTGGACACGGATGGTTATTGGGACAATTTGCGTCTCCTTATTTTAATAAAAGAACCGATCGTTGGGGTGGTTCGTTAGAAAATCGTATGCGCTTTTCTTTATTAGTTATTGAAAAAGTTCGTGAAGCAGTTGGACCGGATTTTCCAATTGAATTTAGAATGAGTGGTTCGGAATGTATTCCTGGTGGGTATGATATTGATGAAGCGGTTGAAATGGCTAAAATGATTGATGGAAAAGTAGACATCATTCACGTTTCAGCAGGAATTCATGAAAATAACGATGTCTTTGTCATTACACATCCTTCTATGTTTATTGATCATGGTGTCAATGTAAAATACGCAGCGGAAATTAAGAAACATGTCAAAACACCAGTAGCCACTCTTGGTGGATTAAATGATGTGGATATGATGGAAGACATTATTGCTTCGGGTAAAGCGGATATTATTGAAGTGGCTCGTCAATCGTTGGCCGATCCTTATTTCCCGGAAAAAGCGTTTAGTGGAAGAAAAGACGATATCACAAAGTGTTGTCGTTGTTACACTTGTTTCTATAACTATTTATCAAATCGTAACTATTGTTGTGCATTCAATCCAATCATTGGGGATGAATTAGAAAACAAATATGGATTCCCAGCTACAACACCTAAAAAGGTTGCGGTTATTGGTGGTGGACCAGGTGGTATGCAAGCGGCTTTAACAGCGGCAAATCGTGGACACTCGGTTGTTCTTTTTGAAAAACGAGATATATTGGGTGGACAAATTGTTCATGAAAAGCACATTCCTTTTAAAAAGGATATGTATAGCTTTGTAGAAGTGATGGCCAAACGAGTAAAAGAAGCGGGAGTCGATATTCGTTTGAATACAGAAATCACACCAGAAGAAGTTGCGGATATGGGAATGGATGTTGTCATTAGTGCTGTTGGTGCCAAACCAATCATTCCTAATATTCCAGGTATTGAAAAAGCGAAGGGACTTCAAGTATTAGAAAGCGAAACACCAGATTTAGGACAAAAAGTTGTTGTTCTTGGTGGTGGTTCTGTAGGTAGTGAAGTGGGTATCTATTTGGATATGCTTGGAAAAGATGTGACTATCGTAGAAATGAAAGACACATGGGGAAAAGATGCGTATTGGATGCATCGTGTTGCCATGGACAAATACGTTCGTGATAGTAAAATCGATATTAAAGTGAACACAAAAGTGATTGAAGTAACGGATGAAGGAGTCTTATGTGAAAGCGCAGAAGGACAAATTATTATTCCAGCAGACAGTGTACTTCTTGCCGCAGGAATGAAAGCCAATCGAGAAGTGGCTGATGAGTTCTTGAATACAGCTCCTCGTGTATTTGAAGTCGGAGATGAAATCAAAGCGGGTCGTGTTGTAGATGCGGTAAAAGTTGGATATTATCGTGCTTTAGACATTTAAAATATATGAAACGTTCAAGTGTTAAGCTTGAGCGTTTTTTTTAGAATAGTTAAGCTGATTAAATATTTGATTTTTTGTTGGACTAGAGTCTATAATGATATTGAGTACACTTAAAAAAAAGGAGGTACATATGCTTCAAGTTAAAAATATATATAAAAAGTATGTGACCGGTGAACTGCAACAAATCGCTTTGAACGATGTTTCGTTAAACTTAAGAGATAACGAATTTGTCGCTATTTTAGGACAAAGTGGTTCTGGAAAGACAACTTTATTGAATGTTATTGGGGGATTAGACCGTTACGATAGTGGGGATTTGATTATTAATGGAATTTCAACGAAAGATTATAATGACCGAGATTGGGATTCATATCGTAACCATACGATTGGTTTTGTGTTTCAATCTTATAATTTGATTCCTCATCAAAGTGTTTTGGCAAATGTAGAGCTAGCCTTAACTATTAGTGGTATTTCGGGTGCGGAGAAAAGACAAAGAGCTACGGAGGCTTTGAATAAAGTAGGTTTAGGAAATCAGCTTCATAAGAAGCCAAACCAAATGAGTGGTGGTCAGATGCAGCGTGTTGCGATAGCGCGTGCTTTAGTAAATAATCCGGATATTTTGTTGGCGGATGAGCCTACGGGTGCTTTGGATAGTGAAACGAGTATTCAGGTAATGGATTTATTAAAAGAAGTGGCAAAAGACCGTCTGGTTGTCATGGTAACGCACAACCCAGAACTAGCGGAAGAATATGCAACACGTATTGTTCGCTTAAGTGATGGAAAAATTGTGGATGACAGCGATCCATTTATTGTGGATGATTCGGCAATGGATGCGCCTAAGCATCAAAATATGGGAAAGGCTTCGATGTCTTTCTTAACTAGCTTGGCTTTATCTTTCAACAACTTACGTACTAAAAAGGGAAGAACTTTTTTAACTTCGTTTGCGGGTTCGATCGGTATTATTGGGATTGCCTTGATTTTATCTCTTTCAAATGGGGTAAATACGTATATTCATAATATTGAAGAAGAAACCTTATCGGAATATCCGGTAACCATTACTTCGACCAATGTCGATATTACTTCTATGATGACTCTGGCAGCCAGTTCGAGTGTGGATGAGAAAAAGGGAGAAGAAGTAAACGAAAGAAAAACCATTTCTTCGTTATTTTCTCAATCTAAGAAAAATGATTTACGTTCTTTGCGTAACTTTTTAGAAAGTGATCAGAGCAAGGTGTACGATTATGCCAATGCGGTTGAATATTCGTATTCTATTACACCTAATATTTATCGAATTGACTCCAAAGGGTATTATCAAGTCAATCCAAATGAGTCCTTTGAAGAATTGAATCAAACATATGGTGCCATGGCTTCTCAACTTCCATATAATGTCTTTTCTTCTTTACCACAAAACGAAGTATTATACAAAGATCAATACGAAGTGATTGAAGGACACTGGCCAGAAAATAATCATCAATTGGTTCTTGTTCTGAGTGCGGATAATTGTGTAACCGATGTCGCTTTATATGTCATGGAAATCAAAGATCCTAAGAATTTAGATGCAATGATGAAGGATTACAAGGATGGAAAAGAAGTGAATGAAGTCTCGGAAATTGGTAAATATAAATATTCGGATTTCCTGGGAAAACAATTCAAATTGGTAAATGTTGCGGATACGTATCGTTACGATTCGAAAAGAAAAATCTACGTTTCCAAAACGGATGATGAATCTTTTATGAGCGATTTAATTCGTAATGGTTCCACTTTGGAAATTACAGGTATTGTTCGTAAAACCGATTCGAGCAAGGCAGGTATGTTGACTTCGGGAATTTATTATCCTTACGAACTTGAAAATGAGGTTGTGGAAGCATCGAAAAACTCGAAGATTGTCCAAGCGCAATTGAAGAATCCGGATGTGAATGTATTTACAGGAAATCGGTTTGACGATGAATCGAAAAAGAATTCTTTAGAAGATTTATTCCAATTTGATACTGATGCGATCATGAAAGCTTTTAATGGAAAAAATGTTAAGTTTGACAGCAGTATGTTGAGTGGTATGGATCTTTCGAATATCAAAATTGATATGAACGATTTGGACTTTGATATATCGGGATTAGGAAATCTGGATTGGGCAAAAATTTTATCGAAAATCAATGTGAAGGTGAACCAGGCTGAATTGAGTAAGATGTTTAATGCCGTGTTAGCTGGCTATTTAGAACATGCCGCTAGCGATCCTTCGACGGATTTCCAAAAATTACCGGATGCGATTTCGGAATACTTAAAATCAGAGGAAGCCGCAGCGATTATCGAAAAGGATATGAAAGAATTATTGGAACAAAGCATTCAAGTTCCTAGTAGTGCGGATATGAATGCGTTTGTTCAAGATATTGTGAATGGCTTTGTTGAATATATGCAACAATATCCTGATGCCCAAATCAGTGAACTTTCTTCGTACTTGAATGCTTATTTGAATTCTCCAGCTGTGCAACAAAAAATTGCAGCGTTTATCGGCGGATTTGATATTTCCGCTATTGATCCAAATGCGATTCAAAAGATATTAACTGATCTTTCGGATGGATACAATGACTATGCTTCGAAAAATAATTTGCCAGATCCTACAAAACTTCAAGATTCTTTTATGTCTTATATTCAGAGTGAAGAAGGACAAAAGATTATTAAAAAAGGAATTGAAAACAGTGTAAATATGGACGAATTGGAAAAACAGTTTGCGGAAGTATTATCGGATGTGATGGATGAATATTCTTCGACAATTGAAAAAATGATGTCCAAAGTTATGCAACAAATTAGTAGTCAAATCAGCAGTGGATTGGCTTCTATGGTAGGAAATTTGTATTCCTCGATGTCAAATATGATGAATTTTGATGCGAATACTTTTGCGGATGCGATGCGTATGAGCATTGATGAAAAGGAACTTCAAGAAGCGATGATGTCTTTGATGACAAAGGGTCAAGTATCTTATGAATCGAACTTATTGAATTTAAATTATTGTGAATTGAACAACCCAACAGCGATTTCTATTTATCCAAAAGATTTTGAGAATAAGACAAAAATCACGAAGATGTTGAACAATTACAACAAGCGTATGGAAAAAACTGGACAGGAAGATAAAGTTGTTTCGTTTACGGATTATGTGGCAACTTTAATGTCTTCGGTTACGGATATTATTGATACGATTAGTTATGTTCTAATTGCCTTTGTGGCAATTTCACTCGTTGTTTCTTCGATTATGATTGGTATTATTACGTATATTTCTGTTTTAGAGCGTACAAAAGAAATTGGTATTTTAAGAGCCATTGGTGCTTCAAAACCTAATATTTCTCAAGTATTTAATGCCGAAACTTTCATTATTGGTCTTTTAGCCGGTGTATTAGGAATTGTGATTACGTTATTATTGTTGATTCCTGGAAATATGTTGATCCACTATCTAACAGGTGGTACGGAAGTAAGTGCAATCCTTCCTTGGCAAGGAGCGATTATCTTAATTATCATCAGTGTGATTTTGACATTAATAGGTGGTATTATTCCTTCTCGTGCAGCAGCGAAAAAGGATCCAGTAACGGCACTTCGTTCGGAATAGTAAAAAAAGATGTGAGTTATCAAAAATTACTCACATCTTTTCTTTTGCAGGGATTTGTATAATAAATTCGATCCATTCGTTTTCTTTTGTGTTTACGAGAATTTGTCCATGATAAGATTTTACAATCGCTTGAGCAATGGAAAGCCCGAGTCCGTGACTTCCTTCTTTTCGGGAACGTGCTTTATCCACTCGATAGAATCTTTCGAAAATTTTTGTCTTTTCTTCTTCGCTCACTCCTTGCCCGGTGTTATAAATGGAAAGGATTATTTTTTTGTTTTGTTCATAAAGCTTTATGCGGATTTCTCCTTGTTCTTTTCCATATTTAAGAGCATTGCTCAAGAATATGGTGACTAGTTGATTAAATTTATTGGAATCACCGATAAATTGTATATTTTCTTGAATCTGCATATCGAGTTTCATATTGGATTCAAAGGCAAGCGATTCAAATGGGAGACAAGCTTTTAAGATGCATTTTGAAACATCAAAGGATTCTCGTATTTCGAGTTTGGAATTGTCTTCCATTTGAGAGAGTGTCATTAATTCTTTGACTAAATATTCCATTTGTTCGGTTTCTTTGACTATGTAAGATAACCATTTGTTTCTTCCAATTTCATTTTCTAGTACGCTGGCATTGGTACTTATGACGGAAATAGGAGTTTTTAATTCATGGCCAGCATCGCTAATAAATCGTTGTTGGTTTTGGATGGATTCTTCGACTGGTTTTAGTAATCGTTGAATCGTGAATTTGGATAAAAAATAAAGAACGATCCAAGCGAGTATACAAGAAATGAAGGAGTAAAAAAGGGTATTTCGCGCCACTTCAAAATTCATCGTATTATCTAGCATATATATACGATTGTTCTTATATAGATAATAGTAAGATTGATACGTTCCAAATTCTTTATTTTGGGAAAGTACATAATTGACCGTATTGGATATAAATTGTTCTGGAAATAAATCCGATCGGTCGCATAAGTAATAGATCATTCGATTGCCTTCGTCCAAATATATTTCTATAGTATTGGAAAACACAAACAGGTTTTGATTTTCTCCTATTTTTTGAACGCTGGTATGTGAACGAGGTGTCATTCGATTGTTGGCTTCGTCTATAAAAATGGCTTTGGTCAAGTAGCTTTTGGCTTCTTCTCGATATTGAAATGCTGGAATAACATTGGTTGCAATAAAAATACCGACGATAACGAGGCTGATGATACTCATGAAGAGCATCATCATTTTTTTTCTTAATTGATTAATCATTTTTATACTCTAAAGAATAGCCTAGCCCTCGTTTAGATTTAATTTTCACATCGGAATCAATGGCGGCTAGTTTCTTTCTTAGAAAGGAGATGTATACTTCGATTGAATTAAAATCGGCATCGCTATCGTATCCCCATATTTTTTCAAAAATAAATTCTTTGGAAACAATTCGTTCTTTGTTGGACAAAAGAATTTCAATAAGTTGCAGTTCCTTATGGCTCATTTGAATGGATTGCGTATTTTTTTGATTTACCAATTCACTTTGATCGCTTCGTAGCTCAACATCTCCAAAAGATAGATTTACCTCGATAATTTGTTCTTTTCTTCTTGTGATGGCACGGATGCAGGCAATCAATTCTTTGGTTGCGAAGGGCTTGGTTAGATAATAGTCGGCACCAATATCGAGTCCATACACTCTAGATTCGATTTCACTTTTTGCACTCAATAGTAAGATGGGGGTTTGTATTTTTTCCTTTCGTAATTCTTTAATGACTTCGTATCCGTTCATTTTTGGCATCATGATATCTAAGACGATACAGTCGTATATACCGGTTAAGGCCTCGTTTAGTCCTGAGAGTCCATCGTTACAAATTGTGATACTATAATTACAGTTTTTTAAGGTTTGTCCAATCGCATCGGCTAATGCGAATTCATCTTCTACAATTAATATTTTCATGAGTCCATTATACGCTTTATTTCTTAAAATAAACTGTAAATTGGACACTTCTTTTTTGTATTATAAAACCGACAAGAAATTGTATATCAAAAAAAGACAAGTATA
>JAUNDJ010000067.1 GCA_030526175.1 Bacillota bacterium
TTCGTTACCGATTTCGTTTTTAATAGAGATTACATATCATTATTTTGCGCTTACTATACACTGTAACATCTGCTTTAATTATGCTTTTTTGATAGACCCCAAAACTAAACCCCAAAAAACTTTGGAGTCAACCCCCAAAAAGTTTGGTTAGCCCGATTCTATTTAGATTCGTTACCGATTTCGCTATCAATAGAGATTACATATCATTATTTTGCGCTTACGAAGTAATAGATTATTCTCGGTCTTACATGTAAACTATTCTAATAGTTCATTAATCAAAATATCTACATTCTAAATTCTCGAGTAGTTTCAACATTTCTTTTTGTATATTTTTTTCAAACTTTAATTTTACTTCTTCAAAATCTTGATTTAGACTTCCATATGATACAAAATCATACCATTCTTTTTTCCCGAAGAATCCACCTTCTCCAAAATCAGTTAAATCGTGTTTTAGATATCTTGATGCATAAAAACCACTTAAATCAACAGTCTGACTATTTTTTAGTATAATATCTTTAACATTTTCAAAAATTTCCTCAAAATCAATTTTTTTGTAAGACTTTCCGTTTAAAGCTCTCCAATAATATATTGCAACTAGTTTCTCTCTCATTTCCAAAATATTCTTATCTATAAAACTGCTTAAACCGTCATTATCACCTTTATTATATTTAAATGTATTTTTTAAGTAATCACAATATTTATCATACCATTTTTCAGCATACTCTATAGCAGCTCTTTGAGTACTAAATTTTTTAAATGAATCATAGCCGTTATACAATGGATTTTTCCCCCCTGTATACAGACTAAACTTTCTAAATCCTTTATATGACGGAATGGTTCCTATTTCTTCGAAAATTTTATTAAAATAATCTACAAGAGAACAATATAGTTCATAATTATCTTCCAGAAATCTTTCATTTGAATAAAAAATATTAAAAAACCTATCTTTTGAATCAAGAACACCTAGATTTAAAGATTCTATATAATAATCCGTAGCTAAATCTATGTTGTTTTCCTTTTCATATAGAATCCCTAATGAATACAAGGCTTCCCAGTTTCTTAATTCGACTAATTCTGATAGAAATTCTATTTTATTTTCAATACTTATATCCATACCTTCAATATAGTTTTGATAGAATAGATATAGTTGATAGCCTGATAATTCTTTATATTTGTCTCTTTGTAAATCGTGTATCACTTCGTTAATTTGCTCGATATCATATAATCTCAAGTTATTTCTCATATATGATGCTCTACAATATAAATCTATTTTCTTACCTCTATCCCATAAATCCAAAGCTTTATCTTCGTCTTTCCCAAGGATCAGCAGATTATCTCTTTGGTACAATACCCCCAATAGATACATAGCGAACCCATTTTCGTTTTCTACTGCTTCTTCTAATAGATTTACTACATCTTCATCTAAGTTCAGAAATTTATTTAATAATATATCATTTTCATCATCAGAATACTTTTTTACACCATCGTAATTAGCTTCTACAACATCATTTATAACAATTTCTTTTTCAACACTTCCAAAGAAATCAAGTTCAAAATGCAAGTCAAAATTTTGCAAATACAATGAAACAGATCCAGTTAAATGCCCTCTATTTTCTTTAATTACAATAGATTCATTATTCACCACGACGTTATCTAACACCTTGTTTTCCGTATCGTATTTCATTAAATAATAAAAATTTTCGTTATTATCTGTATAATATGCATAAACAAAATAAATGACTTCATTAACATTTAGACTTCTAATAACACTATGATAACAATTACCTTCAGCCTTCGATTCTTTCAACACAGAAAAATTGTTCATCAAATCAACTGTACAGATATCTGAATAACTTGTTCTTTCTGTTAAAGTAGCATCGATTCTGTCTAATTCAAATAGAATTACTCCATTTAAGTATGAGACATAATTAAAACTTTTTGCAGAGTTTGTAAATGGCGAATTATGAAGATATTTATTTACTAAGAACTCTTTAAAATCATCTTTACTTATTTGTTTTTCCATTTGGGATAAAAACTCTATTCTCTCATCAATTGTTTTACAGTCAAACAAGTCTTTCAGTAAATAAATCGATACCATTAGATCATAATTATCACAGTAGTAATTGATTACTTCATCAATTTCATTTATATATAATTCAAATAATCTATTCTCGATGCCACTCATATTACGATTGATTTGATTTAATAATTCATTTTCACTATATGAATCTATTGCCCACGCTTTTTGATCCATAAAGAAAAAGCTTTTATTTAAATCCACATATGTTTTTTTTACTGCACAAGTGGAATACTTGTCAAAATCTATATTAATTTCTCGAATTCTTGATTCACTGATACAATTTTCAACAAAGTTAGACAATTCTTCTTTAAACCAATCATCTACAATCTCGTATTTACTAGTTATATATTCATTAATACTATTTAATGATTCTCTATATTGATCGATTATTCTTTTACTGCTTGTTGAATAGTGTTCATTCACTTTCTTATTTATATCATAAGCAAATGATGAATAGTACTCTGATTCAGTAGAATACTTACCAAATCCTGAAAAGTTATATGCTGAACATTTCGGAATAATCATTTTGCTTATCTTTTCTTTTATATATTCAACACCTACTCTTACTGCCTTTTCCTTATCTTTTTCTTTTAAAGAATCTAATATACTTTCGTAATCAAGCAAATTGTTTTTTATTTCTTTAATTTGAGATCGTTTTATCGAAAAACAACCTGAAATATCGTCGAATTTTGCATCACTTTCAAATCCAAATGTCTCATCCTCAATATACATAAGCTGATACATAAAATACATGATAAATTTATGAAGCTCAATGTTTTCAATATTATCCATTTTTTCATATTGCACATCGATTTGAGGTTCTTTTACTTCTAAGTAATTGCCGATTTCTCTAATCAGTTTCTGCTGTGATTCTAATTTAGATGAAAAATCAACATAAAATTTAGCTAATAAAGAAAATGCAAATTTTTTTTCTTCATCTTTAAAAAAGATACTGTTCTCTAATAAACTTTCAATCATCTGTAAACACTCTCCTTCCCAGTACCATCAAAATTAATTCTATAATCTGTTATTGTTTCATCGCTTCTAATACGAAAAATATCAAAATCCATAACTCCATACCTGATTTTTCCTTTATCTAGTTGTAACGTGGGAGACTGATTCGCTTCAATATTCCATGAATCAAGAAGTGTACACTGATTCTTATATGTATTAATTACAAACAAATAAGAAGTACCATGCTCTACTATAGCAAAAGCAATATGTCCATTTGAGTAAATTGGCGAGTCAACTAATTCATAAGGTGCAGCAATTCTTTTAAAATCTAATATGCAATAATAATCTCCAATACCTGTAGCTACAAACAGCTTTAAATATACATCTTTTTTTAAATAGTAAACGTTATCTTCTGAACATCCAACAACTTTGCTTCCATTGTAAAAATTGTTTTCCAAATAAGAAATTGCATTTTTATAACCTTTAGAAGCTGACTTAACTATCCATCGTAAACCATTTCTATTTTCTTGAATTAACTTTTCTCCATATCTAAACATCTCAACAGGATCTTTAATTTCAATTTCATTAGATAATTCTGTGAATGAACTATCACTTATTTTTCCATATAAGAAACAGAGCTTTTTCCCATATATTTCATTCATTGATGTAACATATTTTTCAATTTTACTAATTTTACTGTTACTAATATAAAAATCATCTAACAAATCACTTGATAAAAAATCTAAACAGCTTTCAAGAGAGCCTAAACTTAAAAATAATGAGACTAATTTTACTACGATTTCCGCTTGTGCCACATCACACATTTCTGCTAATTCTTCTAATACCATTGATTGCTCGCTATATTCAGCAATACTAAAATTATTCAACTTTACACAACACCCTTTAAAAAACTCGTATTGATATTTATTTGGCTTTTCTTCCAGGTCGAGAAGGAAATATGTACAAATCAACATAGATATTTCTTTATTTAAAATATGATTAAATTCTTTTTCTTCAATCAATCCATAAACATCTTTAATTTGTATTTTTTTCATTTCATTTATTAACAAATCATTGATTTTATCAAATTGATCTAACCTATCATTAATAGATGATGTAACACTACTAATATTCTTACTTAGTTCATTAATTCTTCCCTGAAAACTCTGTATTCCAGCAATCATTCCTGTTTATTAGATTTAAACATAGACTCTCCTCTTTTATAGTTCATCTACTAAATTCTTTAGTTCAACACATAAAAACTCTTGTTTCAATTTATTTTGTAGGTCTTTAGATTTGATAATAGTAGATACAGTAACAACCATGCCTCCAACGTCTAATTTTTTAATATCTTTAGTAAGTAATACTTGAATTATATTACTTGAGCTAGCAATAATTCCTGCAATTTCAATAATTTTGTATGCTTTTACCTTAATAAATCCCTTATTAATATCTCCATATTTATATACAGAGTACAGACACAAAATTATCATATTTATTAACAACGCGTATCCACCTTGTTTTCCAATCTGTTTTACATTTGCAAAATCAATACCTATATCCATCAACCAATAAGTCAGTTCTTCGGATGATACTGATAAAAAAGGCAATGGAATCCCTGATTTAGATAATTCGTCAGACATTATGTGTAAGTATTGTTTAACGAAAGCTACTATAAGAGCTTTTTTATCATTTATTGCTCTATCAATTGCATAATCAAACATTTTCTTTGTACTAGCATTAGCAACAACTGCGCCATTATAAACATGTACGGTTCTCATAGTATTCGTGGTTAGTGTAGATGTCATAATGTTACTTGTACCAAAAACAAAGCCTAAGACGGGATCGTGTCCTAAAGTTTTAACTCTATGTGTATTACCTGTAAACCCTATATTTTCGTTTATACCATTACCCAAATTAAACTTTTTTGTACCTTTAGTAACATCATATGGAACACCTTTAGTAATCATTTCTGTTATTGATGCATAATAATATCTTCTTCTTGTTGTATCATTCAAAAATCTTTTTGATAATTCGTTTTGAAAAATATAATCTTCCATCTCATGAGCTTTTTTATCCGAAACATCATGAGGCATCCGTTCTTCAAAACTTGTTATTTGTTGACGTACTACTTGAAGTGCAACAGCTAAGAATAGAAACGGATAATCTTCCTTATTAATTTTGGTTTTTCTTTCAAATTGACAATCTATTTCGTTAATAACATCTTCGGACATATTAACTAATACATTTATTCTATTTATCGTTTGCGAATAAATCCCGAGTTTTGTAACATCTGATTTTATTGTACGTTTTAAATTTTTTTTATCCTTTTTTATTTGATCATAATCAATCACAATAATTCTCCTAAAATATTTGATTCTGTTTCACTAACAAATACATGATATTCATTACTAGATAGCAGCTTTTTTGATAAATATTAGGAACTCTGTTGAATATACTAATAATATACTGTTTCGAAATCTCTTCCCTTCTCATATAATTGGTATACAACAAAATAACGTCAAAAGCTCTGTCAATGAATATATCTACCATACAATTTTTCCATTTTTTCAGTTATGCAAATATCCTTTTTGATTTTCAAGATCGGCTTGTGTATACTCCAGCTCTTTTTTAGGGGAGAACTACATTAGCTTATTCTCTAGAATAATTACTGTACTCTCTAATTAATTTTTTTCATCTCCAAACTATAATTGTAGGGATGACAAATTTATTTGCCAACCAACAGTCACTAGACTCTCCTGAATCCACAATATATGATTTATCCCCCTACTATAAAGCCTTTATCGTATGATGCATTTCATTACATATTAATGCACTTATCTTTGATTCAACCGATTTTGTATAAAATAATCAAGAAAGATTATTTGCATTTCTCTTTGTCACGTTAGCATCATACTGCTTCACACTCTTCAACAATAAAAGATTTAAATATTTTAATTGAATTACTATACTTTAAATATGGAATGCATAGAGTAGTGAAGAAATAATTCCATTTTTTAGATATACACTACGAAATTTTTAAAATAATTTAATCACAGCTTCTAATAAAACAAAGATGTATCTGTACCCATTTATTTTAGAATAAGAAAATCTATTACTCAAACAAGAATCTCTAATTGCCTTTATATGCAAAAAAAATGTCTTATATTACAAATACATATCATTTGCCTGTATTTTACTAACTATTTACTTACATTTTTTCTTATTTATTCTCTAAATGTGTACCTTGTTGGAAAAGAATAACTACCAATAGTTTTTTATTTGTTTATGCGTATTGAGTTATTAGTTGGTCTTTTTCCAGGGGACATCTTTACAATAAATGGTAATTTTGTTAGAATTTTTATGTTCAAAAAACACTCTCCATAAGTACACTTTACGAGAGTGTTTTCTTATACTCTTTTACCTTTCTATAGAAAGTTGATTTACCAATATTGTATTCGTTTAAGATTTCTTCCATCTTTCTTCTTTTGTCGATGTAACATTCTATTTCTTCTTCAGGAAGTATTTTTTTTGGTCTTCCAAATTTCACTCCTCTATGTTTGGCAGCTTCGATTCCTTCTTTTTGTCTTTTTTTAATTGAATTTCTTTCGGATTCACTACAATAACTTAATATTTGTAGGACTAGATCGCTTATAAAGGTTCCTAATAAGTCTTTTGACTTCGTCGTATCTAATAAGGGCATATCCAGTACAATAATGTCTACTTTCTTTTCTTTCGTTAATATTTTCCATTGTTCGATAATCTCTTCATAATTTCGTCCCAAACGATCAATACTGGTGATATAGAGTATGTCATTTTCTTCCAGCGCTTCTAACATTTTCTGGTAACGCGGTCGATTGAAGTCTTTCCCACTTTGTTTATCAATATAGAAATTGGATATGGGAATCCCTATTTTTTCTAAGGCTCGTAATTGCCTGTCTTCGTTTTGGTCCCGACTCGAGACTCGTACATACGCATAACTATTCATAATTATTTCTCCTCCAACAGAAGAATAATTACCTTTTTTATACGAAAATGAAAGTATATTTATACATTTTTAATATTATGTAGTATTTTCCGTGTTGAACTAATACTATTCCTAAAGATATTTGTCCAAGTCAAATTCCTCCTTTAGCTGCATCAAAAAGTACAATATATACGTTTGAGGTATCAATAATACTTTTGGACAAATCCTTAATAGAACAAGGGATATGTACTTTACTAACAAAATGCCTTGCACCGTATTCATGAATCGTAGAAATTCGGGTTCGTAATATCCTTTTACTAATAATTTCATAATTTCAAGAAACATCTCTCCTTTTCTTCTCCTTTGTTCGTAACTATAATAGATCATTGCCTTTTTAAAATTGTGAAAGTGATTTCCAAAAGAAAAAACGTTGTTAGGTATTAACTAACAACGTCATTTTGTTACATTAGACTCGTAAATCTCAGAAGTGGATCTTCTTGTCTAGAAGCATGTAAGAACAACCAATCGTATGGATTTCCTGCATACAAATCGTCATATCCAGATTCGTTTAGAATCGAATTGATTTCGTCTTCATAAATAAGAGCTAGATTCTCCCCATATTCCTGGAAAGATTGGTTAAATTCTACATTACACCAGAAATAGAAGAAGTGTAAGAGTACAAGTGTTTTTCGAATCGTATCATAAGAATGTGTCTTTTCGATTTTACTTTCATTCAGTACATTCGAAAGCGTTTTTTGACTCGGAAAGTTACTTATAAGCTCATTCGGGTAATTGAATTCTTTTAAATCCTCATTTTTAGGAATGTACATTTTTTTTAGTACAAACGTATTGGATAAGACATTATTAAAATCTTTGGATTCCAGTTCTTCCCCATATCCCTTTCCATACATATTTCGTAAATCAAGAAGGTGATATTTTAATAATAAGCCGACATCCTTTTCCATGGTTTGTTCCACCAAATCGTATATAGGTTGGGATGGACCACCTTTTTTATATTGTTTTACCGCTTCTTGTATCTCTTTAGCGGCTCTTTTCGTTTCTTCTCCACCTTTTAAAGCAAGGATATATTGTTGGATACATTCTTTGGCATTTTGATTCCACGTAGTAAAGTTTCCTTTTTCTTGGATCAGGAATTGTTTCAATTCGTCTTCGGTTTCGCACATATCCAATTTCGATTGGACAAATTTTGTATACGAACGAACATTGATTTCTTTTCCCGTAGTATTATCTTGTGCATTTTTGATTTCTTCGATGATTTCAAGCGCTTTGGATAAAGACAGTCCATGATCGAACGAGTAATAGTATACTGCTTCTTCCATATTGTGATAATTAAAGCTTCGATCAAAATACACGTGCTGGAAAAACCAATGTACATCTTTTAAATCAAAGTTTAGGGCGAAACAAATCTCATACATATTCTGTCTCGAACTATGTTCGATTTTAGGACGATGTGTACCTAGAAACCAGGATTCGATCGTTCTTTTTAAAATCGGTCTATCAATTTCCTTTAGTTTATTCCATAAATATTCGGCTTTAAGAAACTCATTTCTTGTATCTCCATCATATCCAGCCTTTACTAAGGCTTCGGATAATCCTTGTGAAAAAGGTCGGAAGTTCTTTGGATTTTTTAGAAATTCTTGGGCTTCGTATTCATCAAAGTCCTTGTTTAAAGAATTATGAATTTGTTTAGAATAGTTAGAACACATAGTATCAACTCCATTAATGATATTTGATTATAAGCCAAAACTTCGTGTAATACTATCTTGACAAATTTTTTATTTTTCGTGTTTAAATTCAATCTGTAATTTTTTATAAAACGCTTCGATACTTTGTAGTTTTTCAACGAGTTCTGGGAATTGTTCCTGCATGTCTCTATACGAACATGCATCTTCAATGGCATATATAATCTTATCCTTTACTTTCTCATCCAAGTTATTTACCAATAGTTCGTTTTCATCAAAAGAAGCATCGACTTCTTCGAGATGATAGTTCACTTTTCTATCCAAAATAAGCGATTGGATATATTGTACATATAAATTAAGTGCAAGATCTTTATATTGCGTACGCATCATATTTTGCGCAAATTCTAATACGAGATGGTCCAAATCTTCACTTTTATCTTTCACAAATTCAAAAGCTTCCATGATTTCTTGTTTCTTCGCGAATAATAGACTGATTTCTAAATATTGTTGAAGCTCAATTTGTTTCGATTGAATAACCAACAATTCTTTCATTCTATCCATACACTTTTTGAGTGTATCCATATCGTTCCATTCTTTATATGTCTTGGCTGTATTGTACCAAGTCTCATAATACGAATCCTTGGAAATACTTTCTTCTTCCATTTCATAAACAACCATATCATATAGAGCATAGTTATTTTCTTTTTCCAGTAGTAAGCCAAAATCCGATTCTCGTAATATATTGTTTAAGAAAGCTATTTTTGCCAAGTAATACGAATGCAACTCTTTATGTTCTTTTGCCCTAAGTAATAAGGCATATCCCATATCATAATCCCCATTCCATTCTTGAATATACATATCCGCTTGCCACAATAGACTTTTCATATACAGGTCAAAGAATTGTTCTTTGACGTCTTCATTTTGAATCAAAAGAGTATATAGGCGTTTGGCTTCTTCCAAATCGTATTGAAGACGATATTTTGTCGCAATCGCATAGTACAATAGAGACCATTCTAGTTGGAATAGAGCTTCTATCGCATCCACGGGTTTGGAATCCAGTCTTTCCTTTTGAACCAAAAGTTCTAGGCATTGGACAAATTGTTCCTTTTCTTCTATCGATAGTTCATCATTCTTATGGATTTCATAAAGATACGATAGAATCCATTCGGCGTTTTCTTCCAAATCTTCACTCTTACTTTGTAGAATAAGCGCACAATATTCTCTTTTCTTATCATAGTCTTGAATTGCTTCATAATATTCCACACATTTTTCATACGTGAAACAAGGGTCAAATCCATTTTCTAGATCGTAATTGAGTAATTTTTGAAGAACTTCTTTGGCTTCCTCATATTTGTGTAATTCTAGTAGAATATCAAAATAGGTGGAATAGACATCATCAAACAAATTGTCTTCTAATAAGAGCGAATCTTCGCATAGTTGTAAAGCCTTATCATAATTTCCATTCCACATTTCTTCTTTGGCACTATCCAAATAGGAGTTTTCCCCGAGTAAGAAAAAATCATCCTCGTCTTCTTGTTCCCTTTTTAATTCTTTAAGTCGATCCGAAAAGAAGGCGCATTTTGCTGAATCGGCAATACAAGCAATTCTTGCCAAATCTAAATAATCATCGCTATATAGTTTTATTAAAGTTTTTAAGATATCTTCTTTTATCCAAATCGGACATTCGATAAAGTATGAATCCATGACTTCTCTTTCCAAAAATAAGAGTAAGTTTTCAATGTCTTGATAAAAGGCATCGATTCCATACAATATGGCTTCTTCCATAATCATATTGTTTGTACAAATCTTTTCAATCAGTGTAAATACGGACTTTGCCAAGTCTAAGACAAGTAGATACTCTTCTTGGGATAAGGAATCGTAATCGTCAAGATACATATGTGGAAAGCGAACATCCAAATCAAGGCCTGGAAACTGGAATAATATTGAATCTAATTGAGATAATCGATTGATTGTTTTTAATGCTTCAATTTCATAGCTATGTACTTGTAAGTAAATATCTTGAATAATATCCGCTCTTTCTTCCTCTTCGTAATCAAAAAGATCCACTTTGGCAAATTCTTTTTCAATCTTTAAAATGATGAATTTTGCCTGCATTTTCAAGGATTCTTTCTTTGCTTCTTTTTGACAAATATAGATTCCTTTGTCAAACAATTCTTCGTTCCATTCCATATACTTACAATATGCATAATAGTATTGGGAAAGAATAAGCTCGTCTCCTTTTAATCGTTCCAAGATATACTTGGCCAGTTTCTTTTTAATCTTAAATTCATGATACGAATCTTCTTTTTTCGAGATATAGTTTATATACGAAAGAATCGTAGAAGTACAATTCTTAGAATTCAAATATAGACGATTATAGACTAGATCTAAAATGATCTGGTGTAATGAAATCTTTCCTTGTTCTTCTTCAATCCATCCTTTTCGAATCAAATGTTCTAAACTATCCATTTTGAAACAAGAATCCATCATATTCATCCATTTTTCTTTTAAGATCTTTACGGGTCCTAATAAAGAAAGTGCCAACATAATTTCTTTTTCTTCTAAAGTAAAAGAAGAAAGTTCAAAAAGAGCTAGTAAGTGTTCCGGCACTTCTTTTATTCGCATCTTCTTATCTTTTCTATGTCTGACAATTGTTTCCTTTGACGAATGAATGCCTTCGATTGAATAGAGCTTATGCAGAAGAATAGATGGTTTCTTATCTTCGTCTTTTAAATATTTGGCAATAAGTACAATACTCATTGTATGATAGTCCACGAATTCAAAGATATCATATAAAGCTTCCCATTCTTCTTGTTCATAATCGTTCGAATTATACGCTTTGAATAAGTCGATTTGTTCCTTTTGCGAACCCATGGACGATAGTTTAATTTGTTCAAAATTGAAATCCGAAAAGTCTTCTCGAGTCGTAATCAAGAACTTACAATCGCATTCGAGTAATTCTTCTAAGTAGTCCAGTTCTTCTTCCAAGTCTTCTTCTTTTAAATCGTAGTTGTCTAAGATAATTAGATCGTTTGGTGATAGTATCTTTTTTAATACTCTCATTTTATTTTCATAATACTCGTCTTCAAACGCGTGAATATACAAATCCGAAGATAGTATCGTTTCTTCCAAAGAATCTTCGTAGCGTAAGAAGACAATATTCTCATACGCATTTTGTTTCAAATACGCATATCGTTTGGCTAGCTCGGTCTTTCCAATTCCTCCCATTCCGGATAAGAAGATGAGTTGTTTGTGTTCTAAGATCGAATGAATCTCTTTGATTTCCTTATTTCGTCCAATAAAATTCTTTTCATTATAGACAAAATTGCCGATTAAGAATTGGTTTTCCTGGTTGGCCAAAGGAATCATTTCTTGAATCGAAGAAATGAGATATTGTATGTCTTTCCATCGTGCAAAAGAAGAAATTGCCAATGTGTTTTTAAAAAAGGCTTGTAGTTTATTCATGAGTTTTTTAGGATACACTTCGTCTTTAAAAACGATTTGTTTCATATCCAAACGTTTTCCCAGTTGTAGATCAAAAGCTTTTGGGAAATGTCCAAATAACTTCTTATATAATAAAATACCGATCGCATAAATATCGGTCCAAGTTCCTATACGAGTAATATCCCCTTTTGTTTGTTCCGGAGGAGAATAGCCTTCGGAAATGGACATCGTATGACTAAGATTCTCTCTTTTTTCTACGGCATCAAAGTCAAAGAACATTACGTGTTCAGCCGTTTCAGGAAGAATTAGGATATTTTCTGGTTTGATATCTAATAAGAGATAGTCTTTTTTATGATATTTTTGTACCAACAAACAAATACTTAACATATGTTTCAATAGTTCTTCTAAAGAAGTATCGTTATATTGACTATAATCTATGCCTTCGTCTTGACTCCATACGATGTAGTACGTATTGTGTTGTTCGATTAAATCTAGTGTATTCGTGGTAGAATTGGTCAATTCTTCTAGATTACGAATTTCTGTATTCTTACTATAGGCTTCGATAAATTGTCTTTTTATTATTGAAAAACGATCGTTTCCTTTGGCATTTGTGACTAAAGAAAGTTCTTCGTTTCTTTGCAGAAAGAGACTTAGAGGATAGAGTTCTTTAATACGCACCTTATGCAGCATTTGAAAATCATCATAATAACTGCCTTCATAGACTAATGAATTGCCGCCTTGATTCAATAAAGAGCGTATTGTATACGTTTTTCCAATAGCATTATAAAGAATCGTTCCTGGTTCTAATGGAATACGAGAATCAATCATGGTCAAGCCCTCCTTAGTCAATAGTATTCGTTTTTATCCAACTTTATTATAATCGATGATGGAACAAATCTGTGAAAGTCATTTCATAAAAGTAAAAAAATAAGGCCTAAACCTTATTTCTTCAACAAATAGATTCCAATACTATTAAAAATTTGTACGACAATTAATAGAACGATAATAATTGGATAGCTTTGTAGCCAATCGAATACATATCCAATGATGGATAGCGCTACAGCCCCTCCTACATTCATCGCAAAGGATACATAGGAGAACGCTTTGACATAGGCTTGTTCTCCAAAGAATTCTTTGGTAAGAAGTGGTAATCCTACCGCAGAAATTCCATAAATCGAACCAAACAATACGGAAGTACAGATCATCACAAAATCAACTGGAATGAATAGTAATAATACTAACGATAGAATATTAATACCGATCATTAAATAAATGGATTTGAATACTCCAAATAAATCGGATAAGATTCCTAATAAAATCTTACTACCAATATTTCCAATCATACCCCCGGAAATTAATAGAGCACCAATGGTAGCACTAATACCTAAAGAAGAAGCATAGCCTGGTAAGTGAGAAGTAAACCCGGATACAAAAGTAGTTAGCGTTCCAATTAGAATAAATAAGATAAAGGCTTTGGACCAAGGATTGAAGGATACTTCTTCTTTTGTCATGTTTTGTTCTTCTTGTTCGTAACCATATGGTAGATATCCGTCTTTTCTAGGATCTAAAGAGAAAGGAATTAGAAGAGCTGGTAGTACGAATAAGAAAGATAAAATTCCTAGTACAATATAAGCTTGTTCCCATCCTGCATGTTGAATAATTGTATTTAAAATGGGTGAAAGAATCGCTCCGGCAACTCCTGAGAAACTAAAGGCAATACTCGTAGCCAATCCTCGACTTTTAGAAAACCAGTTATTTAAAATTTTTGACATCAGAAGCATATGATACATCCCAGCACCAATCCCTTTGATTGTTCCTAAGATATTGAATACAAGGATACTTCTAGAAAAGGCCATAAGAATCGTACTTCCAGCGGTTAGAAGAGCGCCAACAAAAATAAGCATTTTAAAATTATATCTTTTTAATAAAGAAGGAGCGAACAAACAAACGATGGCTGTGGCAAGACAGGCAAGCGTTGTATGCATGGCTACACTACCGCGTAACACACCTAAATCTTGACAAATAGGTTCATAGAAAACGCCGGCAGTATTGACAACCGTTCCAATACTACTCGCGGATATACCGCAACAACACAATACGATAAGCCAATGTTTCAAACTCTTATTTTTCATATTCTTTTTCTCCTTTTGACAGTTTCATAGTAATGGAAGAAAAGAATTGAGTAAAATATCAAAAATGAATGTCTTGTCATTCAAAAATTAAATAACTAGACAAAATGGTGTATTATATATTTATAATATTGATACAAAGGAAGATATGATTATGGAAATTCGTCAATTAGAATATTTTTTAGAAGTGGCTAAGGAAGAAAATATTTCTCGTGCAGCCCAAAACTTATACATTTCTCAGCCTTCCCTTTCTCGTGTGATGAAAGAGCTGGAAGAAGAATTGGATACAAAATTATTTAGTAAATCCAATCGGAACACAAAACTAACAAATGAAGGACAATTGTTCTTACAAAGAGCCAAGGAAATTGTATCGTTGGTAAGAAAAACAGAAGAAGAATTTCAATCGAAGGAAAAAGAAGTCGTAGGAACGATTCATATTGGTGCCGGAGAAACCGATCTTTTTCGTTATATTGCCAAAACGGTAAAGAATATTTCCCTGAAATATCCAAAGATTCGTTTTGAATTCTATTCGGGTGTAGCTCCCGAAATATTATCGCGTATACAAGATGGATTATTGGAATTTGGTTTTCTTGTTGAACCAATTGAAATAGGAAATCTAAATCGTATAGAAATAAAAGAAAAAGACGTATTTGGATTGGTTGTTTCTAAAGAATCAAAATATGCGAACTATTCTTCAATTTCTAAAGAAGATTTATTGGATATGCCGCTTATTGTGGCACGAAATCAGACTGTGAAATCCAATGACTGGTTTAGTGATATCTTTGATCGCCTAAATATTGTTTCTAGCGGAAGCATGCCACTAAATAGTATTAAGTTAGTAGAAGAAGGTATGGGATGTTTCTTTTCCGTTCACAAACAAGAATACGATACGATGAGAAAAGTGAAATTCATTCCTTTTGAACAACCTATTGATCGAAAATGGTTCCTTGTATATAAGAACTATGCCCAACTACCCAAAACGCATCAAATCTTTATCGAAGAATTTCAAAAAGTACTAGAAGAATAGATTCTTACTTTTAGAAACAATATCCTGAATTCTTGGAAGATAAGATTTTTCTAAGAGTTCTGGGTCAAACCATTTGTACAACTCGTTTTCTAAAAAGTCTTCTAGGATCAAACATAGAATTCGTAACGTTGGAATTGGCGCTTCTTCGCGGAAACAAAAGAGAGGAAGTGCCTTTTCTGAATGAAAGTAGCGACAACGAACATAATATGGTAAAAGAATTAAACAACTCATATAAACGGAAGAGGAATTGGAATATTTTGACAATATAGCCTGAATTTGAGAAACCGATTCATTTTCCAAATTATTCTTCTTCAGATCTTCTAAAAATGTGGAATAAGAAACGGATTCTAATACATTTGACATATCGGCAATAAAATCGTTCCTTTTTTCTTTAGAAATCCCTTCATAACTTTCATCATAAAAAATAGAAAAGAATTTTAACTGAGAATATTCCTTCCCTATCCATTTGTTCCACGTCTTATTTGATTTAGATAGAGAAGCCATATATCCATACAATCCATTCATTGCCATCCATAAATAAATGAATCGTTCTACCACATATTCTTTGGATTTAGATAAAATAAACGCATGTAAAGCAGCATCCAAACGGTTTTGACTAGATTTTGTACGACACGAAAGATGACTCAATACTTTCTTATCCCAAACTGAAGAAAACTTACGATACAGCTTACTTCCACATAGCGTATATACATAAGGTTCCGAGCTTTGAGAAACCAAAACAATCTCATCATCACCTTTCCTTGCATAAATAGCCATATTCGAAACACAACCATACTGAATCAATTGAAATAAAACAACTTTTTTTAATGCATCTTTCACCAAATCTAAATCTAGTAATTCAGATAAAGAACGATCTACTGTTTGTTCATAACGCAGATAAAAACCAGATTTATAAACGGATAAAGATATTCCTTTAGTTGGTCCATACGAATAAGTAATAGAAGACTTACTCATAGAAGCATTGGGACTATAGATTTCATATACATATTTTGCCATGCATATATTATACATCAAAAAGAGAATATTTAAAACTGGATGAGGATGAAACAGACCTTTTAAATTTTGAGGTTTAT
>JAUNDJ010000162.1 GCA_030526175.1 Bacillota bacterium
TGAAAACTGTCCAGTCAAAATAAAACCACACATGACTTTTTTTGTATCATGTGTGGTTATTTTTAATTTGATTTCTTTTCTAATGTTTTCTTGGCGCTTTTGTATTCTACATGCTTTAACGGATGATTTTTAATTATAGTGCAATGACCATAGTAATAATTTAATTGACTTATTAAAGGTAAACTTATCGAACATGTTCCGTTCCATGTTGGGGCTGTCATCAATGTACAAAAATCGTTATCACAATCGACATTGAAAATAAAATAAGTTACTTTTCTGAACGGGTCATAAAGCACAATTTCTATTCTATCTTTCTTGTATTTTAGTCTGTTTTCGAAAACGGTTCTTTCAATATCTGATCTTCCACTATTTTCATAATGATATTTGATTGCTTTCGCCATTTGTTCCGCTAGTGAGTTGTTTTTTGTTATGTGTTCTATTAATCCACAGTTTTCTTCAATGTTTTCAGGATATGAAAGATTTGTAAATTCACCCGGAACACCTGTATAAAACCAAAACTTTCCATTTTCTTCTCCATATACGAAGCTTAATAATTCATTTTCATTGACTTCTATGGTTAATTTCACTTCACCGATATTTGATTCATCTGCTTCGACCAGTCCATATTGTCTGCGTATCTTGTAAGGATAGTGTACATTCTTCAATTCAGAAAAATCATCATTGATCACGTCGAATCCACTAAGTTCAATCCAAGTATTTCTATTTATCATTTAACTGTTCCTGATTCCTTTCGTTCCATCTTTTTGTTGCGATTATTCGATAACTTTCTCCGGTCATATCAAGTAAATAAGACATCTTTGATATCCTGTCAATAACTGCACCGGTCAATACCTTATCATTGAAAATTTCATTCCATCTATCATAGGTTAAATTTGATGTTATGATTGTTGATCCTTTTTCTGAACGGCTTGATATAAGATTGAATAAAATTTCTCCTCTTTCCTTATCAAAGGAAACATACCCAAGTTCATCTAAAATAACCAGATCATATTTTTCGAATTTTCTTTTATATTTCAGAAGTTGATTTTGTGACATGGCTTCCTTGATTTCCATAAGAAGAGTAGGAATGCTCACAAATAATACGTTTTTTCCTTCCATACATGCCTTTATTCCAAGTGCTATTGCCAATGCTGTTTTTCCTGTTCCCGGATTACCGATTAAGATTACGTTTTGACCATTTTTAAGGAATTCCATCGTCTCAAGCTGTTTGATTTTTAGTTTCAGTTCAGTACTGAAATGATCGCGTTCATAATCTTCCAGTATTATGCGATACGGGAATTTTGCGTTCTTTATTTTCGTTTTTATGCTGTTGGAACTTCTAAGATTTAGTTCTGCATTCAATACTTCCAATAGAAAATCCTCACAAGACATATCTTTGACATGGGCTTCAGACAATATTTCTTCCCAGTTTGTTTTAAGATAAGGTAACTTTAACTGTGTTGCGCATTCTTTAATGGTATACATAATTTCCCCCTGTAAATAATTTCATCAGCTCTTCTATCTGCTGACTTGTTTTATCTTCTATGTGTCTTCTTGTTTCTTCATAATTAGAAACAGGTGTTACCGACTCAATGATATCTTCTATTGATTTATCTTTATTTTGTCTCAAAATCTCTATAAATGTCTTAGGTTTATCTGTATAATAAATATCGAAAATTTTTTTAAGTTCTGGAAGACTCTTTAGAGCTGCCGAATTCTTAAGAGCACCAGGCTTTTTTTCAAGCGTGTGTAGATAGTGACGAATATCTATGCACGTTTTCTTTTCACCGCATAGCCTTTTATGGCAGGCAATCTTTTTTCCTTTATAGTAAATTTCAATTTCGTTTGGATATGATTTCAATAAAACCTTCTTTCCACAAATCGTATCCGGAACAGAATAATGGTTCTTCTCAAAAGTAACGAATGAATATTTATCTACGGTATGTTCATTTATATAAGCGGCTTCATATTTTGGACGATAGGGTTTTAAATGTTTCATCTCTTCAGAAATCTTTGAGTTAGCGTTCAATTCTTTTAATCTGTTTTCTAAATGTATTGCCGCATCGTCAAAAGAATCAAATTCATATTTTGTGGCGAATACTTTATTTCTTATCCATTTTACAGAACCTTCCACACTTCCTTTTTCCCATCCAGAGAAACAGTTTGTTACGTTAATTTCGTAATCATAATAAAGAGAAAGTTTTATTAGTTCTTTGTTTAATTCTTTTTCATTTCTGCCTATGAATTTTGAAACAACACAACGACAGTTATCATAAACTCCTTCTTTATAGGATCCACCTAACATTTCAAAGAAACGTGCATGAGAATCGATAAAAACTTCCATCTGCATATTTGTATACAGGTAAGCCCATCTAAAACCTGAAGCAGGCGAACAAATTGCCGCAATATAAAACTTATTCTTTTTACCATGGATCCAAAGATTTATTTCAC
>JAUNDJ010000068.1 GCA_030526175.1 Bacillota bacterium
TACGCATTCATCTCCAGCTTATAGAAGCTGGAGTATTCTGCTGGGCTTAGATAAAAATGTATAGTATAAATGAATATTCCCTCATAAAAATGTATAATATGATTGTATATTCGCTCATAAAAGTGTGGTGAAAGAAAATGGAAAGAGAAATATATGAAAAACTTGTTGAATGGAAGAAGGATCCAAAGCGAAAACCATTAATTCTCGATGGGGCAAGACAAGTGGGGAAGACTTGGATTTTAAAAGAGTTTGGAAAAAGAGAATATGAAAATGTAGCGTATATTAATTGTGATAAAGTGTCGATTGTGAAAGGTTTGTTTATTGATTTTGATGTCGAACGACTTATTCGAGCTTTTTCAGCGGTAACAAACGAATTCATTATTCCAGAAAAGACATTAATAATTTTAGATGAAATACAAGAAGCTCCTCTAGGATTAACGGCATTAAAGTATTTTTTTGAAGATGCGAATGAATATCATATTGTTGTGGCTGGAAGTTTATTGGGTATTCGACTGCATGAAGGGACTGGTTTTCCCGTTGGAAAAGTAAATGAACTGAAAATGCATCCTATGTCATTTATGGAATTTTTAACGGCATTAGGAAATTCTGTTTTAGTTGATCAAATTAAACAACACAAATGGAATGAATTATCTTTTTTGTCATCTAAATTAGAAGATTTGTTGCGACAATACTATTATGTTGGTGGTATGCCAGAAGTTGTTTGTGAATATGTGGATACAAGAAATCTTTTGGAAGTAAGAAATATTCAGAATCGCATTCTTTCAGAATATGAACAAGATTTTTCTAAACATATTCCAAGATCTTTATTGGCAAAAGTAAATATGGTATGGAATTCTATTCCATCACAGCTCGCAAAAGAAAATAAGAAATTCGTTTATAGAATGATAAAAAAAGGAGCTAGAGCAAAAGATTTTGAAGATGCGATACAATGGCTTATTGATGCAGGACTCGTATTTAAGTGTTTTCGTGTGAATAAGATTGACAGACCATTAAAATTCTATGAAGATTTTTCTGCATTCAAATTGTTTGTGAGTGATTTAGGCTTATTAGGTGCGAAAGTAGATGTTAGCGCAAAAGAAATATTGACAGGAGAAAACTATTTTTCAGAATATAAAGGTGCTTTTACTGAACAATTTGTTGCTCAAGAATTACATAGTATAGATATGAATCTCTATTATTTTTCAAAAGAAAACTCTTCATTAGAAATAGATTTGATTGTTCAAAAAGAGTTTGTCTATCCCATTGAAGTAAAGGCAGAAGAAAATCTGAAATCAAAAAGTTTACGAACTGTTTTTGAGAATAATCCAAGTTTACAAACATGTCGTTTTTCTATGGCTGGATATCGAGTACAAGACTGGATGACAAATGTTCCATTATACCTTTGTAGAGAATGGATTGTAGAGGCAAAATAAAAACTCTCGGATGAGAGTTTTTTCTATAAGATATCGATGTATTCTCCAGCTAATGCTTTATTCATGCTTCGTACAGCACAGAATTTTCCACACATTGAACAAGTGTCATCGTGTTCTGGTGCTCTAGAATCACGAATGGCTTTAGCAGTTTGAGGATCAAGTGAACATTCCCATTGTGTATCCCAGTCAAATGTTCTTCTTGCTTCAGCCATCTTATTGTCTTGGTCCATCGCATGAGGAATCTTTTTGGCAATATCGGCTGCGTGCGCTGCGATTTTTGAAGCGATGATTCCTTGTTTTACATCTTCTACATTTGGAAGTGCTAAGTGTTCAGCAGGAGTTACGTAACATAAGAAGGCAGCACCAGCACTTGCGGCAATGGCTCCACCAATAGCCGAAGTAATATGATCGTATCCTGGGGCAATATCTGTCACAAGAGGACCTAATACATAGAATGGAGCTCCCATACAGATTGTTTGTTGAATCTTCATATTGGCTTCAATTTGATCCATTGGCATGTGTCCTGGTCCTTCTACCATAACTTGGACATCTTTTTCCCAGGCACGTTTTGTTAGTTCTCCCAAACGAACGAGTTCTTCAATCTGACAAACATCGCTGGCATCGGCTAAACATCCTGGTCGACAAGCATCTCCCAAAGAAATTGTTACATCGTATTCTTGACAGATTTCTAAGATTTCATCGTAGTATTCATAAAATGGGTTTTCTTCTCCCGTCATACACATCCAGGCAAATACTAAAGATCCTCCTCGGGATACAATATTCATTTTTCGTTTGTGCTTACGAATTTGATCGATTGTTTTTCGAGTGATTCCACAGTGTAATGTCACAAAGTCCACACCATCTTGGGCATGCAGACGAACCACATCAATAAAGTCTTTGGCAGTAAGAGTTGCCAAATCTCTTTGGTAGTGAATAACACTGTCATAAATTGGTACTGTCCCGATCATAGCTGGACATTCAGAAATTAGTTTTTGACGGAATGGCTGCGTATTTCCGTGACTTGAAAGATCCATAATGGCTTCGGCTCCCATATTTACAGCCGTCATAACCTTTTCCATTTCGATATTATAATCTTTACAGTCTCTAGAAACGCCTAAGTTGACATTGATTTTTGTTCGAAGCATAGAACCAACCCCATTTGGATCGATGCATTTGTGGTTTTTATTGGCGCAAATTGCTACTTGTCCTTTTGCGACAAGATCACGAATTTCTTCTTCGCTACGATATTCTTTTTGCGCGACAATTTTCATTTCTGGTGTAATAATGCCTTTTTTTGCGGCATTCATTTGTGTTGTATAATTTCTCATTTTAATCTTCCTTCCATATGATTCATAGGACCTGAGCCTTTTCCTAGATTTAATTGTGCACTTAAGCATTGGCTAATGTATTCTTTGGCATGTTGGATTGATACTTGTAAAGATTCTCCTTTGGCTAAATTGGAAGCAATCGCACTCGATAAAGTACATCCAGTACCATGGGTATTCTCATTATCAATACGTTTTCCTGAAAACCAAGTAAATGTCCCTTTTTCATAAAGTAAGTCATTGGCATCTTCAATACTGTGACCTCCTTTTAAAAGAACAGAACAATGATATGTATCACCAATGTATTTTGAAGCTCTTTCCATATCCTTTTCATTTAAGATTTCAAATCCGCATAAGACTTGCGCTTCAGGAATGTTTGGAGTAATCACAGTGACGAGTGGAAATAAGTATTGAATCATTGTTTCAATGGCTTCGTTTTTCATTAATGCTGAACCACTAGTAGCAACCATCACCGGATCTAATACTATATTTTTAGCTTGATAATAGTTTAATCGGTCGGCAATGACTTTGATTAATTCAGAATTGGCTACCATTCCAATCTTTACGGCATCCGGATAGATGTCTTCAAAAACCATATCCAGTTGGTCTTTTAAAATGTCGGGTGTTGTTTCTTGAATTGATTTCACACCCGTTGTGTTTTGGGCAGTCAAAGCGGTAATAGCACTGGTCGCAAAGACTCCATGCATGGTCATTGTTTTGATATCCGCTTGAATACCAGCACCACCGCTACTATCACTACCCGCTATTGTAAGAGCTGTTCTCATAAATCCTCCAAATAATGTGTACAAATTTGTTTTATTGTTTCCTTTTGTTTCTCACTCGATTCATCGTAAACACCAATTACTGGAAAACCAGCTTTAACACATGTTTCGATGGCATGTAAGGCGTCTTCAAACACAAGTGTTTTAGAGATGGGTGTATTAATCTTTTGTGAACAAAGGAAATATAAGTCTGGTTTTGTCTTAGACGTGTTATATGCCGAGCACGTACAAATATCTTCAAAATAAGAATCCACGTTTAATCGAGTCAGTGCTTTTCTGATCAATTCTTTATCGGAAGAAGAAGCAATGATCATTTTGATCGAATTTTTCTTCAACAGTTTCAATATTTCTTTTACATTCTTTTTTAAGGGAGCTTCGTAGACATAAAAATCTTCAATGATTTGTAGTACACCTTCTAAGATTTCTTGCTTGGAACATTCTAAGTCGTATTCTTTTTTTAGATAAGCAGCTCCTTGTTCCAGCGAAAGGGTACTCAAATCTTCATTTAAGGTAACCGAAGGAATACGATTCATTTTTCTGAGATATCGAATCCCGACTTCATCCCATATTTTCATTGAATCCAAAAGAACTCCATCTACATCAAAAATGGCACCTTCAAATTCTTTGATATTATTTGTTAACCATTTCATACGTTTTATTTCTTAGTTCTTCACTCGCTGCTTGAATATCTTCTTGCCCAAAGATGGCACTGATCACGGCAATCCCTGCAATTCCGCTTCCTGACAACTGAGTAAGATTGTTTTTTGTGATACCTCCAATGGCTACAACCGGAATGTCTACGGCTTCACAAATTTCCTTTAGCGTTTCAAAAGATACTTCTTGGGCATCGTCTTTTGAGCTCGTTGGGAATACGGCACCAACTCCAAGATAATCGGCTCCATTTTTTTGCGCTAAGCGTGCTTGTTCTACGGTTTGGCAAGAAACTCCAATAATCTTATTGGGTCCTAGTTTTTCTCGAACGCTACCAGCTTCCATATCGCTTTGTCCGACATGAACGCCATCGGCATCCATTTGAAGGGCAATATCAACATTGTCATTGATCACAAATGGAACGTTATATTTCTGGCATAGCTTTTTGATTTGAATGGCTTCTTGTAAGAAAGAGTCTTCGTCCAGATTTTTTTCTCGAAGTTGGATAAATGTAGTTCCACCCTTTAGTGTTTTTTCTACTTGGTCGTATAACGTTTCCTCTTTTAACCAAGAACGATCGGTAACTGCATAAAGGAGTAAATCTTTTTTATCGAATTTCATATTTAGCTCCTTCATCTAGTGTTTTTCCATCCATATGATAGATGGCATCAATGATACGATTGCGATAGGTAGAATTTCCTTCGTGTTCTTGAAGATGGCTCATACCGATTTCTCCGGCAAGACCCATCGTACATACAGCCGCTGCCACAGCTTCTAATTTTTGATTCGGATTGGCAGCCACAAAAGCAGGAATCAATCCAGATAATTGACAACCCGTTCCTGTAATTTTTCCCATTTCTGCTCTTCCGTTTCGAATGATGTAGCATTGTTCACTGTTGGCAACTAAATCAATAGCTCCAGTGATGGCGATAATACTTCCTGTCTTTTTTGAAAAAGTTTTGGCAAATTCTACCATGTGGTCTAAGTTTTCTTCAGTAACCGCATCGGCTACATCGGCATCGACTCCTTTTGTACTTCCACTTCCTAAGACAAGCGTTTTAATTTCCGAAATGTTTCCTCGAATGACATCTAATTTGATGTTATCCATAATTTGAATGGCTGTTTGAGTACGAAGATTTGAAGCACCAGCGCCTACTGGATCTAATAAAACGGGATGATTTAATTCGTTCGATTTTTTTCCCGCAATCATCATGGATTCAATGGTTCTTTGGTTTAAAGTTCCAATGTTGATATTCAACGCACTGCAGATAGATGTGATTTCTTCTACATCCAATGGTTCATCGGACATAATGGGACTGGCTCCAATGGCTAAGATGACATTGGCAACATCGTTTACAGTTACATAATTAGTGATATTATGAACTAACGGACAAGTTTTTCTAACATTTTCGATACAAATTCCTAACATATTTTTCCTCCTTAAAAATAAAAAAAACAGGAGATACAATATGCCTCCTGTAAAAAGAAAAAAGATGTGATGACTTCCTACGCCGGCATTATCCGTATCAGGTTAAAGGGTCGAAGGTGCATCCTTCCTCTCAGCCTGTCCTAACAAGCTCCCCTGTGTTTATTTTTATTTCTGAAAAAACATTACACTAGTATAAGAAAAAGTGCAAGTCTATTTGTTGAGTAACCAAGCGATTATGTGTTCACCTTGTCTGTTATTGCGAAATATTCCTTTTTCTATCAAATCTTACGCCAAATAATGCTTCTATATAATATGGAAGTTTTAATCATTTTGGAGTATCATAAGAAACGATATTAAGATATTAATTTATATCAGAAAGGAATATTGTATGACAAAAATTGATGTAATTTCTGGATTTTTAGGTGCAGGAAAAACAACGTTAATAAAAAAATTAGTGGCTGAACAATTTCAAGGAGAAAATGTCGTTTTAGTAGAAAACGAATTTGGAGAAATTGGAATTGATGGTGGATTCTTAAAAGATGCAGGTGTTGAAATTAAAGAAATCAACTCTGGATGTATTTGTTGCAGCTTAGTTGGTGATTTTGAAGAAGCTTTGAAAAAAGTAGTGGATACATATCACCCAGATCGTATTTTGATTGAACCAAGTGGAGTTGGGAAATTAAGCGATATCTTAGCTGCGATTAAAACAGTAGAAGGATTGGAAGTGAATTCGTACTCTACTGTTGTAGATGCGAAAAAATGTCGCATTTATTCAAAAAATTTTAAAGAATTTTTTAATGATCAAATTGCGACAGCTGCTTGTATTATTTTGAGTAAGACACAAACATTACGTGAAGAACAATTGGAAGAAACGGTTTCAATCGTTAAAGGAATCAATGAAAAAGCGCGTATTATTACGACAAACTGGGATGATTTGGATGGAAAAACAATTTTCCAAGCGATGGAAGGAAGCCTTCACTTATTAGATGAAGAAGATGTTTGTCCAGTATGTGGACACGATCATCACCATCACCACCATGATCACGATGAAGAATGTTGTTGCGGACACGATCACGACCATGAACATCATCACCACCACGATCATGATGAAGAATGTTGTTGTGGACACGATCATCACCATCATGATCACGATGAAGAATGCTCTTGTGGACATCACCACCATCATCACCATGCGGATGAAGTATTCACAAGCATTGGTATGGAAACAATTAAAAAATATACAAAAGCCGAATTGGAAGATATCCTTTCTAAATTAGATGACAATATTCTTCGTGCCAAAGGTATTGTTGCCAACAAAGAAGGAGGATGGTTATTCTTTGACTTTGTTCCAGGAGATATCGATGTTCGTGAAGGACAACCAACATATACTGGATTGATTACAGTGATTGGTTCAAAAGTAAACGAAGCGTCTATTAAAGAATTGTTTGGAGTAAAATAATGGAAAAGAGACCTGTTTTAGTTTATATGTTCACTGGTTTTTTAGACAGTGGAAAGACTTCTTTGATTCGAAATACTTGTATGGATCCGGATTTCATGAGAGATTGTACAAGCAACGTTATTATTTCGATTGAAGAAGGAGAAATTGAATACGAAGAAGCTTGGTTACAAGCGCACAAATCGCATTTGGTACAAATGGATTCGTTTAAAGAATTAACGTATAAGAAATTAAAAGAAATTGATGAACTATACAATCCTAGCCAAGTTATGATTGAATTTAATGGAACTGAATCAATGAGTGAATTCTTACAAGGACCATTTTTAGAACACTGGCACTTAGTACAAGTTATCACAACAATTGATACAAATACGTTCTCAAACTATGTGGCAAATATGCGTTCTTTTATGTTTGAAAACGTGCGTTATGCCGATTTAGTCGTGTTTAATCGTTGTAGAGCGAGTCAAAAGAAATCTGGACTTCGAGGAAATATCAAAGCGATGAATCGTGGTTGTCAAATTGTTTATTTGGATTATGACAACAACGTTTTAGAATTGGGAGAAGACGACCTTCCTTATGATATTAATGCGGATATTGTGGATATTCCAAACGATGAATATGGATTCTGGTATATGGATTGTGCTGAAAATCCTTGGAAATATGCGAATAAGACATTTAGAATTCGAGGAAAAGTAGGAGAAATTATTAAATCTAGCACAAATTCAATCATCTTAGGAAGAAAAGCCATGGTATGTTGTGAAGACGATACATCGATGTGTGGAATTACTGTAACTGGTTTATACACACCCGATATCAATGTAGACGATTGGCTAGAAGTTGAAGGAAAATTAAATGTGTTTGAAACAGAAGATGGACAAAGAGCCGGTGTATTGTACGCAAGCGCCGCAAAAACAATTGAACCATTAGAAAACGAATACGTATATTTTAATTAAGAAATTGACCACCTGAAAATCCAGGTGGTTTTATTGTAAATATTCAAGTGACAAGACAGATGTATACACAAAAGCTTTTCTTTTCTAAAAAAATGTGTATAATAATGAATTGTGTGAAAGGAAAAGAGAATTATGAAAGAATTTTTGAAAAGAAAAGATATTGAAATTTCATTAATAAGATATGGAATTGACGCATTGGGTGCAATGGCACAAGGGTTATTCTGTTCATTATTAATCGGAACGATTATTAATACAATTGGACAACAATTCCACATTGCTGCATTAACAACACCAGTGGCAATTGTGAGTGGTGTAGAATATACTGTGGGAGGTATGGCAAGTGCCATGAGTGGTCCAGCAATGGCTGTTGCGATTGGATATGCATTAAAATGTCCACCACTAGTATTATTCTCATTAATTACCGTAGGTTTTTCTGCTAACGCATTAGGAGGGGCTGGTGGTCCATTATCTGTATTGTTTATTGCGATCATAGCTTCTGAAATTGGAAAAGCGGTTAGTAAAGAAACGAAAATCGACATTTTAGTAACTCCATTAGTAACAATTGGTGTGGGTGTATTATTATCAGCACTTATTGCTCCAGGATTAGGAAAAGCGGCAATGTGGCTAGGAAATATCATCATGTGGGCAACGGATTTACAACCATTCCTAATGGGAATTCTAGTTTCTGTTATGGTTGGTATCGCATTGACATTGCCAATTTCTTCAGCGGCGATTTGTGCTGCCTTAGGATTGACTGGTTTAGCTGGAGGAGCTGCAGTTGCTGGTTGTTGTGCTCAAATGGTAGGTTTTGCGGTGATTTCTTTTAAAGAAAATGGAATCGGAGGATTGATTTCTCAAGGTATTGGAACTTCAATGTTACAAATGGGAAATATTATTAAGAATCCAAAAGTATGGATTGCTCCTATTGTTGCTTCCGTTATTACAGGGCCTTTGGCAACTTGTGTGTTCCACCTTCAAATGAATGGTGCTGCTGTATCAAGCGGTATGGGAACTTGTGGTTTTGTCGGACAAATTGGTGTATATACTGGATGGATGAATGATATTGCCAATGGAGCAAAAGTAGCTATCACAAGTATGGACTGGATTGGATTGATTCTGATTTCGTTTGTATTACCAGCTATTATTTCTTATCTTGTACACAAAGTTGTTGTGAAACAAGGATGGGTAAAAGAAGGCGATTTAAAATTATAGTCTTTGGCGAAGTATTAAATACTTCGCTTTTTTCTTGTTTATAAGGTATTATATACTCAAAAAAAGAAGAGGAAAAATATGGAAACAATTATCATTGGTATTGCCGGAGGTTCATGCTCTGGGAAATCTACTTTTACGAAACGATTAAAAGGTGCTTTTAAAAATAAAATTACGGTTATTAACCACGACAATTACTACAAACGTCACGATGATATTCCTTTTGAAGAACGAAAGACAATCAACTACGATCATCCGGATGCACTCGAAACAGATTTATTAATTGAACATTTGAAAGAATTAAAAAATGGCAATCCAATTGAATGCCCTATCTATGATTTTACGCAACACAATCGTTCAAATGAGACCTATACCATTTATCCAAGTCGAATTATGATTTTGGAAGGAATATTAGTGTTTGAAAATCAAGAATTATTAGATTTGATGGATATGAAAATCTTTGTCGAAGCCGATGCTGACGAGCGTATCATGCGAAGAATACTTCGTGATGTCAAAGAAAGAGGACGAGATGTCGAAGGTATTATTGATCAATATATTAGCACAGTAAAACCGATGCATAACCAATATGTAGAACCATCTAAAAAATATGCCGATCTCATTTTGAACAGTGGAATGAATAAAGTGGCGTTTGATGTTATTTCGGCACGAATTAAGGAGTTATTAGAATAAGATGAATAAAGAAATTGTACGCGATACTTTTTTTCTTTCTTTAAAAGGAAAAGAAGCAACAAAAGAAGACATGTATGTTGGACAAGACTTAGTGGATACGCTAATAGCGCATGCCGATCGTTGTGTAGGTTTGGCAGCGAATATGATTGGCTATCAAAAACGAGTTATTGTTTTTATGGACAATAAAAAGCCAGTATTAATGTACAATCCAATCTATTTGAAAAAAGAAGGCGCTTATAAAGCCGTAGAAGGTTGCTTGTCATTGGATGGGGAACGAGAAACGGTACGTTATCAAAGTATCAAAGTGGAATATTATAATGAAAAATTTCAAAGGAGAATAAAAACGTATAAAGGCTTTACGGCACAAATTATTCAACACGAAATGGATCACTTAGAAGGAATACTAATATAAGAAGAACAAATAAGAACATTTGTTCTTTTCTTTTATGATAAAATAAAAACATGAATTTACTAAAAATGCTTAGAGATACAACACCTTCTAAAAATCAAAATTTGAAACATTTGTCTACACCTTGGCAACCTTCGGAATGGAAAGAATATCCTCGTATGCAGCTTCGTCGAAAAGCGTATCAAAGCTTGAATGGAATTTGGGAATGTGAAATAACGGAATCGAAAGAACAACCGAATATTTTTTCTCGAAGTATTCGCGTGCCTTTTGGAATGGGATCGTTATGCTCAGGAATTCTTGATGTTTTACAACCACATCAATATCTTTGGTATAAAACAGAGTTTTCCACACTATTTCACAAAAAGGTGATCTTACATTTTGAAGCCGTTGATCAAATATGTGAAGTGTATTTAAATGGAACACTTTTGATGAAACACGTTGGTGGATATACACCTTTTGAAATGGATATTACTTCTTTTCTTCATGAAAAAAATGTTCTGATTCTTTGTGTACAAGATTTTACCGATACAAATATGTATTCACGAGGGAAACAGCGATTAAAACGAGAAGGTATGTGGTATACACCTATTGCTGGAATTTGGCAAAGTGTCTGGTTAGAAGAAGTAGAAAAAAACTATATTCAAAATATTGAATATCAAGTGCAAACCGATTTATCTACGATTCACTGTTTTATTCGGGCAAAAGAACGAGAAAAGGTATATATAGAAATTCAAAACAAAATATATGAAGGGTATTCGAATGAAAAAATAAAGATATGTATTCCCAATCCTCATTTATGGGATGTGGAAGATCCATATTTATACGATGTAAAAATCACTATGGGAAAAGATATCGTGGAAAGCTATGTTGGTCTTCGCTACCTTTCTAAAGAAAAAGATAAAGATGGGTATTATAAAGTATTTTTAAATCATAAGCCTATATTTATCCATGGTTTACTAGATCAAGGATATTGGAGCGATGGAATATTGACACCACCTTGCGATCAAGCACTTGTATATGATATACAAACGATGAAAGAGCTTGGTTTTAATACACTTCGTAAACATATAAAAATAGAAAATAAAAGATTTTACTACCATTGTGATAGACTAGGAATGTTAGTTATTCAAGATATGGTGAATGGAGGAAGTTGTTATAATAGTAATATTGTGACTGTTCTTCCAACGTTGTTTCCTTATTTATGGAATCATTTTAATGATACAAAACACGATCTATCGTGTCGAAGCCCATTGTTACAAAAACAATGGGAAGAAGAATGTCAAAAAAACATTCGAATGTTGAAAAATCATCCAAGTATTATTGCCTGGTGTATATTTAACGAAGGATGGGGACAATACGATGCCAAACGAGTCACTCGCTTACTAAGACAAGTTGATCCAAGTCGTTTGTTTGATAGTACAAGTGGATGGTTTGATCAACGATGTGGAGATTTTCAATCGCTACATATTTATTTTAGAGATTTGTTTCTTCCAAAAAGAGATGATAGAATTTGTATCTTAAGTGAATATGGTGGTTATGCTTGGAATGTGGAAGGCCATAGTGCTCTAAAAAGCGCATATGGATATCAAAGATATACGAATAAAAAAGATTTAAATATAGGATGTAGAGAATTGATGAATCAGGCCAAGAATCTAAAAGAAAAAGGATTGGCAGGGTTGATATATACACAAGTGAGTGATGTGGAAGAAGAAGTGAATGGGATTCTTACCTACGATCGTAAAATTGTGAAAATAGACAAAGATACATTTAGAATTTGAGGGAAATATGTTAATTAAAGATCGATTAGAAACCACAAAGTTTTCAAATAGTGAACAAGCTATTGTGGATTATATTTTAGAAAAACGAATTGAAATTCGCAATATGACAACCAAACAAATAGCGCAAGCCGTTTTTACTTCGCCATCGTTACTTGTTCGTATTGCCAAAAAGCTTGGTTTTGCAGGATGGAAAGAACTACAAGATGCATATGTAAAAGAATGTGCATATTTAGATAGTCACCAAACCAATATTGATGCGAATCGTCCATTTGAGAAAAAAGACACCATTTTAAGTATTGCCAATAAATTAGCGGAATTGAAAAAAGAAACGATTGATGAAACATTATCGCTTCTTTCTCTAGATGACATGAAAAAAGCAGTGAACATTATCAATCAATCGCGTATTGTTTATGTGTTGGCGTTCAGCAATAATTATTTGGCTTCTCAAGAATTTCAGCGACAAATGCTTCGGATTGGAAAACAAGTCATTACGAACAGTTTACCTAATGAAACTAGATTTTATGCACAAAGTGTCAAACAAGATTGTTGCGCCATTATTATTTCTTACTCAGGGGAAACGAATGAGTTGGTGAATTCAGCTAAAGTGTTAAAAGAAAATAAGGTACCAATTATTGCGATTACCAATATTGGGGATAATACATTATCGCATTATGCCGATTGTGTACTTCGTATGAGTACACAAGAGAAGTTGTATTCAAAAATCGGGAATTACACGATCAATGAATCCGTATCCTATATATTAGATGTTTTATATTCCTCCTTTTTTGCACTAAATTACGAGGAGAACTTTTCATATCGAAAAGAAACATCAAAATCCATTGAAGGACGACGTTTTAGTACAGTACATATTCTGCAAGAAGAAAAGTAGTCACGAAGACTACTTTTGGTAGGCTGATAAGATTTCTTTTGTCTTCTTATAAGACAATATAGGACTTTCTACAAGTCCTTTTTTTATGCACACACAAGCATGTTCAATTTCTGGGGTAAAATCACTAGGAAAAGAAACTTGAATGATTTGTTCTTCTGTTCCATGAACATAGGCAATATTTCCTTTCCAGAAAGTAGGAATTTCAATAGACCCTTTTTCACCCAAAATATACATCGTTCCTTTATTTATTCGATCTTCTAGCCAATTCGAATGAATACTTCCTGTTATTCCGTTTTCAAAAGTCACAAACGATTCATAGACAAAATCCACAGGATAATCTAAATAGTTTTTCTTGAACATTTGAATCTCTTTTGGGGAAGCGTTGGCTATTTTATAGACACCACAGATAGGATATACACCAATATCCCCAGCAACGCCTCCGCCTTTTTGAAAATGCCATTCTTCTGGATTGACCTTATTTTTCATATCGGAACAATAAGAAGCGTCAATGTGGAAAACTTTACCAATGATACCTTGCTCGATTTTTTCTAAAACTATATCGAGTAATGGGTTTAAATACGCTTTTTGTGCTTCCATTAAGAAACACTGATTTTGGTGCGCTAAGAAAAATAGTTCTTCCAATTGTGAAAAAGAATAGACCATTGGTTTTTCACAAATCACAGATTTTTTATGCTCCAGAGCATCTTTGATCAAAGGATAGTGCGTTTGGTTAGGTGTGCAAAAGTAAATACAATCAACCGAATCGTCCTGATATACATCGGATAGAGAAGTAAAGATGTTTTCGACAGGAATTTCTTTTTGCCAAAGCATAGCTTTTTCTTTTGAACGCGAACAAATACCGTAAAGGTTGGCATTGGAAGCAAACAAGATGCCCTTAGCTACGCGCTTCGAAATATTACCGAGTCCACAAATTACAATATTGATCATATGAATTTCTCCAAATCTATAAATTCTTCGTTTTGACAAATGCGTTTCATTTGTCCGTCTTTTATTTGATATCCTGTTCCAAAAAGAAAAGGACGACCATCTTTTTGATAGATGTAGCTACCATCCTCCAAAACGATAAACGAATGATGATAACTATCCGAAAATGTGATATCTTCGTACAAACGCAAGTTATCCACATAATCATTTTTAGTAGCGTTATAGTGTGGCAAGACATTGACATTTGTGATAGCTAAACCAGAAATAAAACGTTGTTCATGAGGAATCCTTGTTTCTCCTTGTTCTTCAGGTTGTGCATAGACTAGTTTTGCACAATTCATACTGCCGGCGCTGATACCGATGACAATGCCAGAAAAATCTTGGATTTCTTGGGGTAAATTGATTTCTTTAAGAAAACGATTTTGCGTAGGAACATGTCCTCCACCAAGAATTATGACGTCGTAATAATTTAGTTGACTATGCATTTGGTAACGATAATCACAAATATCAATTTCGCAAAATGAAAGCTTGGATTCTAAGAATTTGATGCGAAAATCATGCTGAATCTGATTGTTTAAAGAATAATTCCAAGGGTCGGCGGCAACATATAATATATGTGCGTTCTCTTTCCAACACGAAGAAATATTTCTTAAAAACGAATTGTTTGGATTCCATCCTATGAATGGGGCTGGTTTTGAACTACGATAATCACCAAATGGTGAGCTAGTTAGAAAAATGTGCATAAAATATACCTTTTTTGAGTTTCCTATAAAAGTATTGTATCATGATAAAGAGAATGAGGAGGTATATTAATGGAAGTTAATATTTTATTATGGTTCCAAAATTGTGTTCGCCAAGAATGGTTAACACCAATTATGGAAGCAATTAGTTTTTTAGGAAAAGGAGGATGGTTTTTCCTTCTAACAACACTTGTTCTTTGTATTAATAAGAAAACTCGAAAATTAGGTTTTTGTCTTGTGATTGCGATTGCTCTAGAAGTATTAATCAATAATGGGATTTTAAAACCAATGATTCATCGAACAAGACCCTATATTGCGCATGCGGATGTACTACATTTAATTGGAAAACCGGAAACGGATTTTTCTTTCCCTTCCGGACATACAGGTATTGCCTTTGCCTGGGCATATGCCATTTATTTCGCAAAAGAAAATAAAAAATGGGGAATATTGGCTCTTTGTTTAGGTGTACTAATGGCTATTTCAAGAATGTATTTAGGTTTCCATTACCCAACCGATGTGTTAGTCGGATTCGTGTTAGGTATGGTATGTGCATATTTTGCTTATGTGATTAATAAGAAATATATGAATAATAGACTAAAGGATTAATATATGGAAAAAGAAAACTTTCGTAGAGATGTTCGCCGAATAGGGGAAGTACTACTCATTTTCGTTTTCTTACAACTTTTTTGGGGGTTTGTACTTTCCATTCTATTTAATGGTGTATTAAAAATTGAGAATGTAGAAGTATCCATGGGATTAATTGAATTAGTGGCAAGTTTGATAGCAGGAGCAGGAAGTTATTATTATGGAAAAGCCCGTTTACATATTCAATTTTCAAAGGACTTTAATTCGTTTCCGAAAAAAGAGATTATTAATTCTTTATCATTGATGATTTTCCTATCCACAATAGTAAATATAGGATTGATATTGATAAAAGAGATTTGGATGCGTTTGACAGGTTTTACATTTTATACTCCAGATTTTTCCATGTCATCGTCCCGGTTTTACAATCTTTGTTTGATAATTTCTACTTTAGTCATAGCGCCTATTTTTGAAGAACTAATTTTTCGAGGGTTAATATTAAGGACGCTTTCAAAATATAGTAAAACATTAGCCATTGTATTATCCGGAGTTCTTTTTGGAATGTTACATATGAATATTGAACAAGCGATTCCGACGATGGTTATAGGAATGTTGTTTGCGTATGTGTCTTTAAAAAACAATACATTGTATTTACCTATTGTTTTACACTTTATAAATAATGCGATTGCCTTTCTTGCCCTAAATGTTTCAGGCTTAGAAATGATCATTAGTTATTTTGAATTTGGAATGATGGTATTAGGAGGTGTGACTTTTTTTTCTAGAATAAAAGAAGTTATTCGAAAAGTAGATTTCTATCCTCATACCGTAGAAATATGGAAACAATGGACTATGGTTGTGTTTGGAGTTCTCTTTCTAATCTTCGGAATTGGAAGTTTATTTAATTTTTAAAAAAAAAGTGTTGCAATCTTAGAAAGATATGATATCATATATAGGCATTCAGCAAATGGGCCTGTAGCTCAGGTGGTTAGAGCGCACCCCTGATAAGG
>JAUNDJ010000069.1 GCA_030526175.1 Bacillota bacterium
ACATGCATAAATAAGAAAAACCGACAATAATCATATACCATAGACTTCTATACTTATCTTTTTTTGATATACAATTTCTTGTCGGTTTTATAATACAAAAAATAGCCCTGTTCCCAGAGCTATTTCCAATACTACTCCAACATCACTTTAGAATAATATTCAATAAAAGCTTGTAAAGCCGGAGAGATCCACTTATTCTTATGAACCAAAAGCTGTGTCCACACTTTAATGTCACAATCTTTGACATTCAACCTTTGTATCTCCTTATTTTTTACATACTCTTCCACAATAAAATCGGGTAAGAACGAAAGAAAATTGCTGTTTTTGACCAATTCACAAATCTGCAGTGGATTGCCAATTTCCAATACTGGATTCAATTCAATCGAACGAGACGCAAATTCCTGGTCCAATAATTTACGATAACTCATATCTTTTTCAGTCAAAATAAAGTTCTGATTTCCAAGTTCTTTTATTTCACAAGAAGGAATTATATTTTTTGCCGAACTAATAAAATATACATCTTCCTCTCGCTCTGCACAAATAATATATTCAGAATTATAAATATGATTGTCCAACGTAAACACAAGATCGACTTCGTTTTTTTGTAACATAGTAAACATCTGTTCGGTTCCACTTTCCGAAACAATCAAATGGATTTTCGGATACTTTTCTTTAAAACGCAAAAAGTCCTCTTTAAAATATCGGTTACACACCGAGCTGGACATCGCCAAACGAATCGTTCCTTCGATTTGTTCCATTTCGTGTATCTCCGAAATCATCTTTTCGTGCGATTCCAAGATATCTCGTGCATGTTTTAGAACAATCGCTCCATCGCTAGTCAATTCAATCTTATGATAATAGCGATTGAATAATACTGTGTTCAATTCCTTTTCCAACTGACGAATCTGACTCGAAACCGTAGATTGTGTAAAACCTAATTTATGAGCTGCCGCCGAAAAGCCAGACAGCTCACAAACAGCCACAAACGTCTTCAATACGTGAATATCCATATATTCTCCTTACTATCGAATTTTTCGTTAATATATTACGAAAACATCAATTTTACAAATAGTGCTGTCCTTTCTTATAATACATGAGCAATGAGGAGAGAAAAAATGAAAAGAGAAAAATTATCAAGTCGAATGGGCTTTATTATGCTCTCGGCCGGATGTGCCATCGGCTGTGGAAACGTTTGGAAATTTCCATGGATGTGTGGACAAAATGGTGGAGGAAGCTTTCTATTAGTCTATTTCTTATGTCTTATTATTCTAGGAATACCAACCTTAGTTATGGAATTTGCGATTGGACGCGCTGCCCAAACAAGTCCCATCAAAATGTATGATAAGCTACAAAAGCCAAACCAGAAATGGAATGTTTTTGGATGGATGTGCTTACTTGGAAACATTGCCCTAATGGCCTTTTACTCCGTTGTATGCGGATGGATTATCTATTATTTTTATAAATTCATAATTGGACAAAACGCAACCTTAGGATTTGAAACCATGATAGCCAACCCAACCATCAACGTTTTATTCTTAGCCATAACCTTCATTATCGCCTTTAGTGTATTATCCTTTAATCTTCAAGGTGGATTGGAAAGAATCACTAAATTTATTATGACAGCCCTACTCTTCTTAATGGTCATCTTAGCCATTCGAAGCTTATTATTAGAAGGAGCAGTCAAAGGATTGACATTCTATTTAAAACCCGATTTTTCGAAAATTGACCGCAATGTCATTGTAGGTGCCATGAACCAGGCTTTCTTTTCCCTATCCACAGGAATGGGAGGAATGGCCATCTTTGGAAGCTACATTGGAAAAGAACGCTCATTAATGGGAGAAGCAATTAATGTCATCATTCTAGATACAGCCGTTGCCTTATTAGCTGGTGTAATTATTTTCCCAGCCTGCTTCACTTACAATCTAGAAGTAGGCGCTGGCCCAAGTTTATTATTCAATACCATGGTTGCCGTATTCAACAATATGAACAATGGACAAATCTGGGGTTCACTATTCTTCTTATTCATGATTTTTGCGGCCATGTCCACAGTTCTTGGTGTTTGCGAAAATATCTTAGCCATGATTCGTGAATTAACAGGTTGGTCAAGACCAAAAGGAAGTCTAATTTGTGCTATTTCCCTATTCACATTAGCCCTAACTACCGCTTTAGGAAACAGTGTAATTCACTTCCAACCATTTGCCCCTGGTTCTACCTGGTTAGATTTTTGGGACTTTATCGTTTCCACAAATATCTTACCATTAGGATCTCTTGTTCTAGCTCTATTTTGTACTTCAAAAATGGGATGGAACTGGGATAATTTTATTCAAGAAGCCAATACAGGAAGAGGTTTAAAAGTGCAATCTTGGATGAAACCACTATTTAAATACATTGTTCCTGTCATCATTTTATTAATCTATATCTTTGGAATTGTCACTTTCCAATGGCATTAAAAACACATCCCCTAGTCTACACTAGGGGAATTTTTTTACAAAAAAGGAAAACAGTCTATGACCATTTTCCCAAAATTCTATTAAATATCTAAAGCTGCATGGTATCCCCAATATACCGCATTTGTGATCGTAGAAACTTTTGAAGCATCCCCGATTACGCGTACAAAAGGTGCACTATCCAACAATTCTTCCACAACTTTTGTGTTCGATCTTTGTCCTAGAGCACAAATGGTTGTAGTTCCAGGAACCAATACTTGATTTCCATCTTTGTCTTCACAAAGAACTCCATCACTTCTTACTTCCAATCCTTTATATCCCGTATGTACTGTGGCATATTTTTCAATTTCCTTAAGCATTAGTGGACGATGTCTAACATTGGCATCCGGAGCTAATACATCGCGCATTTCAACAATATGCACTTTCTTTCCTTCCATACCTAAGTGGATGGCACATTCACAACCAGCAAGTCCTCCACCAAAGACAACCACTTCATCACTCACTTTTTCTTTTTCTAAATAGTAGTTGTTCACAACCACGACATTATCGTTTTTCAAACCAGGAATTGGTGGTACAAGAGGAGTAGAACCAACCGCGATAATTAGTGCATCCACATTTTCTTGTTCCACATATTCTTTCGTTACTTCTGTATTCAAACGAATATCCACACCCCATTGTTCACAGAATAATTTATAAGTGTGCGATAATTCATACATTTCTTGTTTAAAAGGTAAAGCTTGTTCGCTCTTTAAAATACCACCGACTTCGCCTGTTTTTTCACAAAGAATAACTTCATGACCTCTTCGAGCAGCCGTATAAGCAGCATACAATCCTCCTGGGCCAGCACCAGCCACCAATACTTTTTTCTTAACAGGAGCTGGATGGACTTCATCTCCTTCCATTTCTCTTCCAATTAATGGATTTACTGTACAACGACGTGTCGATGTGGCAGCACGTTCGGCCATACAAGTGAAACAACGTAAACATTTCACAATTTCTTCGTCCTTATTTTCACTCACTTTACGAGGAAGGAATGGATCGGCTAGTAAGGCTCTTCCCATATAGACAATATCGGCTTTTCCAGAAGCAATGATCTCTTCCATTTGGGCTGGATCGTTTAATCCACCAATTGTTGCCACTGGAATGGAAACGTGTTTCTTAATTTCTTCGGCCAAGAAGACATTTCTTCCATGATCCGTAAACATAGAAGGGTGAGTAATTCCAAATGTCTTTTGATATGTACCAGCAGATACATGAAGAATATCTACATATGGTTCTACCATTTTGGCAATTTCTACCCCTTCTTCTAAACCATATCCGTCTTCCACAAATTCCGAACCACTCATTCTAAATTCAATAGGAAAACCAGGTCCAACACCCTCACGAACGGCTTTTAATACTTCAATTGCCAAACGACAACGATTTTCTAACGATCCACCATATTCATCCGTACGCTTATTGAATAATGGTGATAAGAATTGGTTAAGTAACCATCCATGTCCACCATGGATCATCAACATTTCAAAACCAGCTCTTTTAGCCATGGCTGCCACATTTTTATACGATTCTACAATTTCCGCAATCATTTCTTTTGTCAGAGCTTTTACTTCAACTCCATCTGGACGAACTGTATCACTAGGACCCCATTGATTCATGCTCTTTTGTTTCGATTTATCCGTCATATACGTTCCAGCAAACATTCCTGAATGCGATAATTCTAAAGAAGGAATGCATCCATGACGACGAATCGCATCGGCTGTATATGTAGCACAAGCCAAAGAATTCAAAATACTTGGATCTAAGTGGTATGCATGCGAACCATCGGTTTGTGGATGTACCATACATTCACTCACTGTAACCGCTCCTGCTCCTCCTTTGGCACGAAGCTCATAGAAAGCTGTTGATTTTGGCCCAATACATCCATCGTTAGTAATATCCGTTCCTCCCATTGGTGCCGAAAACATACGATTTCTAAATGTAACTCGACCAACGGTTAATGGTTTACATAAATTTGGAAACTTTCTTTTCATAATTCTAATTACTCCTATTAACTACTACTCTTTTCTATATTGTACTACTTTTCAAACAAATTCCAAAAAAACTGAGAGATATATAATATCCTCAGTTCTGATTATTATTGATTAATGATTTGGCATTTTTCAACAGCTCCAAAAGGAATATAATTCACTTTGAAATCCGCTTCTTTTTTATCTGTCACAATCAACATAGTTGTCGTAGAAAGACCCGCTTTCTCAATCGCTTTTAAGTCTACTTCTACAGCCACTTGCCCAGCCTTTACACTTTGACCTTGTTTAATAAGTGTTTTAAAACCTTTCCCATTCATCGAAACGGTATCAATTCCAATATGAACTAAATATCCATTTCCATCATTTCCCAAAATCCCAAAAGCGTGTCCTGTTGGAAATGTCATTGTCACAGTCCCATTGACCGGACAAACAAAAGTTCCTTTTGATGGAACAAAACCAATTGTTTGACCCATCATTTCTTGTTGGAACAAAGGATCACTAATTTCGCTAGGTGGAATCATTTTTCCCGAACAAATGGCAACAATATTTTCGTCTGAAAAAGAAGGAAGTGCTTCTTTTTTCTTAAATTTATCAAAAAATCCCATATTAATCTAAGTCCTCTCCATTGGATGCGATTACTTTTTTGTACCAGAAGAATGAATCTTTACGATAACGATCGTATGTTCCTTCTTGTTCATTATTCACATCCACATAAATAAATCCATATCGTTTTTCAATATTTCCTGTGGACAAGGCAATTAAATCTAAAGCTGACCAAGGCATATATCCGATGACTTCCACACCATCTTCACTAATCGCATCTCCTAAAACTTTAACGTGTTGTCTTAAGTATTCAATACGATAATCGTCATGAATTTGTCCATCTTCTAGTGTATCATACGCACCCAATCCATTTTCCACAATCATAATCGGAAGTTGCCAGCGATCGTAGAATTCGTTTAGTGTATAGCGAAGACCTACAGGATCGATTTGCCATCCAAAATCACTCTCTTTTAAATAAGGATTTTTTAATCCTGTTAGAAGGTTTCCACTTACCTTTGCGGCATCTCGATCGTTTCCAATACAGTTGGACATATAGTAGCTAATGGCGATGTAATCCACCGTACCTTCTTTTAAGATTTCATCGTCTCCTTCTTCTTTCACAATTGTGATATTGTGATTTTTAAAGAAACGATTCATATAATTTGGATATTTTCCTCGAACAACCACATCCCCACAGAATGTGTTCTTTTCTTGATCCGTTTGTTGCGCCAATAAGATATCGTCTGGATGACAAGTTAATGGATAATTCAACATAACGGCACTCATACATCCGATTTGGAAATTTGGATTGATTTCGTGTCCCATTTTTACAGCCAATGCGCTTGCCAAAAATTGGTGGTGTAAACATTGATAACGCAATTGTTCCGTATTTCTAGGATCTCTAAAAGACAAATTAACACCACAAGCTGTCATAACCCCAAATGGCACGGTTGCACAGTTAATTTCATTGAATGTCATCCAATAGCGAACAACATCTTTGTATCGAGTAAAAATTGTTCGACAATATTTTAAATAATGGTCAATCATTTCACGATTTGACCATCCACCTTGTTTTGATAAATAGAATGGTGGTTCATAGTGAGAAATAGTAACGATTGGTTCAATCCCGTATTTATTTAGTTCGGCAAAAACATTGTCATAGAATTTTAAACCTGCTTCATTTGGTTCACTTTCATCCCCATTCGGATAGATTCGTGTCCAAGCAATCGACATACGATACGATTTAAATCCCATTTCCCCCATAAGAGCAATGTCTTCTTTATAGTGGTGATAAAAATCCGAAGCCACATGCGATGTATAATTATACCCTTCTAATACACCATCGGTTTCCATACGACCTCTTTCTCCACACGCTTGTACATCAATGACACTAATCCCTTTTCCGTCTTCGTTCCAACCACCTTCAACCTGGTTTGCAGCACTCGCCGCTCCCCATAAAAAATTTTCAGGAAACTTGTTTGTCATACATTCACCATTTACTTTCTATATTTAAGGATTCGCACTGCAAAAATACAGTGCGAATATGTTTCATTATTTTAAGTGTTCTTTCACAAAATCAATTGTGTGTTGTCCTGCTAAGGTAATTTGTTCTCCTTTAAAACCATGGTCTTGTGGTCCATCTAAAGGAATGATTTCACAAGAAGTGTATACTTCTTTCGCTTTATCCGAATAGCTAAGTGGTACCACTGGATCGTTTTGTCCATGAATAATCAATACATCTTGAGGATATCCTTTGATCACATCATAGATATCAAAAGACATATTATCGATATAGCTTTGTTTACCAACCATCAATCCATAGATTTCTTCTACATCCAAGGCTGTTTCTGGACCCTCAGGATATTTTTCCCAAGCATCGTTTTGTAAGACAAAGGCTGGGTATAATAATACAACAGAATTATAAGCATCCGGATGATTTGCAGAAACATATGCACTGACAAAACCACCTTGAGATTCTCCGAACAAGAAGACATTTTCCTTTTGAACATATGGTAGTTGTTTCAGCGTTTCACTAACAACTTCTAAGTCTTGCGCTTCAGTTAAAGTAGACATATCTACCATTTCTCCATCGCTTTGACTAGCAGGTCCTCCCCCTTGGAAATCGAAGGCGAAAGCCGCAATTCCATTGGCAGCACACATCATGGCATAAGGTTCACAGTTTTCATAAGTTCCCCCAATTCCATGAGACATAATAACTAATGGATACGAATCTTTTTCTTCCACAGGAAGATACATTCTTCCGTAGATTTTTGTTCCATTGTCATCAATATTCATTTCTTCCATGACATATTGTCCTTTAAATTCTTCTTGGAAGTTTTCTTGCGCATTTTCTTGTTCAGAACTTACCGCATCCGCAATATTCTCTTTTTTTTCCGCTTCTTGATTCGCTGGAGCATTTGAACATCCAGCGAAAACAAGACTTGCAACGAATAAACCAGCTACGATTTTTTTCATTTTCTTCACCAACTAGTTTTCTTTAATATCTTCAAATCCCATAATGAAGGCGATTACGAAAGTGACTACGAAAGAAACGATTAATCCTAAGAATCCGAATAAGATCGATTTTCCTTGTGGTACGAATAATGCACATGTGATTAAGCTTGGTGTAGCGAATGCAGGCGCTTGTAAACCAATTAATCCACAGAAGCATCCACCAATGAAAGATCCGATCATCATAGCGATAAATGGACGTTTTAAACGTAAGTTAACACCATATAATGCTGGTTCTGTAATACCTAACATAGCCGATACAGTAGCAGAAGAAGCCGTTGATTTTAAAGTTTTATTTTTAGTTTTAACCGCAACCGCTGCAGCAGCACCTGCTTCTGCAATGTTTGCAGCTAAACCAGATACTAAGAAAATTGGGTCATAACCAATAGTCGCGAACATTTGAATGATCAATGGAATGGAAGCGTTGTGTGTTCCAGTTAATACCATTAATGGGAATAATGCAGCATTGATACCAACAGCGATCCATCCCCAAGACATCATTCCAGCACATGCTCCAAAGATTACATTATTTAAAGCGATAGAGATTGGACCAACAACTAAGATAATGATTGGTGCAACGATTAATAAGTCAACCATAGAAACTAAGAATACAGATAAGATTTTTGGACTCACTTTTTGCATGAATTTATCCACATATTTTAATAACCAAACTCCAAACATCATTGGAATAGCTTGTGCAGAGTAATCCGCAGCCGATAATGCGATTCCACAGAACGTAGCAGGCGTTTCTCCATTTACTAATGAAATAAAGTTAGGGTGTAAACATACAGCAGCTAGAGCAAGAGCTAACATAGGATTTACTTTTAATTTATTAGCAGCATTGATTGCCACTACAAATGGTAAGAAGTAGAAGATCGCATCTCCAATTGTATTTAATAAAGTGTATGTTGAATCTCCCATTTGAAGTACACCAACAGTACTTAAGATAACCGCTAATACTTTGATCATTCCGGCTCCGGCAAATACTGGAATGGCAGGAACGAAGCAGCTAATAACGAAATCTAATACGTTCTTTGGAATGTCTTTCCAAGATTTTGGTTGAGCTACTTCTTCTGTAGCAGGAGTAACTACACCAACAACTTTTACGGCTTCTTCATAAACATCCCCAACAATTGGTCCTAAAACCACTTGGTGTTGTCCACCGGAAATCACAACATTAATAACACCTTCTAATCCTTTTACAGCTTCCACATCTGCTTGATCGGCATTTTTTAAAACCAAACGTAAACGAGTCACACAATGTGTTACGTTAGAGATATTTTCTTTACCCCCAACTTTTTCAATAATGGCAAGAGCCAAATCTTTGTTTGTCATTTTTCTTCTCCTTTAAAATTCTTAAGTCGATATTTACGCGCACTTTTCTTTCGACGATAAAAGGATACTATTTTTGCGCCCGATTCTCTTACAATATGATGTTTTCTTTTCCCATAAATAATTGACACATTTTTTAAATTCTATGTTTTGTGTATAAAAAAAGAGCAACTTTTTATATAAAATGTTGCTCTAATATTGATGGATGATATGTAAATACGCAAATTCGTTCGCTTCCAATTCAATAATTGTCTCAAACGTGTTATTTTCTACCATGACTGTCTTCAAACGCATCTTCGGAACCGAAATACTTTCAAGATATTGTAAATCGTTTGGATGAAAGTACGTACTCTTATTATCCATCATACGATATAGTTCATCTTGTACACTTCCTCCTTGTTTCGAAACCGTTCTTTGTTTAATAATGTACGTTCCATTTTGCACATGATCAATTTTTACATGAATACGTAATACATCATTATTTTCAAAATAAGAATCTATATTTCGATAATTCAGATTTTCATTTTCTAAATAATAGTTATATCCTAAATTCTTACAATTGTGTGCAACAATCTGATAGTTCCCATACAAGTTTTTAAAAAATATCGCATTCTCGTTTTTATACAAAAAGAGTTCTCTTGTCTTATTCAAAAAACTATACGCATAAAAAGAAGGCTTATGAATACCTTGGTACGAAATTAACCCTTCTCCACCAAACAACACTTCTTTTTGCACATCGTATTCATACATCGCATCCAAAGGAATATATCCAGAAAGACTATCCACTTGTCCGTAACAATTTAATATTTGTTGAATGATATACGCCCCTTTTCGACAAGAATCGTTTAATAGATTTAATGGCATAATATCATCACGATAACTGACTAAATATGTATGCTTGATATACTTTTCATATTCCGTATTTAATCTTTTCAATTGCACAATGTCCTGGTGGATATCCATATTATCGTTTGGTTTGCACAAAAGTATGCCTTGCTCGTTTTTATAATAAATATAAGGTTCTGCTTGAAAAGTTTGATTTTCAATAACCATTCCCTTTTTTTCTAAACACTCAAAATATCTTAAGATTCCTTCTCGATTGCCAAGTGACAATCCAGCTCCCATCAATTTCATATTAATCTCAAAATGGTCCATAATATCCTGGAAACGACGATATGCTTCTAGATAGCTTTCCATTTTTTTGGTATCAAAAATTGTATTGTAGACCAATTCCACACGCCATTCTCGAATTCTAAAAATACTATATCGATTCACAAAATGGGAAAGAAACTTTTGAAAATAATCACAGATTACATCGATATTTTGAATTCGTCGATAGTCAATCACAATCCAAGGGATAAAGTTCATATCAATAATCTCATCCAATTGTCTTTCTTCTTTCGAAAAAGAAGGATGGTCAGCTACATAAGCATAGTCATCAAATTGAACGCGCAAGTAGCGAAATCCAATTTCTTTTTGAATCGACTGTAGATGATTCACAATTTGAATGTCATCCAAATAACTAAGTTTTCCAAAATTTAATAGCTCACTCCAAAACGAATGACACTGAACTGCCACATCGCTATCCATGTGCGCTACGATCTCATTTCCATCCGTTGTATTATTCAATTCAAAATTTTCAATGATATATTTTAAATCTTGTTCCAGTTGGATTGCTTGACTTTCTTGTTTGTGCAAAAGACGATATTCTTTCGGATTCATTCCATATTTTTCTTTAAAATAATGATTAAAAGAAGTCAGATTAGAAAAGCCATGATCCATCGCAATCTGCAAGATTTTTTTCTCCGAGTTTTCCACATCAAAAATGGCATGTTTCAAACGAACATCTACGACATATTGATAATACGAAGAATCCATATATTTCTTAAAATATTTACTAAAATAATATTTCGACATATGGAAACGATCTGCCACTTCTTCTAAAGACAATTCTTTTTCATAATTCAATTCTACAAATTCAATCAACTCTTGTTTCTTATCCAACGTATTATCCAAGGATTGTATCGCAAAACTTCGAAGTAGTACGATTGTCAATTCATAGAACAATTGATTCATTTTAATATAGTAATACTTGTTCTTCTGATACGATGCCACCAATATTTCAAAAAGGATATTTTTCAAAGAATCCGTATTGTGAATTTCCATCCTAGGATTGCACTCAAATATATACTTCTTATCATCAAAACACTCTTGCAGCTTTTCTTTTTGGATATAGAACAACACATATACTCCTTCGTCCGATATACAAGAAAAAGGATTCAAAGAATTTATGATGATCACTTCACTCTTACGAAGTATATATTCTTTTTGATTCATAGAAACATTCATATTCCCATCTAAATTTAATAGAATCACCACATCTTTAGTGACTTCTTCCACCGATTCTTGTTTCTTAATAGAAAAACGAATATAGTCAAATTTCATAAAACACCTCTTGTTGATACAAATTTATCATACACTACAAGTTTTATCCAAAACCTTTTGCACATGCTTCTATATTCAGTCTATCCCTAATATAATATTATTAATTAGGAGACTATCATTATGAAACGAACACATTGGTACAAAGAAGCCATTGTCTACCAAGTCTATCCCTATAGTTTCAAAGATAATAATAACGATGGATTCGGGGACATTGCCGGCATTCTTTCAAAACTCGACTATATCCAAGAATTAGGTATCACAGCCATCTGGTTTTCTCCTCTCTACAAAACCAATTATTACGATTATGGATATGACATTTCCGACTATCGTGCCAACAATCCAGATATGGGAACGATGGAAGAATTTGAAAAACTCGTTGAAGAATGTCATAAGAGAAATTTGAAAGTCATTATGGATATGGTCATCAATCACACTTCAATCGAACACCCCTGGTTTCAAGACGCAATCCAGAATAAGAATTCAAAATATCGAGATTACTATATTATTCGAAAAGGAAAAAGAAAGAAGAATAAGCTTCTTCCTCCAACCAATTGGAATTCAACCTTTACCGGTAGTGCCTGGAAACAAATTGAAAACAGCGATGAATTCTATTTACACTTATTTTGTGAAGAACAAGCCGATTTGAACTGGGAACATGAAGAAGTACGAAAAGAAATGGCGGACATCTTAAACTTCTGGTTAGAAAAAGGCATAGACGGATTCCGTTTTGATGTATTCAATATGTACTCTAAAGTACAACCTATCCAAGACGATCCAAAGAATAAAGGAGGAAATTCTCTTTTTGTCGATGGACCAAGGATTCATGAATACTTACACGAGCTCTATCAAAGAAGTTTATCCCATTACGATAGCTTTTCCGTTGGTGAATCGTATCAGCCAAGTTTTGAGAATGCGCTAAAATATGCCGATGAAAGAAATGAAGAACTCGATGCCATTTTTAACTTTGCCCATTTGGACAGCGACAACATTTCTAAATTCTTTCCCAAACCATTTAATCTGAAACAATTCAAAGACGGATTGTTCCAACCACAAATTCATAATTATGCACATGGATGGAATACTTTGGTTTTAGAAAATCACGACACCCAACGAAGCGTTTCTCGATTTGGCATCGATACAAAAGCGTATCGCTACCAAGCTTCCACCTTCCTGGCACTAATTACTTTTTTAGGATTTGGAACGATATTCATTTACCAAGGACAAGAAATTGGAATGACTGGTCATTCCTTCTCTTCAATAGAAGAAATGAAAGACCCTGTTTCCCACTTTGTGTACAATCTTATGACAAAATATGGACTTCCCAAAAAGTTAGCCCTATTCCTTGTTCGAAAAGGAGCCAGAGATAATGCACGCATGCCAATGCAGTGGGACGAAACAATAAATGCTGGATTTAACCAAGGACATACACCTTGGCAGTGTATAAATCCAAACTATAAAGAAATCAATGTAGAAAAAGATTTAGAATCCAAACAATCGATTTATAAGTTTTATCAACAATTAATCAAACTAAAAAAAGAAAACGAAGTCCTAATTTATGGACAAACAAAAGAATACGAACACAATCACAAACAAATGATCGTTTACACAAGAGAATATAAAATGGAAAAAATGGTTGTCTTAGGAAACTTCTCAAAAAAAGAAATATCTTACTCGATTCCAGAAGAATTTAAAGACAAACTCGAACTTGTGTTCAGCAATTATACGGATACAATCGTTCAAAACCGCATGACATTTAGACCCTATGAAGCTTGTGTTTGTGTTATGAAAAAGGAGTATTAACTATGTATTTTGAAAAGAAAAGTGAATTTCCAAAAGACTTCCTTTGGGATGCTGCTTCCGCTGCTTATCAAGTCGAAGGCGCATATTTAGAAGACGGAAAAGGATTATCCATTTGGGATGAATTTGTTCGAATCCCAGGAAAAACCTTTAAAGGAACGGTAGGAGATAAAGCCGTTGACCACTATCATCGATATAAAGAAGACATAGCCCTGATGGCAGAATGCGGTTTAAAAACGTATCGATTCTCAATTGCCTGGGCACGCATCTTTCCAAATGGAAAAGGAGAACTTAACGAAAAAGGAATTAACTTTTACAATCAATTAATAGACGAATGTCTCAAATACAAGATTGAACCTATGGTAACCATATATCATTGGGATCTACCTTTGGCTCTTGAAAAAGAATATGGTGGATGGGAAAGTGAACAAATTATTGACGATTACCTTAATTACGCAACTACCTTATTCCAACATTTTGGAAAAAAAGTAATATATTGGATTACCTTTAACGAACAAAACGTGTTTGCACGCTTAGGATGGACTCTAGGACAACACCCTCCTGGAAAAATCAACGATCAAAAGATGTTCTATCAAGTCAATCATCATATCAATATTGCCCATGCGAAAACCGTATTGGCCTATCGTAAAATGAATTTGGGAGGAAAAATCGGTGTAAGCTTTGCTTATTCGCCAAGTTATTCCTTAGATTGTAAACCGGAAAATGGACTTGCCAAAGCCGATTATGACGATTTGTACTTATATTGGTATTTTGACATTGCTGGATATGGACGATATCCAAAGGCAGCCTACAATTTCTTAGAAGCCCAAGGATATGCCCCAACGATTACTAAAGAAGAGGAAGAACTATTAAAAGCAGCAGCCCCAGTTGATTTTCTAGGCATCAATTACTACAAGACAAAAGTAGCGCAATCCAATCCGATTGATGGCGTAGGTATGGATTTAAACGCAAACAATTCCGGAATCAAAGGATCGGGCAAAGTTGTAGGCATTCCGGGTGCTTATAAAAACCCTAGCAATCCATTCTTACCAACAACCTCCTGGGATTGGGCCATTGATCCAAAAGGATTACGCTTAGGCTGTCGAAATCTAACTAGTCGATACGATCTTCCCATTGTGATTTCAGAAAATGGATTAGGAGCCATCGACCAGTTGGAAAACGGACAAATTCACGATGCATATCGTATTGAATATATCCAAAGTCACTTAATCGAACTAAAAAATGCGATTCAAGAAGGATGCGACATCATCGCTTATTGTGTATGGTCCTTTACCGATTTATTAAGCTGGTTAAACGGATATCAGAAACGATATGGACTAGTCTATGTTGACCGAGACGAAAAAGAAGATTCAGGAAGCTTAGATCGAATCAAAAAAGATAGTTTCTACTGGTACAAAAAGATTATTGAAACCAATGGAAAAGATTTAGAAGAGTAACACAAAAAGAGATTGCCCAAAAGCAATCTCTTCATCTTTTTCACTATCTATTTTTCATGTGAGGGAAAACAAACAATCCCTTAAGAAGTACCTGATAAACTCTCAAGCGTTATAGGAGATTACTAACTCTTCACATAATACATCGAATGATTTAAAAGATATAATATTGAAAAAACTCATTATATTTATGATCTTCTTACACTATACTCCCAATACCCCGAATTACAAGGTAACGAATATGCAGGTTCACAACCAGGAATATATCCTGAAATATAGTTGCCACTTAAAACATATCTAAATTCTCCATTATATTGTGACACAATACGACTTAATACAATTTTACAAATATCATGACCTGTAACATATTGAATCGTACTACAAGCATTAACCACACCTACAACAAACTTAACAATTGCAATTCCAATTTCAATCCATGAACGTTGTGAATGAGTTGGAATTTCATCAGAAAACACATGATTAAAATCACGTACTATAAAATAATCCTCATCAATAGTTTCCACTTCCACACCATCCGAATATACCACAACTGTATTTCCGTTCGCATTTACATATTCATCAATAATATCTGGTACATCTGTAGCGCACTCAACAACATCACATGCATTAGTCGATGTTGCAGCTTCGACTTTATGCATAGAGTTGTTCGTCAGCAATAGTGTCAAACATAGACACGAAACAACTAATCCTTTAATTCTTTTTGTCATTGTAATTGATTCCTTTCTCTATTTTAAAGTATTCTCTACTATTATGTTAACCATTTATAACCATATATATCCTTTTTAAATTATATACTTGTACTTTTAAGCTAGAAAAATTATTCATAATATTGATTGAGAGATCGAACACAAATTGTAATTATTTATGATATTTTTTCTCTACCTTATTAAGATAGTATAAACCCAGGAAATAAATAGTTAGTAAAAAAAAGACTACCAAAAACTTTAAATAAATGTTATTGGCACGCAAATAAATTTCCTTTGCTATTTTCATTAACACAGGATAAGCAAGATAAATAAGCTTCACAACCTCAAATTCCCATTTTCTATTATTCATTTCAACTAACTCCTATTATTTTTATATTCCTAAAATAGACAGACATTGTCTTTGTGTGAACTACTCCCTCTTACACTACGTCAAGAACAAGGGCTTAATGATTTATTGACATTAATTCTTGATGCAGCATGTAAATCATATGAAGAATTTGAAGCACCATCATACAATGACTCAACAGTTGAATTGTCTTCTATTAAGATAACTTCACCATTGTAAGGAATCGGATATATCGTCCCCACTTCACAAGACATCTGTTCGTGGTGAACTACTCCCTCTTACACTACGTTAAGAACAGGGAGCTTCTGGAAGACATTTCTGTCTTCGTTTGCGAAGTTTGA
>JAUNDJ010000070.1 GCA_030526175.1 Bacillota bacterium
CGTTAATAAAACGAGTTTTGCACCATTTTTTTTACTTAACTCCTAAAGTCAGGTTCTATAAATTGTAAAGGAAAAGGGGCTTTGTTAAGCCCCTAACTTCGTCATTTTTTCTTCCCATTCTGCCATCAAATTTTCTATTTCATTATGTTTATCATCAATCTTTGATTCCAGTTCTTCCATCTTTTGAAAATCCTGATAATATTCAGGTTCAAAACGAAGTTCACGAAGTTCTTCCAACTCTTCTTCCGCTACTTCCAATAACTGTTCCAGCTTAGCTAAACGATTCTTCAAAACTTTTGTATCCTGAAAAGACTCTTTAGTAGAAGGCGCTTTCTTTTCTTCTTCTATTGCTTCAACTAAAGAATTTTGTGCTTTTCTTTCCAAAAATTCATCATAAGAAAGGTCATAAACATGACTCACTTCATCCACTTCAACAATTCGATTTGCCATTTTCTTTAAAAACATACGATCGTGGGATACAAAAATAATCGTTCCATCGTATTTTTTCAACGCCTCTTCTAACGCTTCTTTACTCGGAATATCCAAGTGGTTTGTCGGTTCATCCAGAAGTAGACAGTTATCGTGTTCCATCATCAAAATAGCTAGAGCCAAACGAACTCTCTCACCACCAGAAAGAGCATTCACATCTTTAAACACTTCTTCCTGGGTAAATAAGAAGCTTGCTAAAGTATTTCGAATTTCTGTTTGATTCGCCAAAGGATGCAAGTCCCACAATTCATCCAAAACATTCTTAGTACTGCGCATTTGTGCAGAATCCTGATCAAAATATCCGACATCAATCTGATGACCCCAAGAGAAAGAACCCGAAATTGGTGCGAGTTTTCCCATTAATGTTTTAATAAAGGTACTCTTTCCAATTCCATTGGCACCAACAATACCGATTCTTTGTCCCGAACGAACATGTAAATTAAATTCGGACAGAACAGAATCGTATCCTATTTGCAGTTTTTCAACATCTAAAACTTGCTTTCCACCTTTTCTGCCGCAAGTAAAAACCGCTTTCATTTGACTTGTATCCGATTTACTATCTTCGATACGTTCCATACGATCTAAGTATTTCTGCTTACTCTTCGCAAAAGACGCTTTGTTCTTCTTATATCTAAATTTATCAATCAATTCTTCCAAACGCTTAATTTCTTGTTGCTGACGAATATAAGCATCGTGATTCTTTTCTAAATAATCTTCTTTTGCTTTTAAATATTGAGAATACGTACCCACATAACGCATTGTTTTCCCAAATTCAATTTCAACAATTTCATCCACGACATGATCTAAGAACACACGGTCGTGGCTTACTAAAATAACAGCACTAGGATAGTGTTTTACATAATTCTCTAACCATTCGATAGAATCCACATCCAAATGGTTTGTCGGTTCATCTAGTAATAGTATATCCGGTTTCGTTAATAACAGCTTTACCAAGGCAATTCTAGTTTTTTGTCCCGAAGAAAACTCATCCAGCTTTTTATACAAATCGCTTTCTTCAAAACTAAAATGAAAAAATACGTTTTTTAGTTCCACTTCATATTGATACCCATTTAAAGATTCAAAGCGTTGTAGAATTTTATCATATTTTTGTAGCTGCTCTTCACTCGAATCGTATTCTAGAACCAAAGCTTGTTCATGAAGACGAACTTCCAACTCTCGTACTTGCTCAAAAGCTTTACTCAATTCTTCATAAACCGTACAATTGCCATTATCAAAAGTAATCTGCGATAAATATCCTACTTTCATTCCATTTTGGAGGACTCTAGAACCACTATCCGCTTGTTCCAAACCGCAAATAATTTTTAATAAGGTACTCTTCCCACATCCATTTTTTCCTATTAAAGCAACCTTCTCATTATCTTTAATAGAAAGAGAGGCCGATGTTAAGACATCATGGGCCCCATAAGATTTTTTTATATTGCTTAATTGTAATTTCATTGACCATTACTTCCTTCTAAATCATAAGCCATAGATATACCCAAAGCGATCGATTGGGCTATCAATTCTTTATTTTTCAAAAAGTAGTCGATACTTTCATCATTCTTTGCGGAAGCGAAAAAATATAAAAATCCACACATACCATAGGATTCGGCATATTTACTATTTTTTCCCGCAAAATCAATACTACCAGTAAAAGTAGCTTTACCACCTGTTTCACGAAGTTGAGGATAGAATTCCCAATGCGTATATTCAAAATTATCATCGGTAGTAAACATGTCATAACTAACACCTGGTTCAAATTCAGGACGCTTACTCAATGCGGTTAATTCCACACCTAAATTTTGACTTGCATAACACAAATAGTTCGCATTCACACCCGTAGAATACGCACTAGTGACAATATTAGGTCTTGTGACAATTTCATTTTCACACATTCCTAAGGATAAAAATACTTTGGCTTTCTGCTCAAACCCTCTTCCAGCACGACCATTTTTTCCATAATATCCGACTTTCTCTTCTTTGCCACGAGTAAGATCGGCTTTCAAACCATATTCTTCTTCCAAATATTGTTTTACAAGAAGTGCCAATTCATAAGCCGCTTGGGATTCATCAATCGCATCATTAATAAAATATTCTACGTCTGCTCCTGTACGAACATTTACATTGTATCCACCCGGATCAATCATAACATCGATTACATCCGTAACTGGTAACGTTTCAGTTACCGTTAAAAACATATAGTTTTTGTCATAGGTGATCCCAAAGCTTTCTAAATAATCCTTATTACAATCGATACGAATGTTCTTAACCTTACCATTTCTTCGCATACAAATAAGATCATCAGGTTGTAAATTGTTTTCTGTATAAACTCGTTTTTTTGTAAATTGATCAAACAAGTACACTTCATACAAGCCTTCGTCCAATTGTCCAAGTTTCGCTCCGCTATCTGCTCCATCATCGTATGTATAAGAGTATTCTTTTTCCGTAGCTACATTACGAAGAACCATATTTTTTCCCATACTATTATCGCTGGCTTGGGCATACTTTTCTTTATATACCTTAAAGGACTCTCCATATAATGTAAAATCTTTAATCGCATAGGCACCATCAAATTCTTGATAAACATTTTCCTTAATAACACTTCGTTCTACCGAATCCAAATACGTACTACTCATTTTTTCAATTGAAGAGTAGTTGTGCGTAATTAAAAATGTAGAAACTAGCACTAAAGAGATGACAGTCACAAAAATTACCGTATTCTTAATACTCGAAGATACCCATTGAAAGAAACCAGAAATTAATTTAATAATCGAATACATTCTTCTTTTAAAGAATCGTACTATTTTTGTTCCAAAAGAAACTTTATTTCCAGTTTTCTTCTTTTTATCTCTATTCTTCATAAACTTTCACCCAATTTCATTCTACGCAATATATTTATATCATAAATGTAGAAAAAAAGCTTCTTTTCGAAGCTTTCTTATTAGAATACTAAGTTTCTTGGTGTACGTGGATATGGTTGTACATCACGAATGTTTTGTACTCCACTTAAATACATTAACATACGGTCAAATCCTAAACCAAATCCAGAGTGTTTACATCCTCCGAAACGGCGAAGATCACAATACCATTGTAACGATTCTTGTGGAATGTTCAATTCAGCCATTTTTTGTGTTAATACATCGTAACGTTCTTCACGTTGACTACCACCAACTAATTCTCCTACATAAGGAACTAATAAGTCGCATGCTGCAACTGTTTTGTTGTCTTCGTTCACACGCATATAGAAGGCTTTAATTTCTTTTGGATAATCTGTTAAGAATACAGGACCATTTACGACTTTTTCACAAATATAACGTTCGTGTTCACTTTGAAGATCCATTCCCCAGAAAATATCATTGTTTTCGAATTGACCTTTTGCTTTTTCTAATTCTTCAATCGCTTCTGTATAAGTCATACGACGGAATGTTGAATTTGCAACAGCAGTAACACGTTTGATACAATCATGGTCAATCATTTTTTCAAAGAAAGCCATTTCTTCAGGTGCTTTTTCTAAACAATAGTTGATACAATACTTGATCATTTCTTCGATACAATCCATATCATCGCTTAAGTCCGCAAAAGCTAATTCTGGTTCAATCATCCAGAATTCAGAAGCGTGACGAATTGTATTTGAATTTTCCGCACGGAATGTAGGACCGAAAGTATATACATTTCTATAAGTTAAGGCAAAAGGTTCAACATGTAATTGTCCTGATACTGTTAATTGTGCATGTTTTCCAAAGAAATCTTTTTCATATTTATCATCACTACGAGTAGTAACTGTAAAACATTCACCAGCTCCTTCTGCATCGTTTCCAGTGATTTCTGGCGTATGAACATAAACAAATCCTCTGTCTTGGAAGAAAGTGTGAATTGCCATACTTAATACAGAACGTAATCTAAACATTGCATAATAAGTATTTGCTCTTGGACGAACATGAGGAATTTCACGCATTTTTTCAAAGCTCATACGTTTCTTTTGTAAAGGGTAATCGTGTTCCGATAAGCCTAATACAGTAATACCAACCGCTTGAATTTCAAAAGGTTGTTTACCATCTGGAGTAACGATAACCTTACCAGTTACTTCAATGGCTGATCCCAAAGTAATTTTTGATACTTCATCAAAATTTTCTAAAGTATCTAAATATACGACTTGTACGTTTGAAAATGTTGTTCCATCGTTTAATTCAATAAAACCTAATGCTTTTGATTTACGATTTGTACGAACCCAACCTTGTAAAACAATTTCTTGTTCATGTAAAGTTTCGTATGTTTCTTTTAATTTTATTACTAACATAATATCCTCCCTTTAATTTTTGTTAATAAAAAAACACCATTCCCTTAGGAACGATGTTATACCGCGGTGCCATCCTATTTCAATTAAGCCCTTTTATGAAATTAACGCTTTCCCACGAAACTGTCTACTTAAAATTTCTCCAGTTTAACTCAGCAACTGTTCAATCATAGATGACAACTCTTGCATTTCACCAACCGCAAGTCTCTTTTTAGAAGCACATTCTATGTTGTTTTGCATCATTGTTTTGATTGTATTGAGTTGGTTTCAAAAACCAATTCTTGGATAGATGATACCACATCCACTGGCTTCACGACAACCCCTTTTGGTACTAAAAAGTGTTGATGCGTAAAATCAACGATTCCAGTAATACCATTCTCAATTAATCGATCTACTGTTTTTTGTACATTGTGAGAGATTGTTAAAATAGCAATATGGCATCCTTCTGGAATACAAGTTTCTAAATCCGCCATTGAATAAATTGGAACCCCAAATGTTTCCCCACATTTATTAGGGTCTGCATCAAAACCACAAACAATTTCTCCAACAACATAATCCCACTTATTATAATTCATAAGCGCACGACCAAGGTTTCCAGCTCCAACTAAAATGATTTTCTCATCAAAATCCACACCAAGTTCGCCATTAAAAATCTCAATCAATTTTTCAACATCATAACCATAACCTTGTTTCCCAAGATTACCCAAAAACGAAAAATCTCTTCGAATTGTAGTTGGTTCGATTCCAACAAGACTGCTCAATTCTTTAGACATAACTCGTTCAACATTATTCTTTTTTAAACGACGTAATGCTTTTAAATATACTGGATATCTTTGTAAAGTAGCCTTTGGCACATTTTTTGCGTTCATATTATCTCCTATCTTCGTAGTGAAACATCTAATAAAACTAGTTGTTTATCTACTTTTTTTGACAAATTTGAGCATCGAACATCAACTCTAGATTCCTTTAAATTATATTGGCATACAAAATAAATGATAAAGTAAATAATCAACGACAAGATAAAGCTCCAATAAAAATTCATCTTTAATAATACAACTAGAACTGTCATGAATAAAATAGTTAAGAGAGTGTCTACAAACAACACTTCCTTAACAAATTGAGCAATCATATCCAAATACAAGGAATGCTGATTCAATAAAAAATCACGAATCGAATTTTCATAAATCGCAAAAAAGTGAATCTTAGGATAACGAACACGTTGTCTTCTGTTTTTTTTATAACTATTAATTTGTTGCATTCTCAATAAACAATAGCGCATTCCTTTCACATTCTTTTCAAACTCATACTTATAATAATAAATCTGCAAAAGTTTTAAATACGTATTATCGCATAACTCTTTATTCATGAATTTATTCACTAACAATTCCAATTGATCATCAAAGCTCTTTCCAAATCGATTATTTGCGACAAAAGAGTACTCAAATGATACTAATAGATTATAAAATCCATCCATTATTTTTGTTTATAAGCTTTTAATGCTTGAGCAATTTGGTCAGGACAAGAAGTAGGTTTCATACCACAAGTTGTTCCTTCTAAAACCTCTATCACTTCATCAATGTCACGTCCTTTTAATAAACGACCAATTCCACGTAAATTTCCGCTACATCCTCCAACAGCTTCAAAACCAGTTACTTTCCCATCTTCAATTTCAAAAACTAATGCTCTTGAACAAACCCCTTTTGGTGTATATTGAAAAACTTCTTTCATAATATCAATACCTTTCTATAAATATAAATCTATAATAATTGTACAATTATACGCATTTTTTCACAAGTGAAAAATGCACAAATCCTTTTGAAAAGATAAAAAATTTTGTTATTTTTCCTTGAAACAAAAAAATCGAACCCAAAAGTTCGATTTATTCTACATTAACAACAATTGTTTTTGTTACAGAATTCCCAAAACGGTCGGAAACTTTTAAATCAATCGGATAAGAACCAACAATAGTTGTATCAATATTCGGGATCATTTCATAACTAATTCCGCTTAAATCATCCGCTCCAATATAGTCATCCCAATTAATGATGCTTCCTTTTTTCACAGTAATCTCTTTTTTATACGATCGAAGTGTAGGAGGTTTGGTATCCTTAATTTTAATTTTAAAAGGAATTTCTCTACCTGTTTTTGTGACAATCGCAAAATCGTATGTACCCACTAAAATATAGTCATTGGAACCTGAAACAAATTGGTTATCTTCTTTTCGAATTCCAACATTCAAGGTTTTCACGCTCATCCCTTCTACATCCACATTATCTTTTACATAAAGAATGGGATTGGCAAAAACATCATTTCCTAATTCGATGGTAAAAGTTTGTTTTTTTAGAGGTGAAGAGCTACAACCACATAACAAAAACATACAAACTACAATGGTTAGTATTTTACGCATTTTCATCCTCCATAAATTCTAAAGCTAATTCTTTGATTTTTGTCATACGATGCTTCATTCCAGATTTTGAAATTTTTTCTCCAAACTTTTCATAAATTTTATCGCAAAGTTCATTATTGTTCGCATCTGGATTTTCTTTTCGGACAACCATAACATGACGAATTTTTTCGGAAACTTTTATATAACTAGCATTGGCTTCAATGACTTCAATATATTTTAATTGTTTCGCGGCGGCTTTCTGTGCCTTCATTTCATTGGCAATATCAATATTATCCAAACGTTGAATCTGATTTAATAAGTCTCTTTGTATACGAGAGTCTTCAAATTCAAACAATGCATTACTTGCATTACAAATTCGTAAAAAATCAGCAATTTTCTCTCCAATTTTTAAATACACCACATAATGATTTCTTCGTTTAATCGTTTTTGCAGGAAGATAGAACATTTCCATAACATCTTTTATTGCTTCTGCCATTTCTTCCTCATTACAAGTAATGTCTAAATGATAATTTCCTGTTCTAGGATCCGTAATACTTCCTCCGGCCAAAAAAACACCTTGTAAATAACAACGAGCAATATCCTCGTCTTCCACAAAAGACTTAGGAGGAACAAAGTTAAATCCTTCGTCCGTGTAAATTTTCAAATCTTCCAAAATTTCACTCGCTTTATCATAAATTTGAATTCGATAAATATTATTTTTCTTTAACTGCATCTTTTTAATAACGGATAGTCTAGGATCAACCTTGTAAATCTCTTTAATCAATTTAAAAATATGCTTAACAATAAAGGCATGCTCACTTTGAAAAGACAAATACATCCCTTGCCAGTTCATATGTAACGAAGCTCTCATTTGAAACAAAGCACAAAGCTGGGCTTTCATTTGGATTCTTTCTAAATCTTCATTACAAATCTGAAGTTTTGCTTCACTTGTAAATGACACCAAAACCTTCCTTTCTACATTTCATCTAATATCTCTTGTACCACATGTAATACTTTTTTTGGATCGTGACGAACTCTTCCTTTTTCATCAAAAGTAATCATGGAACGCTTAATCACCTGATATTCATGATTCTCTTCTTTTAAAAGAACTGGTGTACTACCCATATTTTTATATGCCAAAATGACACTATCTGGAAGTTCACATTCATTCATAACCGCAATATTTACACAACCCGGATATGCATGTTTTTCAATAGCACGGATATGATCTTCTACCGAATAACCATCAGTTTCCCCTGGTTGGGTCATCGCATTACAAAAGTAAACTTTTGGACAATTGTTTTGTTGAATAGCCTGTGTTATTTCTGGAATAATTAAGTTTGGCATAATAGAAGTATATAACGAACCAATTCCATAAATAATTAAATCCGCTCTTTCAATAGCTCGAATCGATTGAATATGAGGTCTAACATCTTGTCGATAATGGACATGATCGATGTGATTATCCACTTCTGGAATATTTTTTTCACCACGGACCAAAGTCCCATCGCTCATTGTAGCATACAATGTTACATTTTCTAAAGTACTTGGTAAAATTTTTCCTTTAATATTTAAAACTCTCGACAAAGCTTCAATGGCCCCCATAAAAGAACCCGTTGAATCCATCAATGCTAAGAAAATCAGGTTTCCTAAATTATGACCACCAATATCTTCGCTTCCTCCAAAACGATAATTCAATAAATCACGAAACAAAGTTTCACTATCATCATCTGCCATCGCTGCCAACACGTGGCGAATATCTCCAACAGCAGGAATATTATACAATTCACGTATTCTACCCGTGCTTCCTCCATCGTCTGCAACTGTGATAATTGCCGTTAAGTTCACATCTTCAAGCTTTTTCATACCAGAAAGCATACTAGAGAGTCCTGTTCCTCCACCAATCACAACTATATTTTTCATTGTTCACTCACCCCGATATCTCTGTGCGATTTCAAACAATGATACGTATTACGATATTGTTCATACATCCAGTTACAAATGGAAACCGAACGATGTTGTCCGCCTGTACAACCAACAGCTACAATCATATGCGCTTTATTTTGTGAAGCATACGCATTAAACACAAAATCATAATAAGATTTTAATAACTGAATAAACGCCTTTGTTTCTTCCGCTTCCATGACATAATCATAAACATCTTTGTCATTTCCTGTTTTACTTCTTAGTTCTGGATCGTAAAATGGATTTGGTAAAAAACGAACGTCAATCACAACATCCGCATCCATAGGCATACCATGTTTAAAACCAAAAGATTGGAAAGTAATCGTAAAATTGCTTTCGACATTTACTTGGAAACGATTTTGAATTCGCTTATATAATTCCGATGTTGTCATTTTTGTCGTATCAATACGTAAAGAAGTTAACGCATTTTCCGGAACACGATCAAAATAAGTTCTTTCCATTTCAATCGCATCTTCAATAGTTGGTGCTAAACCACACGCAATCAATGGATGGTGACGTCGTGTGAAACGATATCTTAACAACAATTCTTCATCACTCGCATCTAAGTAAATAATTGAAATCTTCTTCGAAATCGCATCAAAAAAGTTGATAAAGTACATATAATCCATCGCACTTACACTTAATGCCACATATTTATATTTCTCTTTTTCATCCAATAATGATTCTAATTCCTGTAATAACTCTTTTGGAAAATTATCAATACAATAATATCCCATATCTTCTAAAGCGTTCATCGCGCTTGATTTTCCTGCCCCAGACATTCCTGTTAATAATACAATACTTTTACTCATGTACTCATCACCTCTCAAATATTGTACCACAAAATATGTATAGGCGTTTTAATCCAAATATATATTTTGATAAGATAGAAGTGAGGAGAAAGACAATGAAAAAAAGATGGTTGTTTATTACATTAATAATTATGTTCTTCATATTTTTCTTTAGTAGCCAAAATGGGCAACAATCCAGTCACACCAGTGGGCTATTCACAACCCTTGTTCTAAACATCTTTCCTTTTTTAGACAAAAATACGTTAAGCTTTCTGATCCGAAAAGCAGCACATTTCGCAATTTTCGGCTTCTTAGGCTATAGCCTATACAAAATAGAAGAAAGAACTCTATACAAACCATTAATCATCTCCTTTTTTTACGCCTGCAGCGATGAAATCCATCAGCTTTTTGTCAACAATCGAGCGGGTCAGTTTAGAGATGTACTTATTGATACTTGTGGAGCACTAATCTTTATCATTATAGCTAAAAAAAAGAGTTCAAAAAAGAACTCTTCTTAAGCAATGCGTAAACTATATTTTTTCATATCCCAAACTTCATCTACGAAATCTTCATAAAATTCTGGTTCGTGACAAACAAGTAATACCGTTCCCTTATATTCAATAAGGGCTCTTTTTAATTCGTCTTTGGCATCGTTATCCAAGTGATTAGTCGGTTCGTCCAAAACCAAAATATTCGATTCCCGATTCATCAATTCACATAAGCGAAGTTTCGCTTGTTCTCCTCCAGAAAGCACATATACTTGACTTTCCAATTGTTCCGTAGTCAAACCACATTTGGCCAAAGCACTACGAATTTCATATTGTGTCCATGAAGGAAAAGAATCCCATAGAGCATCAATACACGTTTTTTGTGGCGCTTTCACTTCTTGTTGGAAATAACCGATTTGTAAGTTATCTCCTGTCGAGATTTCTCCTTGAATAGGATCAATAATACCTAATAAGCTTTTTAATAATGTACTCTTACCAAGCCCATTGGCACCACAAATGGCAATCTTCTTCCCTTTTTCCAAATGGATAGTCATCGGTTTAGAAAGAGCTTCACTATATCCAATTTCCAAATTTTCGGCTTCAAAAATCCATTTAGAAGGTGTTTTTCCATAAATAAAATGGAATTCAGGTTTTGGTTTTTCTTTTTTCAATTCAATACGATCGATTTTGTCTAACTGTTTCTTTCGAGAATTGGCCATTCCACGAGTGGCAACACGCGCTTTGTTTCGTGCAATAAAATCTTCCATTTTTTCAATTTCCGCTTGTTGGCGCTTATAAGCCGCTTCCAATTGACGTTTTTTAATCTCATAAACACGTTGGAATTCATCATAATCTCCTGTATAACGAGTTAAATACGGAGCTTCGACATGATAAATCACATTGATTACACTATTAAGGAAAGGAATGTCGTGACTCACTAGAATAAACGCATTTTCATAGTTTTGAAGATATGTTTTTAACCAGTTAATGTGTTCCACATCCAAATAGTTTGTCGGTTCGTCCAATAATAAAATGTCAGGTTTTTCCAACAGTAATTTTGCCAACAACACTTTGGAACGTTGTCCTCCACTTAAATTATCAACAAGCGTATCCAATCCATAGTCCGCAACGCCTAGTGCATTGGAAACTTCTTCAATTTTTGAATCGATCAGATAAAAGTCATGTTGGTCAATATATTCCTGACGATCTCCAATGTCTTCTAATAAGGCATTCATCTCCTCATCGCTCAATTCCGCCATACGCATATAATCATCCGCAATCGATTGTTCAATTTCAAATAAATCATTATACGCTAGCTTCAGTGTATCTCGTATTGTGCTTCCTTCTTCCAATACGGTATGCTGGTCCAAATATCCAACTTTCACATTCTTGCTCCAAACGATTTTTCCACTTTCTGGTTCAAGCTTGCGCGTTAATATATTCATAAAAGTACTTTTACCTTCACCATTTGCCCCGACAATTCCAACGTGTTCTCCTTTTTCTAAACGAAAGGATACATCTTCAAAAATTTGTCGTCCTGCAAACGAATGGCTTAATTTTTCAACTGTTAAAATACTCATTTGGTTTCCTCTCTTTTTTCCCAAATTAGTTTATCACAAGAAGAAAAAAGGTTCTACCTAAGTAGAACCTATTTTTTTATCCTAATTTTTTTTCAATATCTGCAAGTTGTTCCTTGGCAAGAGCTAACTTATCTTGATAGTTTTGAAGTTTATCTTTTTCTTGTTGCACCTTGGCTTCTGGTGCTTTTTCCACGAAACGAGGATTAGAAAGCATACCTTCTGCACGTTTGATTTCTTTTCCTAAACGATCGATTTCTTTGATTAATTTTTCTTTTTCTTCATTTAAGTCAATTAATGCATCCATCGCTACAGTTAATACCGCATTCTCGATTGTACGAGTTAATACATCTCCACTTAAGCTTTCTACAACAGTGGCATGACACATTTTGTTCAAGATTGCTTTTGTATCTTCATTAACAGCTACAGAAAGACAAATTTCTAGGTCTTCGCTTGGTTTCATATTGTAGTTTACTTTGATTTCACGAACCGTTTGAATCGCTGAAATACACATTGCCATCGCTTCTTGTTCTTCTAGTGAATATTCAAAAGGAATCACTTCTGGCCAAGTTTCTAAGTTCATACTTGCTTTTTCGTGAGGAAGAGCTAAATAAATTTCTTCTGTTACGAAAGGCATGAATGGCGATAATAATTTTAAGATTGTTTGAAGCACTGTATATAATACAGCTTTTGTGTTTTCTACAGCTTCTTTATCATCGCTATATAGAGTTGCTTTAGACAATTCAATATACCATGAACAGAAATCATCCCATACAAAGCTATACAATTCGTTTCCTACAATTCCAAATTCATATTTTTCCATGTTCGCATTAACATTTGTGATTGTTTCATTCATACGAGCAAGGATCCATTTGTCAACGGAAGAAGCTTTTTCAATGTTTAATACAGGTTTTGTATCTCCAATTTGCATTTCTACATAACGAGCGGCATTCCAGATTTTATTAATAAAATTCCATGATGAATCCACTTTTGTAGGATCGTAACGTAAATCCATCCCTGGTGCTGAGTTTGTTGTTAAGAAGAAACGCAATGCATCCGCACCTTTTTCCTCAATAACATCCATTGGGTCAATACCATTTCCTAATGATTTTGACATTTTACGACCTTGCGAGTCACGTACTAAACCGTGGATCAATACGTCTTTGAAAGGACGGTTTTTCATACAGTAACGAGTTTGGAAAGCCATACGAGCTACCCAGAAGAAAATGATGTCATATCCAGTAACCAATACATCGTTAGGGAAATAACGAGAAAGATCGCTTGTTTCTTCTGGCCATCCTAATGTTGAGAAAGGCCATAACGCAGAAGAGAACCAAGTATCCAATACGTCTTCGTCTTGTGTCCAATTTTCTTTATCCACTGGGTCTTCCATACCAACATAGATTTCTCCAGTTTCGTTGTTTGTCCAAGCAGGAATACGGTGTCCCCACCACAATTGACGAGAAATACACCAGTCTTCGATATTTTCTAACCATCCAGAGAATGTATTTTCAAAACGGTTTGGTACAAAGTGAATTTTTTGATCTTCGATTTCTTGATTTTTTAATACTTCTTCTGCCAATGGTTTCATCTTAACAAACCATTGTTTTGATAAATATGGTTCGGCAATAACACCTGAACGTTGTGAGTGTCCTACTGGGTGCATGTGTTCTTCAATATGATCCACAACTCCAGCTTCTTCAAAATCTTTAACTAACGCTTCACGACATTCAAAACGATCCATTCCAGTGTATTTGCCACACATTTCATTCATTGTTCCATCAGGATTCATACAGATTGGCATTGGTAAATTGTATTTTTTTGCCAAAGCGAAGTCATTAGGGTCATGAGCCGGTGTACATTTCATAACCGCTGTACCAAAGCTCATATCGATATAATCATCCGCCATAATAGGTAATGCTTCCCCATTGGCTGGGTTGATTGCGTGCATTCCAATGATTTCTTTATAACGTTCATCATCTGGGTGAACAAAAATTGCTTGGTCCGCAAACATTGTTTCTGGACGAGTAGTTGCGATCACTAAGTTTTGTCCATTTTCTACAACTTTATAGTTGAAGTAGTACATGTGACCCATGATTTCTTTGTGTTCTACTTCAATATTTGATAATGCAGTTTTTAATTGAGGATCCCAGTTAATGATTCTTTCCCCTTGATAAATTAATCCGTCATTATAAAGGTCAACAAACACTTTTCGAACTGCTTGTGATAATCCTTCGTCTAAAGTAAAACGTTCACGAGAATAATCTAACGATAATCCCATTTTTGCCCATTGTGAACGAATTGTAGATGCATATTCTTCTTTCCAAGCCCATGCATGTTCTAAGAATTTTTCACGCCCTATATCGTAACGAGAAATTCCTTGTTCTTGTAAACGAGCATCTACTTTTGCTTGTGTTGCGATTCCCGCGTGGTCCATACCAGAAACCCAACATACATCATATCCTTGTAGACGTTTGTAACGACATAAGATATCTTGTAAAGTTGTATCCCATGCGTGACCTAAGTGTAACTTTCCAGTTACGTTTGGTGGAGGAATTACGATACAATAAGGGCGTTTAGACATATCCCCTGCAGTAAAGTATCCACTCTTCACCCAACCAGAATACACGTTTTCTTCTACTTTTAAATGGTTATATTTTCCATCCATTGCCATGATTTTTCCCTCCTATATAAAAGAAAAAGCACAATCCCTATAGGACGTGCTTTGCCGTGGTACCACCTAATTTTATACTTCATCACATAACGCTGTGTCTGCGTATTTTCTTACTAAACATTTCAGAAAATCTGCTCCTAGACTACCTTCCCTATTATTATCCATATCTTTTCACCAGCCAGATACTCTCTACAAGTCCTTTAATAGGTACTCCTTCTATTCATTGCATGTACATTTGATAGTATATTAAATTAATTACATTTGTGCAAGCATAAAAGTTAGTTAAAGAAATTATATAGTAAAGATGAGATACCATTTATGATAGAACGCGCTGTACTATTCACAATTCCCGAAGAAAAAACTCTTAATACATAAGTACCATTTTGTGAGTGAACTACTCCCTCTTACACTTCGTTAAGAACAGGGAGCTTCTGGAAGACATTACTGTCTTCGTTTGCGAAGTTTGATATTTAAGTTTCCTCCTAATTTCTTAGGAAATCCTTATTCGTATTGCGTGTCCACTTCGCCTCTATAGTATAGTCCTTTTAAGGACACAACTTTACTTTTTCTTAATATGTTTAGTGCACCATTGACATCTGCGTTGATGGTGCTTCCATTTTTTGTCTGATACATTCCTCTATGGATTCGTTTGCCACTGAATACATATGTTTTTGTTTCTTCTTTTTTAAAAACTGGTATCTCATCCTGGTCAAAAAATGAGGCTTTGGATGTATAGCTTTCTTCCTGTTCAATGTATCGGATTCCATTGTATTCACATAGATACTTTAATTTGTTTCTTAGTTTTCCATAGGGGATATTCACAAAGTTCTGATTGTTTACTTTTCCAAGATTCGCTTCTTTCTGAAAATCACAGTTCTTTCCGACAACTAGTGTTCCAATATCATTTTTTATACAATAATCCATAATAATT
>JAUNDJ010000071.1 GCA_030526175.1 Bacillota bacterium
TTATTTTGTTATTTTTATTTTTGACTGTTATTCAACTGTTACAGCCTCTTTTTTTATTCTTCAGTAGGTACTTTTTTAGGAAGAAGGATATATACTTCTTCAATACGATTTTTAATAATTTTAGAAACACGGATGGTTGTTCCATCTTCCAATGTTATTTGATCTCGTAATACAGGGAAATGTTCTAATGCATCAATTACCAAGCCCCCAACAGAATCATAATCTTCACTGTCTAGATTTAAATCTAAAGCCTCATTTAGATCATGTAAACTTAAATATCCTTTTACTTTATATAATCTTTCATTAATTTTTTGAATATTTAAAGCTTCATGCCCGTCGTATTCATCTTGAACTTCTCCTACAATTTCTTCAATTATATCTTCTAAAGTTATTATTCCAGTTAATTCTCCATATTCATCTAATACAATAGACATATTAACTGTCGATTGTTTCATTTCTAATAATAAGTCCGAAACCTTCTTGTTTTCGAAGACAAAATGAGGTTTTCTCATAAAACTACGGATGGAAAATTCTTCATCCTTTTGATATAAGATAAGATCTTTCATATTGATCAAGCCTACGATGTTGTCAATTGTATCCTCATAAACAGGTATACGCGTATACTTTTCTTCTTTATATAAATCGATGATTTCTTCATAGCTATCACCTATTTCTAACATAGCTACATGTACACGTGGAACCATTACATCTTTTACTCGGACATCACCCAAGTCGAATACATTTTTTATCATGTCTTTTTCGTCTTCTTCAATAACACCTTCTTCGTGAGAAACATCTACTATTGTTCTTAATTCATTTTCAGTTAAAGAAGGTCCACTCTTTTTCATATCTACTCCAATAGCTTTTAACAACACATTACTTATTCCATTAATAAATAGTATGATTGGAGTAAAAACCAGCATAAGAAAAGATATGATGGGCGCATATAATAAGGCAATTTTTTCTGCATTTTGTGTTGCGATTGTTTTAGGAGTAATTTCCCCGAAAATCAAAATTAACAAAGTGATTATAAAAGTAGCAATGCTTACCCATGCACCACCAAAAGCGTATGCGATTGTAGCAGCTATACTGGCAGAAAAAGTATTTACTAAATTATTTCCAATTAAAATAGCGCTTAACATTTTATCTGAATTTTCATAAATTTTTAACAGTATTTTTGCTCGTTTGTTCCCTTCTTGGGATAATGTCCTTATTTTTATTTTATTTGCAGATACTAGAGACGTTTCTGCGGACGAAAAAAATCCTGATAAAAATAATAATAGGATTAATATAAAAATTAATAACCACAAATCTGAATCCATAATTTCCCCTTTTTATCCTTTATTTGGTAAGAGCAAGTGTATTGCTTTCTTTTCAACCTCAATAACTAGATTACTCATTTGACGAATCTCTCCATCCAAATTCACATGGATCTTTTCATTTCCTGTATTTACATGTATCGCTTTTCCTTTGTAAATTTGTGCATACTTTGGATAATTAACATGATCACCTTTTTCATATTTCTTGGCTAATCTTAAAAGCTGCCATTTTGAGATTTCTTTTATCAAGCATATGTCAATAATCCCATCATCAAACTTAGCTTGTGGGCAAGGCATATACCCACCACCATAATACTTTCCGTTACTAAATACAACAAAAGTATATTTTCCTTTTGTTTCTTTTTTATCAATATGAATTTCATATGGATCATTCTTTAATTGAGAAAGAACTTTTAACATACAAAAGTAATATGCACTTTTGCCAGTTAATCGGTGTTCGCGTTTCATTTTATTTACTTCTTCGGATACTTTTACATCAAATCCCAAAGATATTGTATTAATGGCATACTCGCCATTTATTTTTAATAAATCAATATCTTTTTCTATCGGATTCTTATAGTTTGATAAATCAAAAAAATCTTCTTTTTTCAAACCTGTAAAAGACTTAATAAAATCATTCCCCGTTCCGATAGGTATAATTGAAATTTTTATATGCGATTGGTTGGCGACTCCATTAACAACTTCATGAATAGTACCATCTCCCCCACAAATATACAAATGTGTTGGTACTGGATCTTTTGCATATTTTTGAGCAATCAACGTAGCATGTCGTGAAGAAATCGTTTTTTCAATAATGATGTTTTCTTCTGACATGTTTTTCTTAATATTGTTTATTAATTCATATTTCACTTGTTTTTTTACACTGTTATTTAATATGAATACTTTTCTCATTTTATTTACTTTCTAACCATTCCTTCACCTTTTCTGGAATAGTCTCATCATCTCTTTCAAACCAATGAACTTTCATTTGGTTTTTAAACCATGTATATTGTTTTTTCGCATATCTTCTAGAGTTCGTTTTTATTTGCGTTTTCACTTCTTCTAAAGTTTTTTCTTTTAGAAAATAATCTTTGAATTCTTTATATCCAATTCCCATAAAACTATTATATGTCCATGTCTTAGGATCTGAGAATAAAGATTCTACTTCTTCTACCAATCCATTCTCAAACATGATATCCACTCTTTTATTAATTCGATCATGTAGAAGTGATCGATCCATATCCAATCCTAAAAAATACACATCATAAAGAGGCTCATGTTTTTGATTTTCTTCTCGTGATGATTTAGTTTGTCCTGTATGAGCAATTTCCAAAGCTCGAATAATTCTTTTTCGGTTATTTGGATGAATCTTTTCCAAAGATTTCATATCTACTTCCTTCAGCATCTCATACAATTCTTGTGTTGATAAAGATTGAAGATATTCGATATATGCACTATCTTCTTCCTCTTCTTCAAATGTATAATCATATAAAGCTGCTTTTAAATACAGTCCCGTCCCTCCACAAAGAATCGGAAACTTTCCTTTTTCTACAATAGCTTCAATACTTGCTCTGCATTTTTCTTGAAAGATTTTCACATTATAATCTTCTTCTATATCTTGTACATCGATTAAGTAATGAGGAATCTCTTCCATTTCTTCTTGTGTTACTTTTGCGGTTCCGACATCCATTTTCCGATACACTTGCATACTATCGCAAGAAATAATTTCTCCATTAAATTGCTTTGCAAGTTTCACAGATAAACTTGTTTTTCCAATACCGGTTGGACCGACAATCGCAAGAACTTTTTGTTTACTCACGTTCAAATTCCTTTCTTAATTGCGTATTACTAATGGTTATTACCGTTGGTCTTCCATGTGGACAATGGTATGGTTGTTTACACTTTTGAAGATCTGTAATCACTTGTTTCATTTCATCCATAGTCAATGGTCGATTAAATCGAATTGAGCTATGACATGCCATCGTTGCTAATACGTGCTTTCTTAAATTTGCCATATCGACTTCTTTATTTTGAATAAAAAAATCAATTAAATCTTGTAAAAATTCTTCTTCATACACATCTTGAAACCATAATGGGATTTCTCGTACAATAACTTGATCATCTCCAAATTGTTCAAAATGTAATCCAAAGAAACTTATTTTCTCATTTATTTCTTCTAATAGAGCCAATACATTTGGTGTTACATTTATTTGAATTGGTAACATCAATGGTTGGGTATTCGTACATGGTTTCTGCAAGACTTCTTTAATTTGTTCATAATGATATCTTTCTTGCGCAGCATGTTGATCCACAACAACCAATCCATTTTCATTACTACATAATATATAGGAATCGTGTAACTGTGCTAATACTTGAAGGTGATAAAAAAACTCTTTTCCTTTTTCATTATCTTTTTCATTTTGATTTACCACCGGTGTCGGATACGATATATCTTTTTCCACAACAGGATGATAATTTCCAAAAGATTCTTCAATATTGATTTTTTGCTTAGGAAGCTCTCTTTCAATATAAGAATATTCTTCTTTCTTTTTTGGAACAGTTTTTACCACTCTTTTTTCCGTTATTTTTTCTTCTGCTTTTACTGGATACGGAAATGCTAATGATGGTTGTTCAAATATAGGAGCACTATTTTTTCTTTCTTTCACTTCCACTGTTTTTAATGAACAATCTAATGTATTTCTTATTGTATCTTTTATTAATTCAACAAGTTGCCCTTGTTTAGACAATCGTACTTCCCATTTATTTGGATGTACATTTACATCCACTAATTGCGTATCCGTCTCTATTTGTAAAACTACAATCGGAAAACGATTCGGTGGCATATAATCTGAATACGCATCTAGAATTGCTTTTTGAATAGGAACAGAACGTATTAATCTTGTATTTAATGAAATAAACATAAAATATTTTGTTGCTCTTGAAATCTTGGGTTGAATTACTAATCCTTTAATCTTAAAATCATCATTCTGATTTTCATATTCTAAAGCACATTTCGCAACTTCATTTCCATACATTTGATAAATTATTTCTTTGATATTCCCATTCCCGCTAGTTTGGAAGACCACTCTTCCATCTTGTGATAAGATGAATCGAATTTCTGGATGACTCAATGCCATCTTGTTAATTAAATCGGATATCACAGAGAATTCATACGAATAGCTTTTTAAATGTTTAAATCTTGCTGGGGTTTTTAGAAATAAACCTGATATTTCAATTCTTGTCCCTTTAGGAACGGAAACATGTTCTTCAATTACTAATTCACCATAATCGTAAACAATTCGACTACCTTCTTTTCCATTGTTTGTTTGTAAATCCACATGTGCCACACTCGCAATACTTGGGATTGCTTCACCTCGAAACCCCATTGTTCCAATGTTGAACAAGTCTTCTTCATCTCTCATTTTGCTTGTGGCATGGCGCATGAATGCCATATGAGCATCCTCGTAATCCATTCCAATTCCATCATCTGTGATAATAAGACTTTCAATCCCTCCTTGAAAAACTTCAATTTCAATTGTTTTCGCATGAGCATCAATACTATTTTCTACGCATTCTTTTACAATACCTGCTGGTCGTTCTACAACTTCCCCAGCAGCAATCATATTGGTTAAATGTTCACTTAATACATGAATGGATGACATATATCCTCCTATTCTATTTTATTTGCTAATTTCTTCAATTCGTATAAGCAATCTAATGCTTCTCTTGGAGTCATAGAATCAATGTCCAATTGTGTTAATCTTTCTAATAATTCACTTTTTTCTGGTTGTACTTTTTCCATCACAAAAAGATTTGGTTGGTATGTATTATGATTCTGATTTCCTTCAAATTCATGAATTAAATCACTTGCTCTATCTAATACTACTTTTGGTAGATGTGCTAAACGAGCTACGTTTACTCCATAGGATTTATCTGCTTTTCCTGATATCATTCGATATCGGAATTCTATTTCTTCTTTTTTTTCTTTCACATCTACATGAATATTCTGAATTGAAGGATATGTTTCTTCTAAATCTGTTAATTCATGATAGTGGGTTGAGAACAAAGTTTTGGCATGAATAGCTTCGTTAATATATTCAATCATAGCTTGTGCTAAAGCCATTCCATCATAAGTGGATGTTCCTCTTCCTATTTCATCAAATAGTATTAAAGAGTTTTCTGTCGCATATCGTAAGGCAACGTTGGCTTCCATCATTTCTACCATGAAAGTTGATTTACCACTTAAGATATCATCACTGGCTCCAATTCGAGTAAATATACGATCGAATATTGGTAGTATTGCTTTTTTTGCTGGAACAAAACTTCCAATTTGAGCCATAATAATAATTAGAGCGTTTTGTCTCATATATGTTGATTTTCCTCCCATATTTGGACCGGTAATCAACTGTATATGTGTTTGCTCGTCCATTTCCCAATTGTTTGAAACATATTTCTTCTTTTTCATACGATCGTCTAATATCGGGTGTTTTCCTTCTTCTATATGAATACTTCTTTCTGGATGAAAAACCGGGCAGCTATATCCTTTTTCATTGGCAAGCGTTGCCATCGATACTAGAACATCGATTGTCGCAAGTGCTTTAGCACAAGCATGTAAAGGAAACAAATCTTGTTTGATTCGGTTTAATAGATTTCTAAACAATTCTTGCTCTTTTTTTACTTTTTCTTCTTGAGCATGAAGAATCTGTTCTTCTTTTTGTTTTAACTCTTGAGTCATGAATCGCGTTGCATTGGCTAGTGTTTGTTTCGGAATATATCCAAACTCTTCTTTTATAGCTCCTAAGTTTCCATTTCTTACTTCAATATAATATCCAAACACTCTGTTATATCCGATTTTTAACGATTTTACTCCGGTTCTTTCTCTTTCTTTATTTTCTAATGAAAGAATAAAGTTCTTTCCATTTGCAGCTATCTCTCGTAACTCATCTAATTCTTTATTGTATCCAGTTGTGAATACACCGCCTTCTTTTAGATTCATCGGTGGGTTTTCTATAATTGCTCCTTGAATTTCATTAAACAAACTTTGGCATGGATCAATGGTTGTGAATTCTGGATAGCTTTCTAGTGCTTGTGCTAAATCTAGAATAGGTTTTGCATGTTCTAGAGAAGCAGCTAACTGTAATACATCTCTCGGGCTAGCAGTTCCGTAAGCCATTCGACTTGCTAACCTTTCCATATCGTATATGTATAGTAAGTGTTCTTTTAAATCCTCTCGTAACATGAAATCTTCTTTTAATTTCAATACAGCTTTTTGTCGTTTGGCAATGGCTGATGGATTAATCAATGGATATTCAATCCATCGTTTTAATAATCGAGAGCCCATAGCACTTTTACATAAATCCATAAAAGACCATAAAGATTGAGCTTTGTTGTCATGAACTAAGTCTAGATGTTGTTTTGTTTCATAATCCATGGTTAGTACTTTTTCTTTGTCCATAGATTCAATAGGCATAAAATGATCTATGTTTTGTTTTTGTGTTTCTTTTAAATATCCCATTAATTGTGTAAATGCACTTATACATGTTTGAGATATGTCTTCTGCCAATAAATATGCATCTTTTTCTTCTAATTCACATTTTCTTTGGAAAGACACCAGGAAACTTCCCATTTCCTCTAAAGCAGCAATCCACTTTTTATCCATTCCCAAAGGACATACTAATTCAGAAATATTTTGTTCTAATAACGTCTTTTGTAACGTAACTAACGAACGTTCGATAGTTTGATATTTTAATTCCCCTGTACTAAGTTCACAATAGACAATACTGATATCATAGCTAGACATTGAAATAGATGCCATATAGTTATTTATTTTTGCTTCCATATTCTCATCCATCCATGTTCCTGGAGTTACGATTCGAATAATATCTCTATCAACTAATCCTTTCGATGTCGCTGGGTCACTTAGCTGTTCGCAGATTGCGACTTTATATCCTTTTTTTACTAATCTTTGAATATAGGAATTTGCCGCATGAAAAGGAATACCACACATTGGTACTTTTTCTTCCACTCCCGCAGAACGTCCTGTCAATACTAAATCTAATTCTTGACTTGCTGTTTTTGCATCTTCAAAAAACATTTCATAAAAGTCACCTAATCTATAGAAAAGAATTGAATCTGGATTCTTCTCTTTTAATTCTAAATAGTGACTCATCATCGGTGTATATTTTTTTTCTTTCATATTTACCTCTTACCGCACTATTATACTAAAAATCCTATTGATTTTCTATTGTTGTAAAAGTGGATATATTTCTATGTTTCACACCAACCATATGAAAATCATACTACTATCATTCATTAATCCTTTCAGATTATTCAGTACTACATTTTCTAAGTTATGCTATACTACTTAATATCAAAGGGGTGATAAAAATTGAAGCAAACAATTCAATATAAGGATAAACAAATCCAAACAGATTTTGGTTTTATTGTTATTTTGTTAATTTTGGGATCTATTAGCTTATTCGCACTATATAATGCATTTAACTTAATTAAGATTGGATCTGGTTTTTCTTACTTAATGAAACAAGGAATGTGGTATGGTGTTGGATTCTTCGTTTTGTTCTTTTTGTCTAAGATACAAAACAAAGTTATCTTTTCTTACATGAAAGTTGCATATAAATATTTAATGTATGCACTACTGTATTTATTTGTTTCTATGATGTTATATAAATTTACAGGAAGAACTTTACCTCTCTCATCTCCAGTAAACGGAGCTGTCAGTTGGTTCCAAATTCCTGCTATCGGTTCATTTCAACCTAGTGAATTTATTAAAATCGTTCTAATCGTTATGACAGCACAAACAATAACTGAATATCAGGACAAGCATAAAAATCCAACTATCTTACAAGATTTTCAGATGTTGATTCAGGTCGCAAAATTTTTACTTCCACCATTAATTTTAATATTCATGCAACCCGATACTGGTTTATGTATTATCATTGCTTTTACAACATTAGTTATTGTAATGTGTTGTGGAATTCGTAAAGAATATATCTATGCTTTAGTTGGTTCTATTGTCGTAGTTGTTGCTTTAGTTTTCTATTTATATTTCTTTCAACGAGATTTCTTAACATCATTGGTATCCGCTTATCGTCTACAAAGAATTGATGCTTGGTTAGATCCTGAAAGTAATATCCTTGGTAGTTCTAACCAGTTGTATACTTCTCTTCTTTCTTTAGGAAGCGCTGGCTTGACTGGATATGGTTTACAAGCAAATATCGTGTCAATCCCTGAAGCACATACGGATTTTATCTTTGCCGCAATCGGACAATGCTTCGGTTTAATTGGAACAACTATTGTAATTTTAATCTGTATTATCTTAGATATTTATTTACTTCGAATTGCTTTTTCTGCAAAGAAAAGACAAGACAAGCTTATTGTAATTGGTGTAGTTGCAATGCTTCTTTATCAGCAAGTTCAAAACACAGCCATGATCGTTGGTCTATTGCCAATTACTGGTATTACCCTTCCTTTAATCAGTTATGGAGGAAGTAGTATTCTTTCTTATTTTATATCATTCGGAATCGTTATGAATATTTCTCCAGTAAAGAAAAAGACAATTCGTGTTAAAAATCCTTTTGAAGGAAAGAAAAAAATAATTGAGAACATCAGTAAAAAAATAGAAAAAAGAAGAATCTAATATAGATTCTTCAATCTTTTTAAATATGAGTAAGTACGATATCTTGCAAATCGTACTTTTTTTTGAGATGTTTTAATATGAATTTCAGAAATATTATCCAAAGATTTTGAAAGATGATCATAATATGCATTTACATAAGATAAAGTATCACCTTTTATTTTTATTCTTCTTTTCTGATTCATTATATATGGATTTCTTAAAGAGTGGTGATTAATATGTGATAATGGCATAATTTCACATAGTTGCATAACACTTAATTCTGAATCCACAACAGCTCCTGAAAGTGCTCTATTCACCGCAGTAGAACCCGCCTGCGTGCTTACACATATTCCTGAACCATTTGTTCTTTCAAAAAACTCATCATCAATAAAAATATCTAACTTCAAAGATTTCCCTAAACTTTCAAGACGAATTTCATTTAATGCATATATTGTTTCCTCTATTTCAGGAAAATAAACTTCTAACATATTCGCCGTAAATACCTCCGGTGTTGAATGTAATAAATAATCTAAAAAATCTTGAATCTCATCTTTTCCGAAATCTGTCAAAAATCCAAGAGTGCCTGTATGAAGACCTACATACATTGGAGTAGCTGTATTCTTTAAATAACAATGAATCGCTCTTAAAATCGTTCCATCTCCACCTATACAAATCACGATTTCAGGATTTTGATCATCATAAATCCATCCACCATTAATTAATTCTACTTTTACTTTTCCTTTAATGTTTGTGGAAAATGCATCCCCTCTATCAACAATCGAAAATCTCATAATCATACTTCCTTTTTTTACCTGTTTATTTTATCATACTTTTGAAGGTGATGATAAAATGTATAATCAAATTGAAAAAGAGTTAAAAATTTTAGTTTCAAAGAAAGATTATGAAACAATTGTAAATTCATATGAATTTTCTTCTCCATGGGCACAAACAAACACTTATTACGATACACCCAATGGATATGTTCGTTCTTTAAATGGTGCATGCCGAATTCGTTCTATTGGATCAAAAAAAATCTTTACTTTAAAAATCCGAATCAGCCCAGATTCACATATTGAATTAGAAAAAGAAATAAATGTTGATTCGATGAAAGAAATAAAAGATGAAGAAGTATTAGGATGGATCCAAAAATATGAAATACCGTTAAATGAATTGGCACCTATTATTTCTTTTACAACGAATAGAAGAATTGTAGATCTTGAGAATGCTGAGCTTTGTGCAGATGAAACAATTTTCGCTTCACACACCGATTATGAAATCGAATATGAATATAAAAAAATTCATAACGGGATTGAGGAGTTCAACAAGATACTTGAAACAATTGGAAAACAATATGAAAAAAATTGCCCTAGCAAAATTGCTAGAGCATAATTTTATAACTTATGAGTCAAACGATAGAAGAAGGATTTTGAATTGTATTCTTCTTCTTTTCTTTTTAATTCTTCCAACTCTTTTTCTAAAGCTTTTCTTTTTTCACTTTCTTCCAAAAGTTCAGCATTTTTACCTTTAAGTGTTTCTGTTTCTAATTCTAAAACTTCAATCTGTTTATCTTTTTGTTGAATGATTTCTTCCTTAGATTTCTGTTCAATTAAGAATGTTTGTTGGTGTTTCTCAATTTCTAATCGAAGTCTTTCTTGATAAAGCATCTCGATTTTTTCTTGTGCTTTTTCTTTTTCTTCAATAATAGCTTTTAATTTTTCGTTTTCATATCTTAATTCAGATTCAGCAGCTGAAATTTCATGTTTTTCTTTTCTGAAGTAAGTGGAAAGCTTTTCAACACCTTCAGCTTTAATAGTCACTCTCTTTGTTTCTGGATTTTTATATTTCCAACCTGAATCCGGAAACTCTTTCATAAGTTTAGCAACTGCCTTATCTACGGTGTTACGTGATTTTCCGAAATGTTGGCAAATTTGGGCAATATCCATATCGTAATATACATCAATTGATTCTTCTAATTCTAACATAGATAATCCCCCTTCCTATGACATTCCTAGTCATTATATCTCAAATATGCGAAAGGATTATATCATTTATTCTGTTAAAATTCAAACATATCCTAGACAGTAAATCACAATTTTTTATTCATATTTTAATCACGTGAAAACGTAGTTTTGAAGGATGCATTTATTTCTTATCCAAATTCATCAATTCATCTAGAAAAGGATCTAAACACTGTAATTATATTTATAATTATGACAATCATATCGATTTTACATTACTAACTGGTTAGTAATCTATTTTTTCATATGACAAAATATTTGGGTAATTTTTTATTTATTCTTAAACAATTATCTATCTCAACATTTACTTCCTTTTCATAGGATAGAGTTATGAAATATTATTGCATTGAATTTAAGAAAATAATAGATGATATGATTACCATATATATTTACAAATTTAAAATGTAAAAGAAAATCCTCATCTCATATTAAAATGGTAATAGACAATTACAATGTATGATTTTCATATTCAGTTATAAATCCAACAGCTTTTCAATATATCATACAAGAAAATTCATATGCGTATGAATAAGCAAAGAATTGATCTATTGTTGATTTAGAATACATACCATCCTAAACAAATATTAATAAATAAAATATAAAAAAGTATACTGAGAAATCATAAAGCCTTCATTATATCTTTCATATATTATTTTCTAAAAGTTATTTCACATTTTTATTATCCGATTTACAATTTCTTACCATTCATAAGTTTATTCATATGACATATCATATAAAAACTGGCAAATTTAAACTTAATATCTGAAATATTCTGCGTATTCACATAAAAGGAAAGAGAATAAATATAAAATCTCCTCATACATATGAAATATAGATATGATTATCATATACACGGGGAGATAGGTTCTATTTTCTTCCTTCAAACGCTTTAAGCAATGTCAATGAGTCCGTATAATCCAAATGACTACCAATAGGAATACCATGAGCTAATCTTGTGACTTTTGTACGATTTTCTAACAGTTTCTGAATGTATAAAGCTGTTGTTTCTCCTTCTACTGTAGGATCTGTTGCCAATACAACCTCTTCTGTACTACTATTTACTCTTTCAAGTAAGCTTTTTAAGTTTAAATCTTCTGGCAATATGCCTTTTTTCGTGTTTATTGCACCATTCAACACATGATAAACGCCTTTATACTCTTGAATCGACTCCATAGCGGCAATATCTTTGGATTTCTGAACTACACATATGATATTCTTATTCCTATTCATATCTAAACATATCGGACATTTATCTCCATCTGAAAGATTCCCGCAAATCATACATTTCTTTATACCGTATTTTAGTTCAGATATTGAATTTATAAACTCATTTAATGTTTCTTCATCCCATTCTAAAGCTGAATACGCATATCTTTCTGCCGTTTTCATACCGACACCAGGCAATTTTCTGAATGCTAATATTAAATTTTCAAATTTCTTCGGATACATATGAATCTCCTATCTTTAATCATCTACGATAATAAGGTTATCAAACAGGGAAAGTGGATTGTTTTCATCATTTACCATATCAGAAGCGGTGTTTTTTCGGATTTCTATGATAGCTGGTGCTGGTAATGTACCTAATACCATTCTATCTTTAAATTCTTTAATCACTTTCTTTTGTTTTATTTGATCAATCGCAAAGACCTTCTTTTCTTTTCCTAATAGTTTTTTTGTGAAACTTTCATAACCTTCGTTCATCTGAATTTCGTTTATCAATTTCATATCTAAATCAGATGGAACAGTTACTAAAATATATGTCTCTGCGCTTGCAATTAATGAAGCTTCAATTAATGAATTCGCATATTTGGCATATTCCAGATCATTCATATACATCTTCAAAAGAGAAAATTGTTTAGAATCTTCAATTCTTAATGCTTTATTGGCTCCGACTAGAAGCTGAATTACGAATTCATCGTGTAATATGATTGAGGAGATGTCTTTTTTTGTCCCTGTGATTGTTTCACGTGAAACATCAGATGTTTCATATACATCTTCTTCTTCACTATCTTCCAATTCCGAAGAATCATATTCTACTGCTTTTTTTTCAGATTTTGAATCAGATATAGGGTTCTTTAATCCTTCTTTTTGATTAGGAATTTCCAATTCTGCGTTCATATATCGAGTAGGATGCTTTTGTAAAGAGACTTTTAAGATTGCTGATTCCAAATAATCCAATACATTTGAAGCATATACATACTTGTTATAGGTGTTCATAAGCTCTTCTAACAACTGGATTCTTAATTCCACTTGGTTATCAAGGAAATATTTGTTGATTATTTGTTTGTGATTTTCAGAAACAAGTGTCGTATTCCTTGAATATCCAAGAATAATACTTTCTTTTAATAGAGTAATAAAGTCACTGGTTAATCTTTTTAGGTCCATGCCTTTTGTATTAGCATCTTGAAGTTGTCTTAATGCTTCTTCCATCTTATTTTCTGAAATATTCAGATATAATTCTCCTAAATCGTAGTTAGAGAATATACCATATATTTGACGTACATCATCTATATGAATTTCATCAATACAATAAGCAACACACTGATCTAATATTGATAGGGAATCACGCATTCCTCCATCACTCAATTCAGCAATCATTTGTAGTGTCATTTCATCTGTCTTAATGTTCTCTTTTTCACATACATATGAAAGTCGTTTAATTATCTCTTCTTCAGAAACCCTTCCAAAGTCAAATCGTTGGCATCTAGAAATGATGGTTGGTAATACTTTATTCGGCTCTGTAGTTGCAAATATGAATAACACATGAGCAGGGGGTTCTTCAATTGTTTTTAATAATGCATTAAATGCTCCTGAAGTCATCATATGAACTTCGTCTATGATATATATTTTATATCTACCTTCCATAGGAGCGTACTTAACTTTATCAATCAAATTTCTAACTTCATCAACACCATTATTGCTGGCTGCATCAATTTCAATAATATCTGGATGAGAACCTGTATTAAACATTTTGCAGTTTTCACATTCTTCACATGGTTTATGATTTTCAGATGAACAATTTAACATCTTCGCAAATATCTTTGCGGTTGATGTTTTTCCAGTTCCTCTTGGTCCACAAAATAAATACGCATGGGCAATACGATTGTTTTTGATAGCATTGGATAATGTTTTAATTATGTGTTTTTGTCCAACAACCTCATCAAAATTTTTTGGCCTATACTTTCTATATAATGCTTGATATGACATATCATCCAACCTTTCTAACGCAACTATTATAGCATATTCAAAATTTATTTTGTTCTAACTCGAAATATACCTAATATATATTCCAAGCTAAATAATAAAAAAATATTCTTTTTTATCATAAGTTTTTCATATGGCTGGTAAGAAAAAACACTTCCTTATAAGGGTAGGGAAGCGTTCTTTTTTTTCATCTCTTTATTTCTTTTTCTTTTTTCTTTGAAAAAATCTTTTAGTAATTGTGCACACTCTTCTTGAAGTACACCTTTTTTATATTCTGGATGATGGTTATATTCTTTTATCTCAAATAGATTTACTACACTATAAACCGATCCTCCTTTTGGATCCGAAGCCCCATAAATAACCTTTGGTATTCTTGACTGAATAATAGCCCCTGCACACATTGGACACGGTTCTAATGTAACATACAATTCACAATCCTCTAAGCGCCATGTACCAAGCTTTTTACATGCTTTTCGTATTGCGATTATTTCTGCATGATCTAGACTGATTTGATTTTTTTCTCTTTTATTGTAGCCACTCGCAATCACTTTTCCATCCTTAACAATGACACATCCAATTGGTACTTCATCTAATTGCAATGCTTTTTCTGCTTGCTTGATAGCTTTACACATCCATTTTTCTTCGTTCATATGAAATCCTTTTTTAGATAAAATAAAAGCTACCACACATGATAGAGCTTACTTATGGCTGCTGTGTTCCCACCCTGACCAGTTTCATAAGATATCATTGTAGTAGCTAGTTAAGTATAACATATATCTTTAAATTTACAAGAGATAGTATTAGGAAGCTGATGAATAATTTGTCAACGTGAATGATAATCTTGATATCCTATCCTTTTAAACATCATTGTATTTATTTTTAGCTTAATATGAACATACAGAATACTTTTTCCAATAATTATGAATTCAGAAATAATAATCGTATCATAATAAGGAACTTTCTTTATTTCTTCTACAATTTACCTCTATTTCAAAATAATCATTTTTCTTACCAAATCTAAATAATAAGCTTTAACTCCCTAATCACATGAATTCGTTCATCCTTTATCAAGATGGAATCCTCTCATATCTAACATCTTTTGAGCGTAATGAACAGATTTACATTACACGTTTGGAGTATATTGTTTGCATAGGAATATAGGAATTCTTTTTGTTTTCATACATTTGCCATTATTATACTTTGCGAATATAACTCTGTTCATATAGACCATCTTTTACTTACTTATGAAGAGAGAACTACTAGAAGACATTTCTGTCTTTGTTTGTGAAATTTGATATTTAAGTTTCCACCTAATGTCTTAGAAAATTCTTATTCATATTACGTGCCCTCTTAACTTTACTTTTTCTTAATATGTTTAATGCACCATTGACATCTGCGTTGATGGTG
>JAUNDJ010000072.1 GCA_030526175.1 Bacillota bacterium
GGGATTGTAACCCTAATAACTAGTAAAAACTAATTATTCGTTACAGCCCCTTTTACTATAGCAGAGCCATTGTTTTTAAAATATAAATCCAAAACGTGATAGAGAAAGCAGAAAATAGTGTTGTAATCATAACGGTGGCACTTGTTAGAGTTCCCTTATGCCCCATATTTTTTGCCATGACATATGCAGAAATTGTTGTGGCAGAACCAAGCATAATCAAGATGGCAATCAACTGTTCTCTCCTAAATCCAAGTTGGATGGCAAATGGTAAAAAGAGTGTGCACCATCCAAAGAGCTTCATAAAGGAGCAAACACAAGCCCCTTTTAATTCTTTAAATGCTTCATCGAAATTGAATTGTGCTCCCATCGCCATTAAACCTAGCGGAGAAGCTATTTTTCCTAAATTGTTCACTGTTTTTTCTAATACAGTCGGCATTGGAATTTGGAATAAAGACCATAATAACCCGATTTCAATACCAATTAAAATAGGGTTGGTAAGGATGCCTTTGATTGTTTTTAGAAGAACATCTTTTGTGATTTTAACCTTGTTTTCTCCAAAAATAGATAAAACAATAACAGCCATAATATTATAAAGAGGAACAGAGCCAATAATCATTAAAGGACCCATAGCACTATTTCCATATACGTTTTGAATTAAAGCCATACCTAATAGTGCAGCACTGCTACGATAACTTGCTTGAATAAATTCTGCTTGGTTTCCTTTCTTTTTGAATTTAAGAGAAAGAAGAAAAGAAATACCAATACTAATAAGTGTGACAAAAAAACAGAAGAAAACGAATTTTCCATTCCATGCATCTTTAAAATTCAACACTGCCAAATCTTCAAAAACCAAAAGTGGTAAAGGAACTAAAAATACAAACTTATTGGCTTTATCCGCAAATTCATCATCGATCCATCCTAATTTCTTAAATAACATTCCGAGTACGATCATCGCAAAAATAGGAACGGTTGCGTTTAAACTAAAAATAAGATTTTCCATGACACAAATATACACAAAATAAAATGGAGTTTCAATAAAAAAGAGTTGTGTAGCCACAACTCAAACTTGGTATTATAGAGCCGCTTTAATAGCAGCTAATAAATCATCATATTCTTCGATAGATAGTTTATTGACCTTGTCTTTTGTATTCAATTTTTCTTTGTTTAGAGTTTTTTATATGTAAAATATTTCTATATTTCGATACGGTTCTTCTAGCTACAAATAATTCCAATTTCTTTAATTCTTCCACTATTTCTTGATCTTCAAGAGGATGTTGTTTATTTTCATTTTCAATTAAGTATTGAATACCATTGATGATCGAATCCTTGCTTGTTCCATCTTTGGTTTTTGAGACTAATAAATGATTTACAGGAAGAATAGTATTTTTGAAGAGGAAATATTTATTAGAAAGTGTTCGAGAAGCGGTAGATTTAGAAAAATTCAGGAGATCGGCTATTTCTTGTAACGTACAAGGATTTAATTCATCGTCGTATAAAAAATATCCTTCCTGGATTTTTACTAGCTCATTTACCATCATGAGTAGTGTTTTGTTTCTTTTATGAATACTGTCTATATAAAACCTTGCTTCATTAAAATACTTCTTTACTTCTTCATTTGCTTCATTTGATACTTCATTTGTTGACAAATAAATACTACCGATTTCTTTAGGACTAATCGTGATTTCGTTATCTTCTACAATTATTTCTAAATCCGGTATTATTTGGCTCACAGTTTCGGTTGCATAGTTTGAACAAGGAAAGGGAGAACATTGTTGGATTTGATGTAAACAATCAAATATTTTCTCTGTAGAAACATTTAAAGATTTTGCGATTTTTTCATAGTTATTGTGAACGATTTCTTCTTGAAATTGTTCGATTATTTTACAAGCTAAATATTGTTCTTTATATCTTAATTGAATTAAGATGGCATCTAAACTGTTTTTTGCGGCAACACCGATAGGTTCAAAACTCTGAATCAAGTTTAATGTTTCTTTGTCATTTATTTCTTCATTAAAAAATCCGTGTTCATCCAATGATTCAATGATGTATTCTGCAATTTTCTTATTATATGCTTGGTTGCAAGTATGAAGTTGAAAATATAATTCATCTTTCAGACTTTTCTTTACTTCAATTCCATCATTTAGAAATAACGATATATCTTGAGAAGGTGTATATTCTAAAAATGGATTAGTATTCGCTATTTCATTAATAAATATGGAAAGTTCTGAATTGTTCATTTTCAAGAATTCCAATTGATTTTTCATATTTTTGGTCAGCACAAATGTATGCTTGAGCGTTTGTTGTAATTGCAAATTATTTTTCATATCATTATTATAATGGATATAACATGAGATTAAAGAGGAAATAATATGTATGAGCTTTTGTATAAGTATATAAATGAAAATTGTTTTGCAGAAAAGTTTATGGATAACTCGGTTATTAATATTTCCAAGCATTTTCAAATTCCAAAAAATAAGTGTTCTATTCTTATGAATAAATTGGTAGAGAATAAAAGAATAGTAAGAATTGAAGCCAAACCATTTTATTATCTGAGCCAAGAATATTTGAGTGAAAAAGGAATAGAAGTCACTGAGGAATCGTTTTCCAATATTGATCAATTGTTTATGGATGGTCAAGGAAAAGATTTTTCTAAACTGGTTGGGCATCAGTATTCTTTAAAACAAACGGTAAATAAATGCAAAGCCACAATTTCTTATCCTCCTAATGGACTTCCGATGTTGTTGTATGGACCAACAGGAACAGGAAAGAGTTTTATCGCAAAATTAACGTATGAATGGGCTATAAATAATAAGATTTTGCCTAAAAAAGGAAGATTTGTAACGGTGAACTGTTCTGAATATGCCAATAACCCAGAATTGTTAACTGCAAACTTATTCGGACATGTAAAAGGTGCGTTTACTGGAGCTGATAAAGATAATGAAGGGTTAATTTCTTTGGCGGATGGTGGCGTTTTATTCTTAGACGAGGTTCATGAACTTAAAGCAGAGTGCCAAGAAAAATTATTTACATATATGGACCAAGGGCTATATCATCGTGTCGGCGACAATGAGAAATGGTATTCATCCAATGCACGTATCATTTTCGCAACTACAGAGAATCCAGAAAATGTATTATTAAAAACATTGATGCGAAGAATACCAATGGTTATTACCATTCCAGCTCTTGATGAGAGAACTTCACAAGAGAGAAGAGAATTAATTTATTCTATATTTTGTAATGAACAAGAACGATTAAACGCAAAAATTCGGTTGAGTAATCAAGTGTATTCAATATTAATGGGACAAAAATTCAGTGGAAATGTTGGAGAAATAAAAGGGATTATCCAATCGAGTTGCATAAATTCCTTATTGGATAAAAAAGATGATATCGTAACCATACGATTGAACAGTTTACCAGAGCATTTGCTAAAGAAGGATTATAAAAAGAATTTATATTTAGGGGATAATGAATTCATTTTTGTAGATGAACTTAAGAGTCAATGTGATAATGAAAAAGAAATTATTAGACTTAACGATTCTATTTTGAGTTGCTACAAAGATTATTTAAATCATAAAAATGTTACATTATTGATGAAAAACGGAAAGAAAATAATAAGTGATTATTTTGATTCGGTAATTCTAAAAGATTACGAAGTGAATAACTCTTATTATTTAAAGGGAATGGATTACATTTTAGATATAATGGACGATCGATATGGTTTTAAAGTTACAAACAATGAGAGAATTGCAATAGCATACTATATTCAAGAAGTAATCAAAGAATTTTCGGATTATTGGTCATGGTATTTAAAAAATGAAGAAGAGTGTGAGGATTTGCATGATATTCTTCAAAATGAATATTATCGAACTACAAATATTGCGTTTGAAATATGTCGTTATTTGAAATCGTATTTTGATATTGATTTACTTTCTATAGTAATAGATACATTTATTTTCTATATTTATAATCCATCTAGAATCAAAAAAATAGAACAAAAAGCTTGTGTTATATTATCACATGGGTATTCCACCGCAAGTAGTATGGCAGAAGCTGCAAACCAATTATTAGGAGAGTATATATTTGATTCTTTGGATATGCCAATAAATGTAGATACGCAAACTATTATTGATCGATTGAATTCGTACTTAAATAGAATGGGAAATATTAAAGATATCTATTTACTTGTCGATATGGGAAGCTTGTCGGAAATATATAGTGGATTAAATGTAGATAATGTAAATGTGGGTATTATTGATCATGTTTCCACTCCAATTGCATTAGAAATTGGAAATGGAATACGACAAGGATTAGACATGGATGAATTGTTAAAGAAGGTTAGTGACAATAGTTTATGTACATATCATGTTGTGGAAAGAAAAATAAAGAAGTCCATTATTTTGTGTTCTTGTGCTAGTGGAATAGAGACTTCCAATCGATTAAAAGATATTTTAGTAGATTCTCTTCCTAGTGGTGTAAATATTGAAGTCAAAATTCAAGATTATTCATTTTTATTGACGCATAAAAATGATAACCCTCTGTTTACTGAATATAACGTATTGTTCATGATAGGAACTTTAAATCCGGGAATAGAAGGATTGGATTATGTCGGAGTCGATGATCTTATTATACAAGCGAATTATGAAACGATGAATTCATATTTTCACGATTTAATGACTAAAGAAGAGTTGAATACTTTTAATACGAATATAGTAAAAAATTTCTCTCTTTCAAATTTAATGAATGTATTAACTATATTAAATCCAACGAAATTATTAGAACAAGTTGCGAATGCGATTGATCAATTACAAATGTATTTGAGGATACATCTATCCAATCAAACATGTTTTGGATTATATATTCACATTTGTTCAATGATCGAAAGGCTAATTATTGCGAAAGGAAAGTATGAATACGAAGATTGTGAGGAGTTTGAAAAAGAAAATTCTAAATTTATAGGTTTTGCGAAAAAGGCATTATACCAGGTTGAAAAGTTTTACCATGTAGAAATTCCGCTTGCAGAAATAAAATATATATATTTATATGTAAAAAATGATGAAAATAAATAAAATTTTCATCATTTTTTTATTTTGTTAGCTCCATGGCACAAAAGTTGCTTGTATATGGGTGAAGGAACATAAAGAGGAGGTGATGAGATGAGTCGATTAATTTTTGCATCGCATGGAAAGCTTTCTGTAGGAATGCTAGATTCAGTAAAAATGATTGTTGGTGACTTAGCTAATGATGTAGAATCCATTAGTTTAAACCCGGGTCAAAGTCCCAATGACTTTTATTTGAAACTAAAAGCAGAAGCAGAAAAGTCAGATGAAAAAATAATTATTTTATGTGATGTACTTGGTGGAAGTGTGCACACCACTTTATCACAATTAAGGCAGTTTGATCATATTATGATTCTATCTGGAATGAACATGGGTTTAGCTTTGGATTTAGTAATGAAATATAAAAATGATCTTTCATTAGACCAGGTACAAAAGTTAGTAGATCATTCTAAAGAAGGAATTTGTGTTATTCAAGGGGAATCGAGCGAGGAAAATGATGAAGATTTTTAGAAAGGAAGCAAAATGATAAAACTAGTTAGAGTAGATCATAGATTGTTGCATGGACAAGTAGCTTTTACTTGGACCTCAGCACTTGGCGCAGATTGTATTTTAATTGCGAATGATGCAGTACCTAAAGATGATTTAAGAAAAACATCTTTGAAACTTGCAAAGCCTGCTGGAGTGAAATTGGTTATAAAATCGATTGAAGATTCTATTGCCGCAATCAATAGTGGAGTAACTGATAAATACAAATTAATGATAATTACAGAATCTATTAAAGATGTGAAACGATTAGCAGATGGATGCCCATCAATCACAAGTATCAATTTAGGTGGAACAAAAGCAAAAGAAAATACAAAAAACATCTCTAAAGCAATGAATGTTACAGAAGAAGATGTTCAAATGCTTCAGGAACTAATTAATCGTGGACTTGAAGTAGAAATTCGAATGACTTCAAATGAAAATAAAATTTTAGCAAAAACAGTAATTTAGAAAGGAAGGAAAAAATGTTACAAGCATTATTATTAGGTTGTATTGCATTTATTGGAAAATGTGACTTAGCAACGGGTACAAACTTAATTCAAAGACCAATTGTTCTTGGTCCGTTAGTTGGATTGGTATTAGGAGATTTAACTTTGGGTGTGAAAGTAGGAGCGGCACTTGAACTTGCCTTCTTAGGACAATATTCAGTTGGTGCTTTTATTCCTCCTAACGTAATTGTTGGTGGTGTATTAGGAACAGCTTTTGCGATCACAACTGGAGGTGGACCTGAAATTGCATTTACGATGGCATTCCCAATTGCTTTATTAATGCAAGTAATTGATAACGTATTATTCTCTGTAGTACGACCAATGTTAGCTAACTTAGCTGATAAATATGCAGCACAAGGAAATGCATCCGCAATTACGGCAATTCACATGGGAACAGGTTTCTTAACATGTTCAGTGTTATTCTTAGTTGTTTTCTTAGGATTCTGGCTTGGATCTGCACAAATGCAAATGGTTGTCGATGCGATTCCTAAAGTAATCACAAACGGATTATCTATCGCTTGTGGAATTCTTCCTGCAATGGGGTTTGCGATGCTAGCTCGTATGGTTATGAATAAAAAGGTAGTTCCATTCTTCTTCTTAGGATTCCTATTATCAGCTTATTTTGGAATTCCAGTAGTAGGAATCGCATTTTTAGGAGTAATTGCAGCGTTTATTAAAATTGATTTTACAAATTCAAATCTAGTTACGGCAGAAGGAGGAATGGATGATGAAGACTTCTAATCAACCTATAAAAGAAAATGGCGTTATCACAAAAAAAGATTTAAAAGATATGTTCTGGCGTTCTCTTCCTATGGAATTCTCATGGCACTATGAAAGACAAATGCATATGGGATTTTGCACAATGATCAGCAAAGGATTGAGAAAAATTTATAAAGACGATGAAGAAGGATTGAAAGAAGCCCTACAAAGAAATATGGAATTCTTCAATATCACAGCTCATGTTTCTCCATTTGTTGGTGGAATTACACTTGCGATGGAAGAAATGAATGCTCAACAAGAAGATTTTGATACATCATCAATCAATGCTGTAAAAGCAGCATTAATGGGACCTTTAAGTGGAATCGGGGATTCACTTATCTTAGGAACACTTCGAATTCTAGCTGTAGGAATTGGTGCATCTTTAGCTGCAACAGGAAATATTTTAGGACCTATTCTATTATTATTGATCTTTAATGTACCTACATTTATTTTGCGATGGGTATGTGCAATAAAAGGATACGAATTAGGGGCAACTTATTTACAAAAAATTCAACAATCAGGTTTGATGGAAAAATTTATGTATGCCGCAGGTATTTTAGGGACAATGGTTATTGGTGGAATGACAAAAGAATTAGTATCTGTTAGCACGGCTTTACAAATCGGATCGGGTGAAACTGCAACATTAATTCAAAGTGTATTAGATGGTATTTTACCAGGAATGTTATCTTTAGGTGCTTTAGGTATTTATTATTACCTAATGGATAAAAAAGTAAATGTAATGTGGTTATTAATTGGAACAGCAATCGTTGGTATTGTTTGTGCACAATTTGGAATTTTAGCATAAAAGAAAGAAAAGGAAGGTATAGAAAAATGTTAAATTTTGATGAAAACAGAGTAAGAACAGAACACACAAATGGAGTAAACTTAATTCCAGAAGTAGAAAAAATTGTAGATAAAATTTGTGAAGAAGGATATAAAAATATCTTCTTATTTGGAATTGGTGGAACATTATTATATGCAGGACAAATCATGCATACAATTAAACAAATGGGATGCACATTACCTATTTATTTAGAAAATGCACAAGATTTCATGTTTGAAGGAAACGCAAATTTCACAAAAGATTCTGTTGTTGTTATCGCATCTTTATCAGGACATACAATCGAAGTAGAAGCTGCAGTAGATAAAGCACATGAAATTGGTGCACGTGTAATTGGTTATGTTGAAAAATTAAATACTCCATTAGCAGATAAAGTAGATTATTTAGTTAACACTTTTGGTGGAGAATACTATTGGTGGTATTCAGTTGCATTACGCTTTATGAAAAATGCGGGTCAATTTGATAAATATGATCAATTTATGAGTGAATTAAAAAATATGCCAGAAAACGTGGTAAATATTTATAAAAAAGCAGATGCTCAAATGGAAGCATACGCAAAACAATATTGTGATGAACCAATTACTTACTTAATCGGATCTGGTAACTTAGAAGATTGGGCAGTATGTTATGGAATGTGTATTATGGAAGAAATGCAATGGATGCGTACAAGACCAATTTCTGCCGCTAACTTCTTCCACGGAACATTAGAAGTTATCGAAAGAGATATCCCAGTATTATTGATTAAAGGAGAAGATAAAACACGTCCACAAATGGAAAGAGCAGAAAAATTTGTGAATCGTGTAAGTCGTAAAGTGACTGTAGTAGACACAAAAGAATTTGAATTAAAAGGAATTAGTGATGAATTCAGAGGTATGTTATCGCCAATCGTAATGAGATCTGCGTTTATGAGATTAAATGTGCATTTAGAAGAATGTAGAAAACACCCAATTGATATTCGTCGTTACTACAAAGCATTGGATTACTAAAATGAATGATAGTAAAGCCGTAATTTTTGATATGGATGGGGTTCTTGTTGATTCAGAACCCCTCTATATAGATAAGGTTAATCGATTTTACAAGCTTTGTAATAAAGAAGTCTCATATAAGGAGCTTTGTAAATTGGTAGGTTCTTCTTATAATCTTCAAAAAAAACTAATGACACAATGGTTTGGAGAAGATATAAATGAAGATGAATTAATGGATTTTTATTTCAAGAAAAGTGGAAAATTGAGATTTAACTATGACGACATTATTAATCCATATATTAAATACATTCTTCCTAAATTAAAACAGGACAATATTAAGACTGCAATTGCCTCATCTTCTCCTAAAGAAGATATTGAGAAGTTTTTAAACGATTGTGGATTGAATGATTATTTTGACTATGTTGTATCTGGAAGAGGCTTTAAAGAAAGTAAACCAAATCCAGAAATATATTTATATACTGTAGATAAGCTTCAAGTTGAAAAAGGAAATTGTATTATTTTGGAAGATTCCAGTTATGGAATACAAGCTGCTAAAAATGCAGGGATTTATGTGATGGCGCATTATGAACCGAGATTCGGATTTGATCAAAGTGATGCGGATGACATCTTCTATGATTTTTTGGAAGCGTATCATAAAATAAAAGAAAAATTTGAAAATAATATGGATTAAAAACTGTAAACAGACTACATATCATTACATGTAGCCTGTTTTTTTTGAATGTATAGAACTATAAAAAAAGAGTTGTGAAGTCACAACTCAAACTTGGTATTATAGAGCCGCTTTAATAGCAGCTAATAAATCATCATATTCTTCGAAAGCAGGATATTGAGGATAATCTTTTTTAATTTGTTCTGTTGATTTGAACAAGAATCCAGCTTTACTAGCTTGGATCATTCCTAAATCATTGAAACTATCTCCACTGGCAATTGTATCAAATCCCATTGATTGTAAAGCTTTTACTGTTGTATATTTTGATTTTTCACAACGCATAACGTGACCTGTAATCATGCCTTCTTCATCCACTGTTAATGTGTTACAGAAAATAGTAGGATATCCTAACTTCTTCATTAATGGAGCTGCAAATTGTTCAAAAGTATCACTTAAAATGATAACTTGTGTACAAGCACGTAATTCATCTAAAAATTCTTTAGCTCCTGGCATTGGATCAATTTTCGCAATAACTTCTTGAATTTCTTTCAAACCTAAACCATGTTCTTTTAAGATGTTGATACGATATTTCATTAATTTATCGTAATCAGGCTCATCGCGAGTTGTTCTTTTTAATTCAGGGATTCCAGTTTCTTCAGCAAACGCAATCCAAATTTCTGGAACTAAAACACCTTCCATGTCTAAACAAACGATATTCATAATTTCTTTTCCTTTCTCACAATTGTGATAATACTTTCACATTATAACATAAAGATGCTATGATTAGGAAAATGAAGTGAGGAAACTATAATGACAGTAAAGAATTTATGCACAGGAATTCAACATATCGGAATTCCAACAAAAGATATGAATGCGTCGCTTTCGTTTTATCAATCCTTAGGATTTGAAATCGCTCATTCAAACATTGTGCCAGGAAGCAATGATCACGTGAATTTTTTAAAACTTCATAATTTAGTAATGGAAGTATATGAAAGCAAAGAGGCAATAGGGGCTTATGGTGCTATTGAACACGTAGCAATTGATGTAACGGATATTGAAGAGACTTATAAAATCATTTGTGAAAAAGGACTGAACACATTAAACGACGAAATTCACTTTTTACCATTTTGGACAAATGGAGTGAAATACTTTACAATTGAAGGTCCAAATAAAGAAAAGGTAGAATTTAGTCAATTCTTATGAGAATCGCTATATTAGAAAGACAAACATATGGTGAAGATGTTTCTTTTGAAATATTTTCAAAATATGGACAAGTAGACGTCTATTCGTTACAAACCGATGAACCTATTTTAGATCGTTTAAAAGATATCGATGTTGTACTATGCAATAAGTATCCAATGAATAAACAGACTTTGACATCAAGCGTTAAGCTGATTCTTCAAACAGGAACAGGATACAATAATATTGATTTAGATTATTGTAATCAAAATCATATTGCGGTATGCAATGTAGCCGGATATTCTACGAAAAGCGTAGCTCAGCATACTTTTGCACTAGCTCTTTCTTTGTTGGAACATCTCCAAGAATACGATACGATGGTAAAAGATCTTACCTATTCGAAAAGTGGTGTCTTTTCTATTTTCGTTCCTTATTTTTCGGAATTAGCTGGAAAAGTATGGGGAATCATTGGGCTTGGGGCCATTGGAAAAGAAGTTGCTAAAATTGCGCAAGCATTTGGATGTCGAGTGATTTTTTATTCGACTTCTGGAAGAAATATAAAAAATGAATATGAACAAGTGGATTTTGAAACATTGTTGAAAGAAAGCGATATAGTATCCATTCATGCTGCTTTAACCGAAAAGAATCGATACTTAATGGATATAAACGCATTCAAAAAAATGAAATCGAATGCTATATTGATCAACGTTGCACGTGGTCCATTTGTGAATGAAAAAGATTTGGTATATGCCATTGATCACAGTCTAATTGCTGGAGCAGGATTGGATGTAATGGAACAAGAACCATTACCTTTATCGAGTCCGCTTCTTCAAATTCAAAAGAAAAATCGAATTCTTCTTACACCACATATGGCATGGGGATCAAAAGAAGCAAGAACTCGTTTGATTGATGAACTTGTATTGAATTTAGAATCGTATTTATTGGGTAAAAGAAGAAATAGAATAGATAATTGGGAATAGAAAAAGAAAGTCAATCAACTTTCTTCTAGTTAACATAAATATCTACACAAATATAATACATGGATTCGCTGTAATGTAGCTCGTATTTCATAGAACGAGAAACATTGCAGTATTTTTTTATAATTTCAAAGATGTAGCCATCGCTATCTCCATCATCAAATAAATCGTAATAAGCTTCTAAAAATGAATCTCTATTAGAGAATTTCAATTCAATACTTCGAATATAGCCATTTTTGAGCAGATTTGCGAAATATGCTTCCACTTCATAACGATCGTAATAATCAAAATAACATCCTTCTAAAACATAATAATTATAAGAGTCGTCTGTACAAGAAGGATATACATAAATATCAGAACAAGAATAATTGCTAAGAGAGAACCCCGTATTAATGACATGGGTATCAAGGAAGTCTTTATCACTAACACAAAGATAATTATAATTCATAACATTCCCCATACCTGATTCATTTTCGTAAACAGGATCGCCCCAAGTTACATCGACCCAGTACCAGTTTCCATCAATTTGTACTTGATTCCAAGAATGGCTCTCTCCATCTTTACCGGTTCCAGTAACATATATGCAAGGAATCTCTAGTAAATTACACAAGTATTGAAAAGTACGTGAATATCCAGCACAGACACTGGATTGATATAACAATACAGAACGAATATCTTGATTGTAGTTCGCTTGAAGATTGTAGTCGGTTGTTTCAATAATATATTCGTATATGTATCGGATTTTATCGTAGGTGCTCCAGTTTTGATTAACACAGTAAAGAATATTATGTGCAACTTGTGCACATTCTTCTAATTCTTCTGGACTAAAAGCATTCATGTATTTCACTTCTGTTACTTGATCAAAGGTGGTCGTGCATTCAAATTCACTGATCCAATAATATTCGGGATGATCGTAATTGAATGCCATTTGCGCCCTTAAAAAAGATTCATAATCAACGCTTGGATATGATGTTTTTGTTTCATAGTTAGCTACAGATTCGTACATAATATTATAAATGTTCTTTTCTTCATTATTCAAAAACCCATAATAATAGTTGTAGTGATAATCACTATTTAAATTACTAGGAAGTATTGGTTCTTCTGGTTGCGGTTGGATTTCTTTTTTTAAAATAGAAAAAGAGGAACATCCGGATAATATAAGGGATAAGCAGATTATTAAGATTTTTTTCATGACTTCATTATAACGAACCATATTAAAAACTCAATTTTTTTCATAAAAAAGATAGTTATGATTTGTTTTTGAAAAAAGAAATGAACAGAAAATGAAAAAGTTTTCAAAAAAGAAAATTAAGTGATATAATTATTCATAAAGAGAAACAAGTGAGGGTAATATGATGGAATTAGAAAATAATGCATTATTTTGGCAAAAATTGGATACAATTTTACTTTCAAGTAGTATTGTTTTAGACTTTCCTAAAGGTAGTCATCATCCGATTTTTACAGCTTTAACATATCCTGTGGATTTTGCTCATTTGGAAGATTCTTTTGAAAATAATAATAATAAGAAAATTCATGTTTACAAAGGATCGGATGGACAAAAAGTAGTTGGTATTGTGATTAGTGCGGATGTTCTTGAAAAAGATTGTTTTGTGACTGTTTTAGTAGGATGTAATGAACAAGAAAGACACGATGTATTAGAATTTATGAATCAAATGGAATGCCAAAAATGTATTTATGTCACAAGAGGAGATGGAATTCCAGTTTGGTCCAATAACGATTAAGTATGCAAGTGATAATAGAAAATGTTCGCGATACGATTCCGTATTTGAAAAAAGGTTTTGCGTTGGTTGTGATAGAGAATAAGACTATCGTTGCCTATCGTAACGAAGGAATTTTTCTTCAAAACGAGAATTGGCATACAACGATAAAAGTAGATGATTTCTTAGAATTGTTTGAGAACAATACATTCTTAGTGTATGAGAACAAAGAAATCGAAATTGGAAATGACGAAGAATACTACCAATGGAGAGCAAAATACTTATAGAAAAAATAAACAGGTAATCACACATGTGGTCACCTGTTTTCTTTGTGTTACTTGTTTCATAAAAGATACGATTATTTCATTTTTTTCATCAAGATTGGACGTTTTTGGTTCTGTCGTATAATATTGGATTTCATCAATCTCTCGACTCAAAATACATTTCAAAAGCGAAGTAAGAATTGTTTGAGAATCATGGAATGAAAAAATTGAATCCATATCAGTTTTTAAATATGACGAATCCCAGTGACAGGATTTGTGCTTTTTAGGGTTTGTGATATACTACTTACATGGGAAAAAAGAAACAAAGTAAAAAGAAAAAAAATAATTTTATTCAAAGAATGGTATTGCGCAGTAGAAAGAAGAAAAAGAATCGAAAAAAATCGAGCGGATTCGGGAAATATGTATTTTTACTCATAGTTGTTGTTGCGGGAGTGCTTTTTCTAAAAAGGAATTCTTTCATTCTGATGTTTAAAGGATATCCTAGCGAAGATCGGAAAATAATCTTACAAATGAATAGAGAAGATATAAAAGACTATTTAGATTATGAGGAAATCATCGATCTAAGTAAATGGAATGAGTATGAAAATCAAGGGCATTATTATGATTATGTGTTATATGAAGAAGTGGCATATGATAAAGATTTAGGAAGTGTAATTGATTATGTGGATTACTATTATGAACAAAGAGAAGCTTTAGAAAGTCTTGGATATTCTCGTTCGTATTGTCGAAGCCAGATGGAGACATTTAGCGCAAACGATTTCGAATATCTTGTAGGAAAAGGAATTGATTATGATACGGCAATGCCTTATTTGGAAATAAAAGGTTGTCAAATACAAGATTTATCTAAATATATAAAAAGTAAAAAAGATCCAGAACAAGCGATTTTATCCATAACATATGATTTTATCGATTCTAGATATTCGACAGATTATTCTTACTTAATTGTCAATCCTGACCATTATGATACGTTGGTTAAAACTGGATTTATGCTTCCAGAAGATTACGAACCCGATGATTTAGTAGAAGTCGATTTGTGGAGAGATGCATCTTCTACAAATGTTGAACTTCGACAAGAAGCTGCACAAGAACTAGAACGAATGGCATTGGATGCGGAAGAAGAAGATTTGTATTTAGGAATTCGAAGTGGATATCGTTCATATAAAGACCAGTCGAGTGTTTATAATGAGTATATGAATATGTATGGATACGATTATGCGAGTACCTTAGTAGCTGTTCCTGGTTCGAGTGAGCACCAATTGGGATATGGTGTGGATATCACAAGCTTAAGTGTTATCAATGAAGAAATTGAAACTTTCGGAGATACGCCTGAATTTTTGTGGGTAATGGAAAATGCACATAAATACGGTTTTATTTTACGTTATCCTGAAGATAAAACAGAATTGACAGGCACAATGAATGAGCCATGGCATTTTAGATATGTAGGAAAAGATATCGCAGAAGAATGTTATAAGAAGAATTGGACATTGGAAGAATATATTCAAGCACATGGTTTTAGTACAACACTTACAAGAATAGAAGAATAGAGGTTGTAACAGTTAAGACGTTCGGATAAAATCCGGGCGTCTTTTTTCGTCCTTTTATCAATACTATCTCTCTGTTTATCCTAAAAATAAAAAACATCCTCATTACTGCTTTGTCCAGTAAAGAGGGTACATATCAGTTGATTGTATATATTTGTAATTAAGGCTTTAATATCAGCGTCTTTGTCTTCTTT
>JAUNDJ010000073.1 GCA_030526175.1 Bacillota bacterium
ATGTCTTCCAGAAGCTCCCTGTTCTTAACGAAGTGTAAGAGGGAGTAGTTCACTAAAGAAGTTTGTTTGAAAGAATAGACTTCTTTTTTTCTTTTTGAGTAATTATTCTGTAAAAGTACGAGACTTTACAAACAAGGTGGTCTTAATGTATAATACTTAATATCTATAAGGAGTGTGATTTTTTATGAAAGACATTACTGAGACTATGACGTTTACCACAGAAGAAATTCGTCGTGAAAACATTAAAATGGTTCTTAAGGAAGTCAGTGACGCTTTAGAAGAAAGAGGATATAATCCTGAAAATCAAATTGCCGGATATTTGATCAGTAATGATCCTGCATATATTTCTTCACACAAAAATGCTCGTAACTTAATTCAACGTATTGAAAGATATGAAATCATTGAAGAATTGGTTCGCGCATATTTGGGTAAATAATGGAACGCTTAATTGGATTGGATTTAGGTAGTCGTACTTGTGGCGTTTCAATCAGTGATAGAACAAGAAAGATTGCCAGCTCTTTATTAACAATTCGCTTTAGTCCGGATGATTACGAAGATTGTTTTGAGAAAATATTAAAAGTATTAGAAGACAACAATATCAAAGAAGTTGTATTGGGGCTTCCTAAACATATGAACGGTGATATTGGAATTCGTGGTCAATTATCGCAAGATTTTGCAAGAGAATTGGAATATGAAGGATATAAAGTTCATTTATGGGATGAACGATTAACAACAGTCAGTGCGGAAAGATTATTGATTCAAGGGGACGTTTCTAGAAAGAAACGGAAGAAAATAATCGATCAAATGGCTGCCGTGCAAATTTTGCAAAGCTTTTTAGATAAGGAGAATGGGGGATTTTAGGGGTTCCTCATGTTTTTTTTGGAATAGGAGATTATATTTATGTTAGATTCAAATTGCCTTTATGTAAAAGACGAAAATGGAAATGAAAAAAAGATGACCATTTTATTTACGTTTGATAATGAAGAAACAAAAGTACAATATGTTGTATTTCAAGATCCAGAATTAGACGAAAGTCAAGTTTACGCATCTCGTTATGATGATCAAGGACAACTTTTACCTATTGAAACAGAAGAAGAATGGGAAATGGTAGAAGAAGTGATCAACACATTTGTTGAGGATGATGAAAATGCCTAGTCAACAAAATAGTAAAGGGAATTCAAAAAGTAAAAAGAGAAATGCGAAACGTAAAAGACAAAGAAGAATAAGAATTTTAGTATCGTTAATGTTGATCGTTCTTCTTATTCCAATTTGTATCGGTGGATATTTTTTTGGTCAGTACAATAAGAATTTAAAACCTATGGGAGATGGGTCTCATGAAGTTGCAATCACAATTCATGAAGGAGAAACTTTTAAACAAGTTTTAAATGACTTAAAAGAAAATGGTCTGATTCAATCGGAATTTTATACAAATCTGTATGCAAAATTGAAAAAAAAGAATACGTATTATGCGGGAATCTATGATTTAAATAATGGTATGACTGTTCCAGAAATCTTAGATCACTTAGAAGAAAAGAGCAATGTATACGAAGACAATATCATGATGACGGTTCCAGAAGGGAAATGGGCAAAAGAAGTTGCGGAAATTATTTCGCAAAACTTTGACTATTCACAACAAGAAATTATTGACCAATGGAACGATTCTGAATATTTAAAAGAACTTTGTGAAGATTACGAATTCCTAGATTATAGAGATATCAATCATAGTGTTTATAAAGTAAAGTTGGAAGGATATTTATTCCCAAATACTTATGAATTTAAAAAGGATGCTACTATTGATGAGATCACAAGAACATTTTTAGACCACTTTGATACTATTTATGAAAAGTATGAATCCAAATTTAAAGCGTCTAAATATACGATCCATGAGTTGGTCACATTAGCCAGTGTTGTACAATTTGAAAGTAGTTCAGCCGATAGTATGAAAACAATCGCAGGAGTCTTCTATAATCGTTTGAATGATGGTATGATGCTTCAAAGTAGTGTTACTGTATGTTACGCATTGTATGATGATTTTAACGATCCAATGGATTGTGAAGTGGAAACAAATATCAATTCCCCTTATAACACCTATCTTCATAAAGGATTACCAATTGGGCCAATCTTAAATCCTGGAGAAGATGCGATTATAGCGGTATTAGAACCAAGAAAAACAGATTACTATTTCTTCGCAGCCGATATTTACGGAAAACTAGATGGTAAGATCCACTATTCTAAAACAATAGAAGAACATGAAGCGATTTGTCGTAAAATGGGTCTTTTTTATGAAGAAACTATTGAAGAAGAATAGTATAGTTTGATATACTTGTTCAAAGAGAGCGGTTAAAAAATCGCTCTATAATTTTATGTGCAAAATAAAGATTTAGTGCTATAATCATATAGCACAAAAGGAGTTAGACTTATGGCAGATACTGAAAAATTTTATGTAACCCAAGCCGGGTATGATGAATTAGTTAGAGAATTAAATGATTTAGTACAAAACGTTCGTAAACAAGTAATCATTGAATTACAAGAAGCTCGTGCACAAGGGGACTTAAGTGAAAACGCGGACTACGATGCAGCTAGAGATCACCAAGCACAAGTTGAAAAACGTATTGCTGAATTAGATGCGATGATCAAAAATGCGGAAATCATCGAAGAAGATGCAGCCGATGATAAAAACGCATTAGTTCGTTTAGGAAGAACAGTCACATTAAAAGATTTAAGTGATGGAGAAGAATATGTATTCAATATCGTTGGTTCTATCGAAGCCGATCCATTAAATGGAAAGCTTTCAAACAACACTCCATTAGCCGAAGCCATTATGGACAAAAAAATTGGAGATATTGTAAGAGTTCAACGTGTTGATGAACCTTATGATGTAGAAATTTTAAATATCGCATAATTTTTATCAAGAATTATCGTATTAAGAGAAGGGTGATATTATGAAACGCATTCTTCTCTTTTTTATTGGTTCATCATTTTTTCTATTTACTTTTTTTCATCGTTACCAACCTGTTTCTTTAGAGCTTGTTCAGCCTTCGACAAAAACAATTGAGATAAAAGGTGCTGTTAAGCATCCGGGTATTTTTACTGTGAAATATGAAGCTACCGTACAAGAGGTGATTGCACAAGCAGGTGGTTTAACGGATAATGCCGATACTTCCACTCTTTCATTAGTACGAACCGTTATGGATCAGGAGGTTCTGGTTGTGGGTGAAAAAGAAGCGCAAAAGAAAGTTTCTTTGAATGAAGCTAATTTGGAAGAATTAACCACTCTTCCTGGTATTGGTCCGAGCATGGCTCAAAAAATCATGGAATATAGAGAAGAGCATTCTTTTACAACTTTGGAGCAAATTATGGAAATCAAGGGAATTAAAGAAGGAATCTTTCAAAAAATTAAGGATCATATATGCTTATGAATTCTATACTGATGTATTATTTATTATTTGGATTCTGGGGGTGTTTTTTTCTAAGAGACATTTCTTTGATACTTGGTTGTGGTGCTATCTTTCTATTTTTTTTGTGGCAGCGTTTTTCTAAACAAAGTCTATTCTTGATTCCTCTGATTGTATTATCCATCCTTTTATTGCACCCTTATCAAGACATTCCGACACCTGGTATCTATACAGTGTATGAAATACACGCAAAGTATGCATTGGCACGAAAAGAATCCAGTTCTCTTCTATTGTATGGACTCGAAAATGTAGATTTTTACGATGAAGTAAAGGTGTCTTATGTAGACAAAATTGAATCTTTAAAAAATACCAATCTATTCGATTTCCAAGCGTATATGTATAATCAGGGAATTACTTCGTATAGTATGGTCAATGATGGAGATATTGTTCGAAAAAGTGATTCTATAAAAGCGAGATTATTTCGAGTTTTAAAGAAAGATGTTAACAATTTACGTTATTTTTATGGAATCTATGAAGAAGGGGATATGGATACGATGTTCGCTTCATTAGGTGTAGGCTTTATCTCTTTTATTCAAATTGTAAAACGATTATTTCGAAAGAAAATTCCTAGAAATACTTTAGATTCCTTTTGTCTTTGCTTGTCGATTCTTCATGGTGTTCTTTTTTCTTATTCGCCAATTTTGATTCGTTTTATTCTTTATCAGGGAATGAAGAAAGTGTGTGAAGACAGGCACAAGCATTTATGTGTCGTTTATTTTTTGTTTATACTACTACTTCCTTCCAAGGCGACCTCTTTTGTTTGTACTTTTCCTTTTTGTATTCAATGGCTTTTTCTTATGGAAAAAGATGCTTCCAAAAGAAAATGGGAATCTATTGTGTTAATTTTAGGGATTGAATTTCTATATTTTCATAAAGCCGATTTATTTTCATTGGTTCTTTTTCGCTGGGGAAGAGTTTTATTTGGACTAGGATATGGTATAAAATGCCTTTCATTTATACTTCCATTCTTTTCGAAAGCGGGTATATGGATTGACCTTTTGATAAAAAATCTTCCTTCTTATACGTTTTATTACGTACCAAGTATCATATTTTGCGTCTGTTGGTTTATGAGTTTTATTCGGAAGAAAAAAACAATATGGATTATTCTTTTGATATGTTGTGCTTGTTTGGAGAGTTCTTTCGATCCATTTTTTCACATATATATGTTAAATATAGGACAAGGAGATTGTACGTTGTTAGTAGAACCATACCAAAGGTCTGCTATCTTGATTGATTGTGGGCAAAGTCTTAATCGTGACAATGTCGTAAATATTGTGCTTCCTTTTCTGAAAATGAAGCAAATTCGAAAGCTGGATTATGTGATTGGAACGCACGATGATTTTGACCGTAATGGAGGTATTGAGCATCTCGTTGAAGTCTTTCCTGTCAATAAAGTACTGTTGAAAGCGGAAAAAAATATCGTTTCGTATCCTTTTATCTTTTTATTGGAAAATCGAGAATCTATGGATGAAAATGATGCTTCTTTGATTACATATTTTAGTTACGATGGATTTGATTATTTATGGACAGGAGATGCTTCAACTTTTGTTGAAGAACAACTTTTTCGTACATACGATCTTTCTGGTGTAGATGTGTTTAAACTCGGACATCATGGCTCTAAAACGAGCACTAGTTTGGCATTTTTAGAAGCGATGCATCCTAAGCTTGGATTGATTAGCGTGGCAAAAAAGAATTACTATGGCCATCCGAGTAGTGAAGTGATTGCTCGTTGTATTCAAATGGGTGTAAATTTATTGCAGACAAAAGATGTAGGAACCATTCATCTTTTTTCCTTGCCACATATTCTTTTTTTCTCTTGTACAAATGGATATTGTGGAATAGTCAGTATGAAAGGATTGGAAAGTGAGTAGAAAATGAAGATTCTGATAATGATGCTTTGTATGATGTTGTGTGTTTGTTCATCGAAAAATATTCCCAATGAAGAACTTGCTTCTTCCCTGAAATCCTTTTGATGGATGCGAAGAATGTAGAGGAAGTAAGGGATCTGGATGTGGATCTTAAATGTCCTTGTGTGGGGATGCGAGAAGATTTGATTTGTGATACCGATTGTGCTGATTATGCCTATTCAACGCAAAAGAATGAAAGAACGCCGTATATTTGGTATGCAGCCAATGAAAAAGACATTCCTCTTATTGTATAGTGTAAAGAGAATAAAGTTGTGGCTGTATATAAATATTTTAAATATTCGAAATATGATAAATATTATTGGGATGAGGATGGGAATCCTCTTTTCAAAAAGGTATATGGAAATAGTTCTTGTAAAGTAGAGGATGATTTTGACATCGAAGATTATGACAATCCAGAAGATTTCTGGGAAAATCATGAACCGGATTTTGAAGATTATGAAGAAGCCGAAGAATATTGGGAAGATTGGCATGAATAGTGAAAGGTGCTCGGTTTTCTCTTTTTAAAGAAAATGTGATAGAATATTTTCACGAGAAAAAAGGTGAGAAATATGAATAAGGAATTGAATATGTTAGAAGCGACAAAAAAGATGAAAGCGGATAGTTATAAAATGGCTGCTTTGTCTTTGGATGTACGTAATACGATTTTAAAGAATGTTAAGGAAGCATTGATTTTAAATCAAGAAGCTATTTTTGAAGCGAATAAAAAAGACATGTTGGCGGCCGAAGAAAATGGCATTGCCGAATCGGTTAAGAAACGTCTAAAATTTAACGAAGCAAAATTAAAAGATGTGACGGATGGAATTGATCAATTGATTTCTTTAAACGATCCAATTAATCAAGTGTTGTTGGAAAGAGAATTGGACGAAGGTCTTTGTTTGGTTCGTATGTCTTGCCCTATTGGTGTTATTGGAATTATTTTTGAGGCTAGACCGGATGCGTTGGTACAAATTTCCTCTCTTTGTATAAAAAGTGGAAACTGCGCTGTTTTAAAAGGTGGTAAAGAAACAACGAATACGAATAAAGCTCTTTTTGATATTATCTATAATACCGCTATTTCTTCAGGGGCTCCAGAAGGTTGTATGTTACAAGCGCAAGGACATAATGAAATTAGCGAACTATTGGCTTGTAACAAATATGTAGATTTATTGATTCCTCGTGGTTCGAATCAATTTGTTCAATATATAATGAACAATACGAAAATTCCAGTAATGGGGCATGCCGATGGAATATGTCATACATATATTCATGAAGAAGCGGATTTGGAAAAAGCTTGTCGCATTCTTTTTGATGCAAAAACACAATATACAGCCGCTTGTAACGCAACAGAAACATTGTTGATTGATCGAAGCATTGCCACAAAGGCTCTTCCACAAATTGCTCAAGCTTTAGAAAAAGGGAATGTAAAAATTCATGGAACAAAAGAAGTTTCGGAAATTATTTCTTGCGAATGTATGGAAGAAGATGCATTCAATACAGAATACTTAGATTTAGAAATTTCTATTAAATGCGTATCGGGTGTGGAAGAAGCGATTGAACACATTAATACGTTTGGTTCTCATCATACGGATTGTATTATCACAGAAAATAGAGAAGTAGCAGAACAGTTTATGGCACTTGTGGATTCGGCTGGAACGTATTTGAATTGTTCCACTCGTTTTGCGGATGGTTTCCGTTATGGCTTTGGGGCTGAAGTGGGAATCAGTACGAGTAAGATTCATGCTCGTGGACCTGTTGGTTTAGAAGGACTAACAACGTATAAATATAAATTATATGGAGATGGTCATATTGTTGCGGAATACGCTCAAGGTGTTCGACAATTTCATTTTAAAGATCTTTAGACAATTCAATTACGAATTGTCTTTTCTTATTGTATTCAAATAGATTACCTAGTAAGATATTTTAGAAAAAGTTTTAATCATAAGGAGAAAAAATGAAAAAGAATGTATTGAAATTATTTTCCATAGGACTTGCGTTTGTGTTTGTATGTTCTATTGTACAAATGCCAGTTTTTGCGGCGGAACAAACAAGTCATTTTTATGGAACATGGTGGTCATTGGTTCCACCACTTATTGCGATTGCGTTAGCATTAATTACGAAAGAAGTGTATAGTTCTTTATTTTGCGGGATTGTCGTTGGGGCGTTACTTTATGCCAACTTTGGCGTAGAAGGAACGATTTCACATATTATTTCGAACGGTTTTCTTGCTTCTTTAGCTGACGAATACAATATGGGAATCTTGATTTTCTTAGTGTTGTTAGGAACGATAGTAGCCTTGATGAATCGTGCTGGTGGTTCTTTGGCGTTTGGAAAATGGACTTTAAAAAATATCAAAACACGTGTGGGGGCACAATTAGCTACGATTTTCTTAGGAGTTTTAATTTTTATCGATGACTATTTCAACTGTTTGACGGTAGGAAGTGTTATGCGTCCAGTAACCGATTCGCATAAGATTTCTCGTGCTAAACTTGCTTATTTAATTGATGCAACAGCAGCTCCTGTTTGTATTATTGCTCCAATTTCTTCTTGGGCAGCAGCTGTATCCGGATTTGTTGAGGGAGAAGATGGATTAAGTTTATTTATTCGTGCTATACCTTATAATTTTTATGCGTTATTAACAATTTTTATGATGGTTGGTATGGTTTTAATGAAAATTGAATTTGGACCTATGGCAAAACACGAAGAAAATGCTTCAAATGGAGATTTATTTTCTGAAGGTAGTGTATCGGTAAGTGAAGAAAAATTAGAAGATAATAAAACAGAAGGAAAAGTTATTGATTTAGTATTCCCAATTTTCTGTTTAATAATTAGCTGTGTCATTGCGATGATTTGGACAGGTGGTTTCTTTGATGGAGTAGATTTTGTAACTTCTTTCTCATTATGTGATGCTTCTATTGGTTTATCCGTAGGAGGATTGATCGCTTTAGTTATCATTATTTTATTTTATGTCCTTAAGAAAAGCTTATCGTTTACAGAATGTATGGATTGTTTATCCGAAGGTTTCAAGGCTATGGTACCAGCTATCTTAATCTTGACTATGGCATGGACTTTAAAAAGTATGACAGATAGCTTAGGTGCGAAAGAATTCGTAGCGGCTAATGTTATGTTATTTGCCAAAGGACTTCAAAATTTATTACCAGCTATTATTTTTGTGGTTGGTGCATTCTTAGCATTTGCGACAGGAACATCTTGGGGAACATTTGGAATGTTGATTCCAATCGTTGTTCATGCTTTCCAAGGATTAAACCCAGAATTAATGATCATTTCTATTTCTGCTTGTATGGCAGGGGCTGTTTGCGGAGATCACTGTTCACCTATTTCGGATACAACGATTATGGCTTCGGCTGGAGCTCAGTGTAATCACGTAAATCACGTATCGACTCAATTGCCATATGCGATGATTGTAGCAGGTGTTTCTTTTGTAGGATATATCGTTGCTGGATATGTACAATCGGCATGGATCGCGCTACCAATTTCTTTTGTGATGATGGCATTGACTTTAGTAGTCATAAAATTTGTCAAAAAGGTATAAATAAGAAAAGATATTTGAGAGTTAATTCAAAATAGTGTAGAATGAATTTACCATTAATTAAGGGGGTCAACATGAAAAAGGAATTATTAACAATTGCGTTGGCTGTAACTATGGGTATGTCTTTAACAGCTTGTAAAGGGGCTTCAAAGACAGAAGAAAAAGATACAGCTGATACATCTGAAAAAACAGTAGAAAAAACAACAATTAAAAAAGATACATCAAAAACAACAAAAAAAGTCGTAGAAAATAACGATGATGATGAAGATGAAAATGTATCTTCTTTAGTGAAAGACGATGAAGATACTAGTGAATCGGAATCAAGTCAAGGAAATTCTGCCGCTTATCAAGCGATTTTAGATACCATAGGTTACACTGGTAAAGCAAATAAGTTTGTAAATGAAAAATCATTAAAGACTACTTCTTTTGCGAAATATATCAGTGGTGGTATTGAAATCATTGAAGTAGGTACAAATAAAGATACTGTTTATGAAATCATTGAATCTGCGATTTATCCATTAACTGGATACACAGAAGAACAACAAGAAGCGATTGTTGCTGCAAATCAAAACATTCCAGCACAATATGCTCAATTTGATTGGATTGAAGTGACTGTAACTTTAGAAGACGGTTGTCAAGTTGTGCGTTTCCGTTATAAAGATTTAGATGATGTAAACCACGCATATGCTCTTCCTTCTTTTGGACATAGTAGCTATACAGATTTAGCAACAGTAACAGCTGGTTACTTATATGGTGGATGGACACAAAAATAAGAATTTGAAATTTCAATAAGGTATACATATTCGTGTATACCTTTTCTTCATTTTCTGATATCATAAGCCCATGAATTATATTTTACATGGAACGGATAAAAACCGCATTTCTCAAAAGTTACAGGCGATTAAAAACAAGCATCAGATTTCAAATGTCATTTTTATCGATGCACAAAATCCAGAAGAAGATTTCTTAAATGAAATTGACTCCTTTTCTATTTTTGATGAAGAAAAAATGATTATTGTTGATAACGCTTCTTTTTTTTCTGCAAAAAATAGTACACGGTATAAAGCGGAAGATGTGCTTTTACGAAAAGAGAGCGAATATGTCGTTGTTTATTGTGTTTATAGTGATAAACTGGATCAGCGAAAAAAAGCTATCAAAGAGTTTGTGTCTTTTTCAACTGTATATTCTTGTTTGGCTTTGGATGATAAAAGTCAAAAATTAATGGTGGATGATTTAATAAAAAAATATAAACTAAGTATGGATTTGGAAACAAGAAAATACTTATATGGAAATATGGGGATGGACCCTTTGCATATTGAGAGCGAGATTGAAAAGTTAAGCATTTATAGCTCTGAGATTTATATGGAGGATGCAAAGGCATTAGTGACAAAAGAACCTTCACAAGATATTTTTAGAATGACAGATGCCTATTTTGATCGCAATGCACTCTTACTACTTGCGTATTATCGGAATTTTAGAGAACAGGGAATGGAACCGGTAGCAATCGTGGCTTTATTGGCTGGGCAAATTCGTTTTCTTTATCAGATTGCTGTATTAATGGATGAAGGATACTCGCAACCGGAAATTGCTGGTTTATTAAAAGCGCATCCTTATCGTGTGCAATTGAGTATGAAAAAAGCTTCTCGTTTTAGCACAGCCGAATTGTTGGATCATTTGGAAGAACTTGCGGATTTTGATCAAAATATGAAAATGGGTCGTATTGATAAGGATGCTGGTTTTGAACAATTTGTTCTAAACATGATAATTGAATAAGAAAAGACTTGCATAGTTGAATTATTTCTGTAAAATAAAAATACAGCGTTGAAAAGAAATAGTACATAGATAACGAGCCGAGAGAGAAGCTGGTTGGTGAAAAGCTTACTTATGTGTCTATGGAATACACCTTGGAGCTTCGAATGACGTATTCCTGCGTTAAAGGATATGAAGTGCCCTGAAAAGGGAAATAAGGTGGTACCGCGATCTTAACATCGTCCTTATATGGATGGTGTTTTTTTATTTTTTAGGAGGGAAACATATGACTTTATTTGAAGAATTACAATGGCGTGGATTGATTAATGATGTAACCGATCCAGCAATCATCGATGAAGTGAACAATGGAGAATTTACATTCTATATTGGAACAGATCCAACAGCTGATAGTCTTCACATTGGACATTACTCATCATTATTAATGGCAAAACGTCTACAAAAAAATGGACACCACCCATTAATGTTAGTTGGTGGAGCTACAGGATTTATCGGGGATCCAAAAGCGAGTGGTGAACGTAGTATGTTAACTGCGGAAACATTAAAACACAACTACGATTGTTTACACGCACAAATCCAAAAATTATTTGGTTTTGAAATGGTAAACAACTTAGACTGGACAAAAGATATCACAATCATTGATTTCTTACGCGACTATGGAAAACTTTTCAATATTAACTATATGTTAAATAAAGAAACAGTTAAGAAAAGATTGGACTCAGGAATTAGCTACACAGAATTCTCATATATGATTCTTCAATCATTAGACTTCTTAACATTATATAAAGAAAAGAACTGTACTGTACAAATTGGTGGACAAGACCAATGGGGAAATATCACGAGTGGATTGGAACTAATTCGTAAAGTTTGTGGTCCAGAAGCAAAATGTTTTGGATTAACAATGCCTTTGATCACAAAAGCCGATGGTACTAAATTTGGTAAAAGTGAATCAGGAACCGTTTGGCTAGATCCAGCGAAAACAAGTCCATATGAATTGTATCAATTCTTATATAATACAGGAGACAAAGATGTTATCCAATATATCAAAAAGTTAACATTCCTTACTAAAGAAGAAATTGAAGCCTTAGAAGTTTCTTTAGCGAATGAACCTCATTTACGTGCAGCACAAAAAGCTTTAGCGACAGAAGTTGTTCGTGACTTACATGGAGAAGAAGGATTGGAATCCGCATTAAAAATCACAGATGCCTTATTTAGAGGAAAACTTCAAGATTTAAGTGAACAAGAACGAAAAGATGCTGTTAAAAATATGGAAAAAACAGAATGTGAATCTGGAATGAAACTTCTTGACTTATTAGTAACGACTAAAATCGCTTCTTCAAAACGTGAAGCAAGAGAATGGATTACAGGAAATTCAATTGCGATCAATGGTGAGAAAATAAAAGATGTAGATTTCATTGTGGATCAAAATACAGCTTATGTTGACAACTGCGTTATTGTAAAACGTGGTAAAAAGAACAATTACTGTTTAGCATTGAAATAATGAATCCGCATGAAATTGTATTTTAACTTTAATTATTCAGATAAATATGTATATAATATTCTAAGTATTTAAGGAAAGAGGAATCAATATGAATCAAAAATCATTTAACGATGTCGTTGCACATATGAAAAATACAGGATATGTGTATCAAGGTTCTGAAATTTATGGTGGTTTAGCAAACACTTGGGATTTTGGTCCTTTGGGAATTGAGCTAAAAAATAATATTAAAAACGCTTGGTGGAAACGTTTTATTCAAGAAAGTCCAGAAAACGTTGGTCTACAAAGTGCTATTTTAATGAACCCAAATGTTTGGGTAGCCAGTGGACACGTAGGTGGATTTAGTGATCCATTAATGGACTGTAAAGAATGTAAGAGCCGTTTTAGAGCCGATCAATTGATTGAACAAGCAACAAACAATGAGGTATCTCCAAATGGATGGACTAACGAACAAATGGAAAACTTTATTGCGGACAATGGAATTGAATGTCCAAAATGTGGAGCGAAAAACTTTACAAATATCCGTCAATTTAACTTGATGTTTAAAACATTCCAAGGTGTTTTGGAAGATGCAAAATCAACTATTTATTTACGTCCTGAAACAGCACAAGGTATTTTCGTAAACTTCAAAAACGTACAACGTACTATGCGTAAAAAATTACCTTTCGGAATTGGGCAAATCGGAAAAAGCTTCCGTAACGAAATCACTCCAGGAAACTTCATTTTCCGTACTCGTGAATTTGAACAAATGGAATTGGAATTTTTCTGTAAGCCAGGAACTGAATTAGAATGGTTCGATTTCTATCGTAGCTATTGTAAAAATTTCTTAAAAGATTTAGGATTAACAGACGAAAATATTCGTTTACGTGATCACGAACAAGATGAATTATCGCACTACTCAAATGCGACAACTGATATTGAATACTTCTTTGGAGACCCAATTTATTGGGGTGAATTATGGGGAATTGCCTCTCGTACAGACTTTGACTTAAGTGCTCACCAAAATACTTCAAAACAAAGTATGGAATATTTTGATCAAGAAGCAAATCAAAAATACATTCCTTACGTAATTGAACCTAGTGTTGGGGTAGAACGTTTAATCTTAGCGGTTATGAGTGAAGCATACCAAGTTGAAAAATTAGAAAACGACGAACGTGTTGTATTAAAATTACACCCATACTTAGCTCCTTATAAAGTAGCCGTTCTTCCTTTATCTAAGAAATTAAACGACGAAGCTTCAAAAGTGTTCACGCAATTAGCGAAAAACTTCTCAACAACTTACGATGATGCACAAAGTATCGGTAAACGTTATCGTCGTCAAGACTCTATTGGAACACCATTCTGTGTCACAGTGGATTTTGAAACAGCAAATGACAACTGCGTTACAGTTCGTAATCGTGATACAATGGAACAAGAACGTGTTTCATTAGATGAATTGAACAACTATATCGCTTCTCGCGTACAATTCTAAAAATATAAGTCTATCCATCTTAAACTAACTTGTCAGATAGATAAGTGAAATAATCAAAATAGAACACATATACCCATTAGCAAAAGGCTAACCAAAGTTTTTGGGGATAACTCCAAAGATTTTAGGGGAACGGTTTGGGGGAGAACCTCAAAAAAAAAATAAAAATAGAGGCAGGACTAATAAATATAGTCTTGCCTTTTATAATGCTGAATTCCATTAATTATTATTTTATTTCTTATCTTTTTTATTTTTTCTGTATTTTTTTACAGAACGTGGAATGTCTTCCTTATTCTTTGGGATGCCTTTTATAGGAACGTATTTTCTGTTACCGAATATCAATCTAGTTTTCAAATAATCGAATACTTCAACACCTCGAGCATCTCTTTTCATATCCTTTGGGAGTCGGTTAAATCCTTCCATCTTTCCGTTTGAAAGACGAACAACTTCACCGTTATCGAGCGTATAGTAATTGAAAGAATTTACAATAGGGTCACGATACCTTGTAAGTAATTTCGCAAATTCTTTAAAGATCCCAATATCGCTAGAGACATATTCGTTAATCAGTTTATCCAGTTCCTCTTCAACTGTTTGTCTGTCTTCAAAAATCGTAGCATTAAATCTAATGTACTTTTGTTTTAAATCTCAATAGATTATAAAATTAGGATCTAGTAACATAAACTCTTTTTCGCGGTCATAATCGTTTGCAGTATAATGAAGGATCTTATCATAGTTCTGCTCTAATCGATAATCTAGATTATCCTGATTTCTGAGCAGGAAATAACTGAAATTATTTAGTATTCTTAATTCTTTGGATTTCTTCAGGCTTTTGAAATTTGTATTATTAAATAGATTTTTTTCCTTTAGAGCTTTCCTTTCTTTTCCTATGTATTTCCTTTTTACACTATTCAAATAAGTATTCAATCTTCTTGTGATGTCAGATATGACATGAAAAGAATCAACAATTGATATTTGCATTAGGAAAATAGTTTGGCGGTGAATTAACGTAACAGTCATACATGTCGCTTACTACGTATTTAACATTTTTTTTCTTCCAGTGGAATTGAGTAAAAGTATTTATCCAGTGTAGTTTTCCATCGATTTGGTAGAATGTCTACAATTTCATTTGTTTTAAAATCCAATAGAACACAGGCATATTTTTCCGAATAACTAATATCCAGGAAAACTTCATCAATGCACAAGACTTCTGGAAGCGGAGCACGCTTAACTTCAACATAGGACATAAATATCTCATGTACATAAGTGTCTGAAACATTAAACATTCGTCCAACTTCTGCACATTTTCCACTGGTATCTTTAAGTGTATTAATTATCATAAATGGTAAAAATTAGATTGTTGCTTACTTTTCTGAACGAAAATAAATTCATCATTACAGTAATGGTTACAATCAATATTGGAGCATCTCCATTTTCTTTGTCTGACAATAATAATCAGCTTAAAACCATCTAAAAGCATAGAGTGATTAAGTTTTCGAGGATAGATGCCTTTAGAAAGCATCCTGGCTCCGCAGCAGGGGCAATACATAGGTTTTG
>JAUNDJ010000163.1 GCA_030526175.1 Bacillota bacterium
GAACTCACATGTGCTTGTGATATCTACGCACTTGGAAGAATCATTAACGAGGTTTTTACAAAGAAAAACCCTTCTGGCGAATCAATTATTACGATAGCAGATATTATCCCACTGCTATCTCCATTAGACCGAATAGTAGAAAGGTGCCGAAATCAAAACCCGGAGCAAAGACCTTCAATTGATGAATTACTAATAGAATTACGTTTGCTAGATGGTGAACTAAAAGATAACCTTGACAGTATACAAGACTGTTTATATCCTAGAAAGACTGTTGGATATTCAATAGTTGAAGAAGATGCAATAGTCGAACAAGCCAGCAAAGATATTATGATTGCCCAAAACATGTTTGACACTCTTCCAGATGAAAGACTAGAGGAGATAAACACTGACTACCATAGAAATATTCTTTACAATGCTGAAGCATGGCTTCAAAACCTTTATTTTCAATTAGTTGCTTTAGATTATTGCGTTCATAAATTTGAATACGAATCACATTACTATAATGAAAATACGACATACAAGCCACTTAATTTAGAAAATGAAAAAGATGCATTATTATATAAAAGGTTAAATTTAATACTTGAAAAGCATCAAATTCCATATAATTACAAACACGTAACAGCCCATATAAGGAAGCTGTTTTGTTCATGTTGTGATTATCACTGTGAAGAACTGTTAGCCAATATTATGGATTTGGATACAGAAGAAAACCACCTTTTTCATGCACCAGTATTGCACATTGTATATATGCTTCGACACAAACTACCAAAAGAAGACCAAAAGGGACTTAGTCTTATTGACAATATTTCTATTTGTTGGGAAACTGAGCTATTACTTAAAATTGAAGAAAATCAAATATACACTATTGATGGATCAAATGAAATAGATGTTCTACTTCACTTAAAGCAAAAGTATGATGTAGTTTATGAAAAAACCAAGAGAAATGAATATTATGTAAGATTTAAAAGCGAGGAAAAGTTTAATGATTTCAAAGAATATGCTTTAGAAATATCGCATACAGATTTTGTTTTTGAAGGGGATGTTGAAAAAATAATTAGAATAAAAAGAAAATATTGTGGCATTGTTGAACTAGAACCATTAGATTCATTTGATGTTACAAATACGTTGTCTAGAATACTAGATATTAGGATAAACAACTAAATCAGAGTGGTTTCTTAGATGGTACAACACCAATGTATATGATGCTTATATGCGATTAAAGAAGAGTATCGCTTTTTACTTCGCATAATTGAATATTTTCATGAAAGGTTTATTGTAGAATCAAAAAGAGGGAGACCGATACATGGAAAGATATCTACAAAAGCCGCAAATGAAAAATGAAGAAGAGTTTATGAAACCAGAATATCCTGAAAAGACACAGCAGCTATATAGGATAATGTGTGACAAGCTTGGTGAGATTCAGGCTGAAGATCTGGATCTTCTTATCGAGCAGGTATATAAAGCTGCGTATCTTGACGGATTCAAAGATGCGATGTATTTCAATGATATATAAGCTAATTACAAATAATGAGAAGAGTCAGAGATGATTCTTCTTTTTTTCATACTCTGAATGTTTTCGCAAAGCATGAGGGCTTAAGAAGGCGGCTGCTTTTACATGAGATGTTAATGTGACATCTCTATTTTTGTGCCTTGAGCCGGGCGGAAAGGAGGATATGAAGAAGGTTCTAAGCTTTTTTAACAGCACGAAATGTGCAGAAATGGAGAATGAAAATGACAAATATCAGAAGAAAAATTTCAAGCAAAAAGAACGTATTTATTGCAGCGGCCCTTATTGCACTTATGGCAATCGGTTCGACCTTTGCCTACTTTGTAGACAGAGACTATGTCACCAACAACTTCACGGTTGGTGATGTGGAGATAAGCGTATCGGAGCCCAACTGGGATCCAGATGAAGGCTTGGACATCACACCAAACAAGGTGATAAAAAAGGACCCGAAGATTACAAATGAGGGTGTAAATGATGCATTCGTATTCATGAGAGTTACAGTTCCAAGAGCAACAGTTAAGACTGCAAATTATGATGGAACGCTTAATGAAAAAACAAATCAGGATCTTTTCACCTTCACGGCAAACAACGGCTGGAAGCTGATAAAAAGTGATAACGGAACCCTTTCTACAGAATATGTGTATGCATATGCAGGCGACAAGATGACAGTGCTGAAGCCGGGAGCATCAACACCGACTATTTTCGATACTGTTAAGTTCATTAACATTATTGAAGAGCAGCTTGACGGACAGGATCTTGATATCGTAATCGAAACCATGGGTATTCAGACAGCTGA
>JAUNDJ010000074.1 GCA_030526175.1 Bacillota bacterium
TAGTGGTAGAAGCAAGAAGCTCCCTCTTCAAACAAGTTAAGAGGGAGTAGTTCACACCTAACAAAAGAACAAAGAAAGACGCTATTAGAAATCTTATTTATGGAGTGTGAAATAGGAAGAAAGAAAGTAACTGTAATCAATGCGATAGACATTATGATATCAAGTATAAAGACCTATGTCATAGAAGAACAAAATGAAGTATTACTACCAACAATAACACCAATAAAATACATAGGAAGTGTGATTGAATGAGAATCATTGTAGTATTAAATCCGACAAATAAACGAGGAACAAAAACAGAATATACAAATTTCAGAAAAGAATTAGTAAAAAACGGATTCATCCAACAAATACCAGACATATATATGAGAGTATGTTCAAGTAGGAAATCCTGTGATAAATATATACAAAAAATGTATGAAAAAGCCCCAAAAACAGGTAAAATAATAGTATTAAAATTAACAGAAAAACAATACAAAAAAAGAATATACATTACTGGAGAACCCGATAAACAAGAGACATTAGTAGGGTCGAATTCAGTAATAATGTTGTAGGAGGTTGATAGGGGACTGAAAACCGTCCCTCGTCAAACCAATTTGCTGAGAAATTTCCAAAAGTAAAAATTACTTTAGTATCCACTAAGGAAGAGCGCAAGAAAAAGGCAAATGAAGCAAAGAAATCAGGGAAAGTAAATGCTAGGTATATAGATGCATGGGAAACAAAATAATTTATGAAGAAACAATAGATTTCGTTGAAGAAAACCTTCGCAGAAAGCAGCCAACAGTTGAAATGTTGGAAGGCATGATGATTCATGCGTTGACGGATTATGCTGATGAAGAAACAACAGAACCTGAATGGATGGCCTTCTTTATTGCTCTAGGTCTTCGTGAACTAAAAAGTGTAGGAATTACACCAAAAGTTGAAGAAACAATGACGTATTGGATTTATCAATATGAACACTTTGGGCTATATCAAGATGAATTCGAAGATAAAGAACTGCTAGATAAGGATATCGCAGAAATCAAATCTTTAATGCATCTAAGATTTGAAAATCTTGCATGTTTTGAAGGATAATCAAGCACCTTAACGGGTGCTTTTTATTATGGAGGAAATAAATGATTGAAGTACAAGTAAAAGGAATATTATACAAAGATGTTGAAGTAACTATTTCAGGGCATGCAAATTATGCAGAAGCAGGGAAAGATATTGTGTGCGCAGCGATGTCATTGCTTTGGTATAATTTCTACAATTCTCTTTATGAGCTTACAAATAGAGATACAACAAAACTAGACTCCAATAGTCCTGAATATAGATACATGCGAATTTTTAAATTCGATAATAATTCTACTCTACTTCTTCAGTCATTCATTTTAGGTTGTGAATCATTGCAGGAACAATATCCTGATAATGTTAAAGTCACAATCTTTTTTTGGTTGATAGGGGACTGAAAACCGTCCCTCGTCAAACCCAAGTTTAGAAGACTTAAATGCATTAACATTGTCGAAAAACGCATATGGCATAACTGTTGGACATGATGGATCAGTATTTCTTTATACGAAGCCGAGTGATGTTATTCTAATAAATGACTATAATGCTGCATGTATGAAAGTATGTAAAATGAATAGATATGATTCTAACATAGAATCATGGGACAATTATGAAAGTCGCATTCAAAAATTAGCGATGGATTATCTTGCAAAAAATTTTAATTTTGATTTAATAGAATTGTAGGATGGTAGTTATGAAAGATATAGAATACATAGCAGACGACAGATGGGACCCATTTGAAGTGATAAGAAAATCAAGATTTATGACACAAGATGAGATAGAAAAAGAAATAGATAGATGTGAAAAGCAAGCAGCAGAGCAAAGAAATAAAGCAAATTCACAAGATAATTAAATAGTTAATTAAGTCACTTTAAACAAGTGGCTTTTTTATATGTCACGGACATGACGTAAAAAGGTGTCCAACTCGTGTGGATGGTGAACCACGTATAAAAAACTGTAGGAGGAAAATAGCAATGAAACGAGAAGATTTGAAAAAGATTGAAGGTATCACAGATGCACAAATCGATGCAATCATGGGATTACATCAGACAGATGCTGAATCATGGAAGGCCGAAAAGAAAACGTTAGATGATTCAGGTTGATAGGGGACTGAAAACCGTCCCTCGTCAAACACACATTGATGATGCATTTAAATCATTAACATCGTACGAAATTGCTGAAGATATCAGAGCAACGTCTTTATCGAATTGTGGATTGGAATTAGATGATGTAGTGATAATTACGTACCTATCAAAATATTCAACAAAATCAGCTGCAGAATTTATAGCAGAAGCATATTCTAGTAATGCTGATAACAAACTTACGAATGAGGTAAAAAAGATACTTAAAAAGAAGTGGGGTATATAGTATGACATTAATGGTTACACCAAAAGAGTTAATTGGTAAGGTTTCTTATTGTTCTGGATCTGTAAAAATAAATGAAGGGCAAACACTAACAGAAGAAGAAAAAAAGATTTTTGAAGAATTTAAAAAAGATGTAGAATACAGTGTATCTCACAGATTTGATTAGTTTAAATATAAATAACAATGATATTAGAATTATGCCAAACGATTTTAAAGTAATATACAAAATACTAAGGTCCTTAAGCGACATGGGTTGATAGGGGACTGAAAACCGTCCCTCGTCAAACTTAAAGTGGATCATTGTCCTAGTGGTTTTTATTGTTGGTGTCAAAGTATTCATGAATCAACAACTAGTAAAGACGTATCAAAGATTGGATGCGGTGAACATTGCCGATGTTTCAAATGTGGAAGATGGAACGTATGAAGGGATTCAAGAAACGCCATTGGTAAAAGTAACCGTTGAAGTGTCTGTAAAAGACCATCAGATCACAGATATACGTTTATTGCGTCACGAAAATGGAAATGGAGCCCCTGCTGAAGCTATGATTCCTGTAATGATACAAAAGAATACGAGTGAAGTAGATGAAGTAAGTGGTGCTACAATGTCTAGTAAAACAATTAAGGTTGATAGGGGACTGAAAACCGTCCCTCGTCAAACTATAATTGAATGCGTATATTATATTGTGTTGGAGGAGTTATAACTATGTATAGAAATAAATATCAAGATGCTAGAATGAATCAGATACCTAGCGTTCGAGTTATTGGGAAATCTGAAGTGCCAAAAGAAAAACAATTAGAAGCAAAAAAAATGTTATTGGAAACACTTAAAGAAAACGGAATAGTCGGTGATGACGCAACTATAGAAAATACATTTAAGGATATAGAAAGGTTGATAGGGGACTGAAAACCGTCCCTCGTCAAACTTATGAAATATTTCATGGAAAATCAATGATTCAACAAAATAAATCTGGATTAGAAATAGCCGATGCAACTAGCCTTGGCTATTTTTAAATATTCTCTTAAGGTTGTTTGATGCTTCTGTTTAGTTTCTTATGCTATTCTTTGATTAAGGTTAAGGAGAAAACATATGTCAAACAATCAACTTTATCAAGTATCGACTTTACAAGCTTTATTATTAGGTTATACCAAAGGTGTAGTTAGTATTGAACATTTATTAGAACATGGGGATATTGGTTTGGGTACTTTTAGTGATGCGGATGGAGAAATGATTGTCATTGATCATAAGGTTTACAGAGCAAGACAAGATGGTAGTGTTGTGGAAGTGGAAATGGATGAAAATAGTTCATTTGCTTCCGTGGCAGATTTTAATAATGCGATTGAATTTGAAATCGATGGAGGAAGTTCCATAGAAGATTTGAAAAAACAATTGGATGTATTTGTGGATGAAGACTTTGGGATCAACAGTATATATGTTGTTCGTTTAGACGGGTTTTTTGAATTTGTTAAGGCAAGATCTTTAAAAGGACATTGTTCACATCATATCGAATTGAGTAAGATTCTTGAAAAAAATCAAAGGAATTTTTCTTTTGAAAAAGTAAAAGGCAGCTTAGTTTGCCTATATTTTCCTGACTATATGCAAAGTATTAATGCAGCCGGATGGCATTTCCACTTTATTTCAGAAGACAGAAAACAGGGAGGGCATGTGTACAATCTAGCTTACTCTCCTATGATAGGTAAGCGTAAACAAATTCACAATATTCAAATCCAGATTCCTACGGATGTTGCTTTTGATACATATCCACTAACGACAGTTTCTCAAAAAGAGGTAAAAAAAGTGGAACAATAATAGATAGAAAGAGTGTTTCTACTAACGCTCTTTTTTATTTTGTGATAAGATATTTTTGTTTCTAACGTCGAAATTATATTGAGATGAAAGATACAGTATAACAAGAAGTTTTTTTCTGGTGCTGTATAGCACCTTTTTTTTAGGAGTAAAGATGGAAACTAGAGTATCGTTAATTGGAATTATTGTAAAGAATCCAGGTTCTGTTGAACAGTTAAATTGTATCCTTCATGAGTATAGCCAATATATTATTGGGCGAATGGGGATTCCATATCGAGAAAAAGGAGTCAACATCATTAGTGTTGCGGTAGATGCGCCAATGGATGTAATTAATAATATCTCCGGAAAAATCGGTCGATTAAATGGAATCAGTGCAAAAACTATCATGCCCAAATAAAAGACGTGGATAGAAGGAGAAGAGATATGAATCTTAAAAAATTTGGAAGAGCCGTATTAAGTGCTGTAATGGCTTTGAGCGTAGTTGCTTGTGCACAACAACCGGCAAAAGAAGAAACAAAAAATGAACCAGTTTCTATTTTATGTCCAACAGGAGCACCATCTTTAGCTGTATTAGGAGCTGTTGGAGATGAAAATGTTACGATTGAGTACACAGAAGGAACGGATTTATTAACAGCTGAACTTGCGAAAGCGGATAGTGCTTATGACATTATTGTGGCACCTACAAATTTAGGAACAAAAATTTATGCGAATACTCAAGCATATAATTTAGAAGCCGTATTAACATGGGGAAACTTATATATGGTTGGACCAGAAGGAACAGATCTTTCTAGTGCAAACATCGCTGCTTTCGGGGAAAAAGCAGTTCCACAATTGGTATTTAAAAAAGTATATCCAGAATTAAATCCAACTTACTATGCATCTGTTCAAGAAGCACAACAAGCTTTATTAACAGGAAAAGCGGATGTTGCTCTACTTGCTCAACCTGTAGCGGCTGCAACAATCGCAAAAGCGAAAGAAGCAGGAAAAGAATTTACAGTATTAAGTAATTTACAAGCTTTATATCAAAAAACAACAGGTAACAAAAACATTGGTTATCCACAAGCTAGCTTATTTGTGAAAGCTGGTAACCAAGATAAAGTACAAAACGTTTTATCAAGCATTAGTACATTCTTAACAGATACAAAAGAGGAAGCAATTCGTGAAAAAATCGAAATGGCTGGTGTTGAAAATTTAGGTATTCCAAATGCGGAAATTGCAGTAAAAACATGGGCTGCTCAAAATATTAACTATCAACCAGCAAAATCTTGTAAAGAAGATATTGTATCGTTCTTACAAGTGTTTGGAATGGAACTTCCAGAAGGATTAATCATGGAGTAAGGGTGAGAAATCACCCTTTTTCTTTTATTGAATATGGGATTTTGTGTGAAAAACTGTTCAAAAAGTGTTGACAACTATCTACAAATTAGGTACTATTTCACTTGTAAATATTAAAGCATTGATTGGGAGAGTAAATTTCTACGAACTTATTAGCGAGATGACACAGAGTGAAAGGTCATTTAAGGAACAGAAATTGAAACGCACCCATGAGTGTTCTTGTGAAATACACTAGCAAGAAACGAATCTTCCACGTTACGGATAAGAGGGGTATCTCATTATGAGATGCAACTAGAGTGGTACCGCGTTTTTTACGTCTCTGGATTTTTTCTAGAGACGTTTTTTATTTTAAAAACGATTAAAAAAAAGAAAGAAGGAAATCGAAATGGAAAAGAAAGAAATCAAAAAAATTGTATTAGCGTACTCTGGTGGATTAGATACATCTATCATGATTCCTTGGTTAAAAGAAAACTATAACAATCCAGAAATCATCGCTGTATCAGGAGACGTTGGTCAAAAAGACGAATTGGAAGGATTAGAAGAAAAGGCTATCGCAACAGGAGCAAGCAAATGTTACGTATTAGACCTTAAAGATGAATTCGTTGAAGACTACATTTTCCCTTGCTTAAAAGCCGATGCAATGTATGAAAATGTATATTTATTAGGAACAGCATTTGCTCGTCCATTAATCGCAAAAGGATTAGTAGACATCGCAATTAAAGAAGGTGCAGACGCAATTTGCCACGGATGTACAGGAAAAGGAAATGACCAAGTTCGTTTCGAATTAGCAATCAAAGCATTTGCTCCAGATATGACAGTTATCGCTCCATGGAGAACTTGGGAATTAAAATCTCGTGATGAAGAAATCGATTATGCAGAAGCACACAATATCCCATTAAAAATTAATCGTGAAACAAACTACTCAAAAGATAAAAACATTTGGCACTTATCTCACGAAGGATTAGATTTAGAAGATCCAGCTAACGAACCAAACTACGATGCAATCTTAGAAATGGGTGTAACTCCAGAAAAAGCACCTGATACACCAACATATTTAACATTAACTTTTGAAAAAGGTGTTCCAGTGGCATTAAACGGAGAAAGAATGAGTGCTCAACAATTATTATTAGCATGTAACAAATTAGGTGGAGAAAACGGTGTAGGAATCATCGATATCGTTGAAAACCGTTTAGTAGGTATGAAATCAAGAGGGGTTTATGAAACACCAGGAGGAACAATTTTATACTTCGCTCACAAACAATTAGCTATGATTACTATGGATAGAGAAACTCAACACTTTATGCCAGGTATCGGACAAAAATTAGGAGAATTAGTATATAACGGACAATGGTTTACTCCATTACGTGAAGCATTATGTGCATTCATCGACAAAGCCAACGAAACAGTTAACGGAGATGTTAAATTAAAACTTTACAAAGGAAATATCATTCCTGCAGGTATGACATCACCAACTTCATTATATTCTGAACAAGTAGCAAGCTTTGGAGAAGATGATAGCTACGATCAAAACGATTCAGCAGGATTCATCAACCTTTGGGGATTACCAATTAAAGTTCGTGCACAAGAAATGAAAAAATGGAGTAAATAATAACGTATGTTTCAACAAATTGTAGATCAATTTATGAACTTTTTGTACCGCCATGTTGCATGGTGGCCATTCATGATGTTTGGTGTATTTTTCATCATCATTTGCGCATATTTAATTATTAAAAATAAAGATTAATATTGATAGAAGGAGATATTTATGGCACTTTGGGGAGCAAGATTTGCGAAAGAAGCAGATAAAAGATTAAACGATTTCAACTCATCAATCCGAGTGGATCAAAAAATGTATGCACAAGATATTAAAGGATCAATTGCACACGTAACAATGTTGGATGCACAACGAATCATCCCTGAAGGAGACAAAGATATCATCATCAAAACTCTTTTAGAAATCAAAGCGGATATCGAATCTGGAGCATTGGTCATTGATCCAGAAGCAGAAGATATTCACATGTTTATTGAAGGAGAATTAACGAAACGATGTGGAGACGCTGGAAAGCGTCTTCATACGGCTCGTTCAAGAAATGACCAAGTGGCTGTGGACTTTAGAATGTATTCTATGGACCAATGCCAAAATATTATTGAATTATTAAAAGAATGGATTGAAGTTCTTTGTGCGAAAGCCGAAGAAAATACAGAAACAATTATGCCAGGGTATACGCATTTACAACGTGCCCAACCTATTACGTTTGCGCATCACTTAATGGCTTATGTAGAAATGTTCTTACGCGATATTTCTCGTTTAGAAGATGCGAAAAAAAGATGTAACATTTGTCCACTAGGAAGTGGAGCCCTTGCCACAACTACATATCCAATTGACCGTGAAATGAGTGCTCAATTATTAGGATTTGATGGAGTTTCATTAAACAGCTTAGACGGTGTATCCGATCGTGACTTTGCGATTGAAATGGCATCCGCTTTAAGTACAGTGATGATGCACTTATCTCGTTTTAGTGAAGAAGTCATTTTATGGAGCAGTTGGGAATTTAAATTTATCGAATTAGACGATGCGTTCGCAACAGGAAGTTCTATCATGCCACAAAAGAAAAATCCGGATATCACAGAATTAGTTCGTGGAAAAACAGGACGTGTGTATGGAGACTTACAAGCTTTATTAACAATGATGAAAGGATTACCTCTTGCCTATAATAAAGACATGCAAGAAGACAAGGAATTATTATTCGATTGTTTTGAAACTGTTGAAGTATGCTTAACAACAGTTATTCCTATGGTAGAAACTTGTCGTGTTATTAAAGAAAATATGCGAAATGCAGCTGCAAGAGGATTTATTAATGCGACAGATTGTGCAGACTATTTGACAAAAAAAGGGATGCCTTTTAGAGATGCATATAAAACAATTGGACAACTTGTTCACTATTCAATCGAACAAGGTAAAGTATTAGAAACATTGACTATGGAAGAATACAAACAAGCAAGTGACTTGTTTGACGAAGATATATATGAAGCGATTTCGTTGGAAACTTGTGTAAAAAATAGAAAAGCTATTGGTGGACCAAGTCCTGAAATCGTAAAAAAACACATTGAACTAACAAAATGTAAACTTGGGGAGATGAAATAATGGAAAAAGTAAAAGCAGGAATTATTGGTGCTAGTGGATATGCTGGTGCTGAATTAGTAAGAATTTTAATGAACCACCCTCAAGTGGATCTTGTGGGAATTAACGCTAGAAGCTATCTTGGACAAGCAATCAGTGAATTGTATCCAGGATTTTATCAAACATGCGACATGGTATTTGAAGATGCCGATGTAGTGATTGAAAAAAGTGATGTAATCTTTACTGCATTACCACATGGTGCAAGTGAAGCATTCGCTGTAAAATGTGCTGGAAAGAAAATCATTGATTTAGGAGCCGACTTCAGATTAGACGATGAAGCCGATTATCAACAATGGTACAACTTACCTTATCAACACAAAGAATTACACACAGAAAGTGTATATGGGTTAAGTGAAATTCATCGTGAACAAATTAAGAAGGCTCGTATTATTGGGAATCCAGGATGTTACCCAACAAGTATTTCATTAGGATCGTATCCAGCATTAAAAAATGGTATTGTGGACGGAACACACGTTATTATCGATTCAAAATCAGGAGTAACAGGAGCTGGAAAAGGATTAAGCGACAATACGCATTTCCCTCGTACAAACGAAGCGTTTGCACCATATAAAGCAGGTGCACACCGCCATACACCAGAGATTGAACAAATGTTAAGTGAAATGGCTGGTGAAAAAGTCATGGTTACTTTTGTACCACACTTATTACCAATTAATCGTGGAATTATTTCAACAATGTACTATCCAATGAAAAAAGATATGACATTAGAAGAAGTACACAAAATTTACACAGAAACATATAAAAATGAAAAATTTGTACGCGTATTACCATTAGGAAAATATGCCGATTTGAAATTTGTGAAATTCAGCAATTATTGTGACATTTCTTTGCACATGGACGAAAGAAATAGTACACTAATAGTCGTTGCTTGTATCGACAATATGTTCAAAGGTGCTGCCGGACAAGCTGTTCAAAATATGAACATTATGTTTGGATTAGAAGAGGACTGTGGATTAAATATGATCGCCCCTTCTTTCTAGAAAGGAATCAATATGTTTAAACAAATTGAAAAAGGAGTTTGTGCACCACAAGGCTTCTTAGCCAATGGTGTACATTGTGGAGTTAGAAAGAATAAATCAAAAAAAGATTTATCTTTGATTTTTTCAAAAGAAGAATGTGCTGCAGCTGCGATTTATACGCAAAACAAAGTAAAAGGTGCTCCAATCGCTGTTACAAAAGCACATTTGGAAGATGGAAAAGCACATGCGATGTTATGCAACAGTGGAAATGCGAACACTTGTAACCTTGATGGAGAAGAAATCGCAGAAAAAATGTGCCAAATTGCAGCAGATGCATTAAACATCTCGGCTAAAGATATCATTATTGCGAGTACGGGAGTAATTGGGCAACCATTACCAATCGAGCCAATTCAAAAAGGTATGCCAGAATTAGTTGCTGGATTAAATGAAAATGGTTCTTTTGATGCCGTAACTGGAATTATGACAACAGATACTTTCCAAAAAGAAGTTGCGATTGAATTCGAACTTGGTGGAAAAGTATGTAAAATGGGAGGAATCGCCAAAGGAAGTGGAATGATTCACCCAAATATGGCAACAATGCTTGTATTTGTGACAAGTGATGTTTCCATTGATTCAAGTGTATTAGCGCCTGCTTTAAAAGAAGTAGCCGATGAAACATTCAACATGATCAGTGTGGATGGGGATACATCGACAAACGATACATTAAGTATTATGTGTAATGGCTTAGCTGGAAATGAAAAAATCATGGGAGCTGGTCAAGACTTAGATACTTTTAAAGAAGCATTACGCCAAGTATGTGCAACATTATGTCGTATGCTTGCCAAAGATGGAGAAGGAGCTACAAAACTATTAACTTGTAAAGTTAATAACGCTCGTAGTCAAAAAGATGCTCGTGCTGTTGCCAAATCGATTATTTGCTCGTCTTTATTCAAAGCTGCCATGTTTGGAAACGACGCGAACTGGGGACGTGTTTTATGCGCCATTGGATATGCAGATGCAGAATATGAAGTAGATAAAATTGATGTAGCATTCCAAAGTAATAAAGGATATATTCAAGTTTGCGAAAATGGTCGTGGATGCAACGATGGATCGGAAACTGGTATTGATGAAGAAAAAGCATTGGCAATCTTAAAAGAAGATGAAATTGAAATTCTAGTTGATTTACACGATGGAGAATTTAATGCCACAGCTTGGGGTTGTGACTTAACTTACGACTATGTAAAAATTAATGGAGATTACCGAACATGAAAATTAATGCAGTAGATCGTGCAAGAGTTTTAGCTCATGCCTTACCAAATATTCAACGTTATTCAAATAAAACAATCGTCATCAAATATGGTGGAAACGCGATGATTGATGAGGATTTGAAAAAAAATGTCATCAACGATGTTGTTTTATTAAATACAATCGGAATTCGTGTTGTTCTAGTACATGGTGGTGGACCTGGAATCGATGCGATGTTAAAAAAATTAAATATTCAACCAAAATTCGTGAATGGACTTCGTGTTACTGACGAAGAAACAATGGATGTAGTCCAAATGGTTTTATCCGGACAATTAAATAAGAGCTTAGTATCCATGATTAGCCAAGCAGGAAGTACAGCTGTTGGTGTTTGTGGAATGGATGCACATTTAATCAAAGCCGAAAAACTAGACGAAGAACATGGTTATGTTGGAAAAGTCATTGAAATCAATGATAAATTAATCACCGATTTATTAGATAATGGTTATATTCCAGTTATTGCTTCAACCGGAGTGGATGAAAATAATCATGCATACAATATCAATGCGGATTTAGCAGCTTCTGCTATCGCAACAAAATTAAAAGCTGAAAACTTAGTCTTAGTATCAAATATTCCTGGATTATTAGAAGATAAAAATGATGAAGATTCATTATTATCCGAAGTTACTCTTTCTCAAATTGAAGATTTAAAAGAAAGAGGCGTTATTGCAGGAGGAATGATTCCAAAAATTGATTGTTGCAAAGAAGCAATTGAAAATGGAGTAAAACAAGCCGTTATTATCGATGGTCGTGTTCCACACTCGTTGTTGATTGAAATGTTAACAAATGAAGGTATTGGAACAATGATTATAGGAGATAAATAATGAAAAACTATAAAGAATTAGAAAGTCAAAATATTGTTCATACATATGGTCGTTTTGATGTTTGTTTTGAAAGTGGACAAGGATCGATTTTAAAAGACACAAGTGGAAAAGAATATGTGGATTTCACAAGTGGGATTGGGGTTAACTCATTAGGATACAATAATGAAAAATGGGTAAAGGCTGTTGCCAAACAAGCCGCTTCTTTACAACACATTTCCAATCTTTATTACACAACACCTATGATTGAATTGGCACAAAGTTTAGTAGAAAAATCTGGTTTGTCAAAAGTCTTCTTTGCCAATTCTGGTGCAGAAGCAAACGAAGGGATGATTAAAACGGCTCGTAAAACAAACGAGTCAAAACACACAATCATTACCTTACAAAATTCATTCCATGGTCGTACACTAGCCACTTTGACAGCAACAGGACAAGATGTTTTCCATCAACACTTTGGACCTTTCCCAGAAGGATTTGCGTATTGTCCAGCAAACGATTTGGATGCATTAAAATCAATGGTAAACGAAGATACATTAGCCATCATGATGGAAATGATCCAAGGAGAAGGTGGAGTTATGCCTTTGGATTATGATTTTGTCCAAGGAGTAAAACAAATTTGTGAAGAAAAAGATATCTTATTATTAGTGGATGAAGTACAAACAGGAATTGGTCGTACAGGATCGTTCTTATGTTTCCAACAATACGATATCTTACCAGATATTATTTCTGTGGCAAAAGGAATTGGTGGAGGATTACCACTAGCTGCCTTTATTATGGGAGAAAAGTGTAAAGATGTTCTTCAACCAGGAGATCATGGAACGACTTTTGGGGGAAACCCAGTTTCTTGTGCTGGAGGAAATGTTGTCATGGAATATATGACAGAAGAATTCTTCCAAGAAGTAAAAGAAAAAGGTGCTTACTTAAGAGCTCGTTTAGAAGCTATACCACATATAGTAAGAGTAAATGGTATGGGATTGATGCTAGGGGCACAACTGGATGAAGGCATTGCCGTTCGCGATGTGATTAATGCTTGTAATGAAAAAGGAGCGTTATTCTTAAGTGCAAAAGCGAACCTACGTTGTTTACCACCGCTAGTGATCACAAAAGAAGAAATTGCTAGGGGAATGGACGTTTTAGAAGAAGTTCTATCGAATTGGAAATAAAAACTGCAGAAATGCAGTTTTTTTTTAACTGAAAAACAAAGATGTGGTAAGATAATGCTGGATGTGAAAATATGAAAAAAATAAAGAAAAAGAATAACTATTTATATGGTTTAGATGCATTGAGAACCTTAGCAATTGTAGGAGTTACCTTATTTCACATTTTTCCGAGTACGGTAAAAGGTGGATATTTAGGCGTATGTTTATTTTTCGTGATTACTGGTTTCTTACTATCCGTTAATAGTAAAAAGAAATTTAATATATTCGAATATTTCAAAAAACGAATTATGAGAATATATCCTTCTCTGTTAGTGGTAGTTTTTGTGACTTGTGGTATATGTTTCTTTTTTTCAAATAACACATTGTCTGGTATGAAACAAGAAGTGTTAAGTATACTCGGTGGATACAATAACTGGTGGCAAATCGGGCAGAACTCGGATTATTTCACAAAGTCATTTAATAACTCTCCTTTTACACACTTCTGGTTCTTAGGAATTGAGCTACAATATTATTTGATATGGCCTATCTTATTTTTATTATATCGATTGTTTAAAAAAAGAAGAATGTCTTTGATCTTAGTAGGAATGTCTATCCTATCTGCTTTATGCATGATATTTGGATATAAGGCGAATATTGACGTAACACCTTTATATTATGGAACGCATACAAGATTTTTTGCGTTATTATTAGGTTCAGCCTTTGGGTTTTTATTTGTTTCAAAGAAAAGAAAGTATTCTTCAAACTATAAGGCGAAACAAGGATTAATCTTAGCCGGTGAGTTTTTATTCACAATACTTATGTATTTTGTCTTAGACGGACAAAGCGCCCTTTTATACAGAGGCGGTATGTTTGTCATGACATTACTTTTTGTACATATGGTTTCTATTGTGACGGATATAAACTTACCATATGGAAAGATGTTAGAAATCCCTGCTTTTAAATGGTTTAGTAAATATAGCTTCCCAATTTATTTGTGGCAATATCCTGTTATTTTCTTTTTTACCGTATTTGGTTGGGTCAATTTCCCATTCTATCAAATTTTTGAAATTATTCTTATCGTATTATTAGCGGTTGGCTTAGAAAAATTACTTAATTTTAGACAAATTAGAAATCGAACTTTAGCTATAGTATTAGCCGTTTGTACTTTCTTGACCATGACATTTGGTGTTTATGGTATAGCTCGAGACGATGGAAGAAAACAAGAAGCTATCGAAGAAATGCAAAAACAATTGGAAGAAAACCAAAAAGCGCAAGAAGAAGCGATGAAGAAAAAACAAGAACAAAAAGATACAACTGAAGAAAAAGAGGAAAAAGAAACAACGGAGCCAAAGAAAGAAACGACAAAAGAGCGTAACGCAAGAATCATGGCATCGTATAAGACAGACTATTGTGAGCCAACAGATGCAGTAATGATCGGGGATTCTATCTTATTAAGTTGTTTTAAATCAATCGAAAATTTAATTCCAGATTGTGTAATCAATGGTGCTGTTTCTCGACAAGCTTCTCAAGGAATTATCGTATACGAAGATATTGAAGAAAAAGGATATGTGAAACAAACAGTGGTTATTTGTTTGGGGACAAATGGTGATATTCAAAAATCTGTTTGTGAAGAATTATTAAATAGAATTGGTGATACAAAAGATATTTTCTGGGTAAACAATTACGTTCCGACTCGATCTTGGATGGTAAAGAATAACGAAATCTTAAATGAATTGGAAGAAGAATACGATAATCTTCATTTAATTGACTGGGTTGAAATATGTATGGAACACCCAGAATATTTAGGTGCGGATGGTGTCCATCCGAACGAAGAAGGAAGAGAGGCTTACGCTCAAATGATCTATGATGCGATCACGACTACTCCACATATTATTTTAAAATAAGACTGTTTTTTGAACTGAACCCAATATGTTGGACCAGTGAATTATGATGTATGGCATGCCAT
>JAUNDJ010000075.1 GCA_030526175.1 Bacillota bacterium
AAGCAGGAATGAAACATTAAAGCTTTTAGCTTTTTATAAGTTTTCAGTAACGGATGCCATATGCCTATGACGTCTAAGGAAATGGCAAGTCTTTTAAAAGAAAATGGATTTGTAGAAATAAAAACGAATGGTGGTTCTCACAGAAAATTTCAAAATCCATTGACAAAAAAGACTGTGATTGTCCCATTTCACAACAAAGATTTAGGGAAGGGTTTGGAACAGGCTATATTAAAACAAGCTGGGTTAAAATAGCTTCCCTATTTTTTTCAAGGAGAATAAGAATATGTCAAAAATAAAGTATCCAGCTGTATTTCATAAAGAAAATGGGGATTTTTGGGTCGAGTTTCCTGATTTAGCAGGATGTTTGTCCCAAGGAGATTCTGTGGAAGAAGCTTATGAGAACGCAAAAGAAGCATTGGGTTTGTTTCTAGATCAAAACGAAGATACATATTGTAGAAAAATAAATAAACCAAGATCATTTCTAGAAATTTGTGCAATATTTCCGAATGAAATTGTATTGCTAGTAGAATACGATTCACTGGAATATGCGAAAAAATACAAAACTAGAGCTATAAAAAAAACATTGTCTATTCCCGAATGGCTGAATGATTTGGCAATAAAAGAAAATGTGAATTTTTCAAATGTACTTCAAGAAGCGTTAATTGAAAAATTAGTTAAATAAATTATAGATAAGTGAAAAGATGATTTGTCTTCAATAGGGAATTCACTAAATTATAACGACACAAAATCTAATGGGCTAAGTATGCTCTTAATTTTAGATCCGATAGATTTCAATTCACAGTAATAATGCCAAATCTAAATTACCAAGAATCTATTAATGAAACTTTAAATGAGACTCTAAATGAAACTTTAAATGAATCATTACACTTAACCATAGAAGATCCTGTTGTAGATATGATTATTTCGTTAATGAAAAAGAATAATCAGATTACCATTCATGATTTAATGGAATTATTAAAAGTGAGTCGTTCCACAATCAATAGGGCTATTCGTTTACTTCAGAAACAAGGTTATGTTAAAAGAATGGGTTCTAAGAAAACAGGGTATTGGAAAATATTAAAATAGGTATTGACAATGTAAGCGTTTTACATTATCATTTGAATCGTTAAGACATGTAACTGATTATGCAGGCAGGATCTTACAACACAAAGACGAATAACATGTAATTTACGTTATTGTTTTTTAGTTGTGGATTCTGTCTTTTTTTGGCCAAAAAATATAGAATTGTCTTTTAAGAAAAAAGAAAAAGGAGAAGAAAAATGGATTTCAAAAAATGTGCATCGGACGTTGTGAAATATGTCGGTGGAGAAAAAAATATTGTTAATTTAGAACACTGCTCAACTCGTTTACGCTTTACTGTGGGAGATAAAGCGCTTGTGGATCAAGAAAACTTAAAAAAAGTACCTGGAGTTATGAAATTAATCGTAAACAGCCAAGTACAAGTTGTTATCGGAAACAATGTAGTCGAAGTTTACGACGAAATCATGAAAAACTATTCGATTGGAGGAGCAACTGTAAGTGCTTCTACGACTGAAAAAAGAAAAGTATCAGAAATCATTCTTGAATACTTAGTTGGAATCTTCCAACCATTGATTCCAGTTATGGCAGGAGCTGGTATCTTAAAATCAATTCTTGTATTATTGACAACACTAGGAATCATGGCCAAAGACAGCAGTCTTTATAGCGTATTAATTTCTATTTCAGATGCGACATTCTACTTTATGCCAATGATGGTTGCGTATACAACAGCTACGAAATTAAAAACAAATCGTATGGTAGCTATTGCTGCAGTCGGAGTTACATTACTACCAAATATGACAACTATGTTAGCCGATGGATTATCTTTATTCGGTATCGGACTAAGAGCGGTTGCTTATAATGCCCAAGTATTCCCAGCTATCCTATGTACACTATTCTTAGGAATGATGGAAAAATGGTTAAATAAAATTAGTCCAAAAGCAATCCGTACATTCTTTGTTCCAATGGTTGCCTTAACAATTACAGTACCAGTTACATTAATGTTCTTAGGTCCTCTAGGAATCACAATCGGGGAATTATTAGCTACATTTATCATGACATTATACGCAAAATTCGGATTTATTGCCGTAGCTCTAGTAGCCGCTATCTTACCATTGATGGTTTCTACAGGAATGCACAAAGCGATGATTCCATATGTAGTATCTTCTTTAGGAACATTAGGATATGAAATTCTTTACAACGCTGCTTCTTTAGCACACAACTTATCTGAATGTGGAGCTTGTGCTGCCGTAGCCTTAAAATCAAAAGATTCAGAAACAAAACAAATTGCTTCTGCCGCAAGTATTTCTGCTCTATTAGGAATTACAGAACCAGCTTTATACGGGGTAACTTTACAAAACCAACGTGTATTAAAATCCGTTATGTTAGCTTCAGGATTAGTCGGAGCTTTTGAAGGATTTGTTGGATTAAAAGCGTTCGTAGCCGTTGGTCCAGGACTTGCAAGTATCACAATGTTCGTTGACCCAGAAAACGCTATGAACATCGTCTTTGCGATCATTGGATTAGTTGGCGCTATCGCCTTAGGATTTATCTTCACATTCTTATTCTGGAAAGAAGAAGGAAAAGTTGAAGTAAAAGAAGAAAAGAAAGTAGTTGTATCCGAAAAATCAGAAAAATTCTATCAACCAATCGAAGGAAAAGTCATTGCCTTAGAAGAAGTAAAAGATGATATGTTTGCCCAAAAAGTATTAGGAGATGGAATTGCGATCGTTCCAGAAAAAGGTGTCTTAGTTGCTCCATGTGATGGTACAATTAAAATGGTATTTGAAACAAAACATGCGATCGGTATGGAATCAACAAATGGAACCGAATTATTATTCCACGTGGGAATGAATACGGTTGAACTACAAGGAAAATATTACGATACAAAAGTCAAAGTGGGAGATACTGTTAAAAAAGGCGATGTGTTATTAACATTCGATTTAGAAGCAATCCAAAAAGAAGGATACGATTGCACAACACCAATGATCGTAACAAACACAGCCGATTATGCAGTTAATGCACTAGTGGATTCAAAAGATGGATGCATCTTAACAACAGAAAGGAAGTAATGTATGAGAAAGTTTCCAGAAGGATTTTTATGGGGAGGGGCTACGGCTGCCAACCAATTTGAAGGAGGATGGAATTTGGGTTGAAAAGGAATTTCCGTTTCCGATTGTGCCCGAATGAAATTAGATGTCGATGTCAAAGACTATCACAAACAAAACGAAGTGACTTCTGCCGATATTGAACGTGCATTAAACGAATTAAATGACGAAGTCAACTATCCAAAACGTCATGGTAGTGATTTCTATCATCGATATAAAGAAGACATTGCGCTTCTAGCCGAAATGGGATTCAAAGTATTCCGTATGTCCATTGCCTGGGCAAGAATCTTCCCAAATGGAGATGAATTAGAACCAAACGAAGAAGGATTAAAATTCTACGATGATGTGTTCGATGAATTATTAGCACACGGAATCGAACCATTGGTTACTATGTCTCACTACGAACCACCAATTAACTTAGTATTAAAATACAATGGTTGGTATTCAAGAGAATTAATCACATTCTTTGAACGCTATGTAAAAGTAATCTGTGATCGTTATAAAAATAAAGTTAAATACTGGTTAACATTCAACGAAATCGACAGTATTATCCGTCACCCATATACAACAGGTGGGTTGGTTAAAGACCGTTTTGAAGGAAAGAACTTCGAAGAAGTATGTTACCAAGCAATTCACCACCAATTTGTAGCCAGTGCACTTGCAACAAAAATTTGTAAAGAAATCATTCCAGAAGCACAAGTGGGATGTATGATTACTAAATTAGAATTCTATCCATTAACTTGTAAACCAGAAGACGTATTGGCTACGCAACAAAGAATGCGAAAAACTTACGCATTCTCGGATACACAAGTATTCGGAGAATATCCAAGATATCTTCTAACATATATGGAAAACAACAACATACACATTGTGAAACAACCAGGGGATGATGAAATCATGAAACAATATCCAGTGGATTTCGTATCCTTCAGTTACTATATGTCAAGCTGTGTAGCGTTTGAAGAAGAAGGATTGGAAAAAACAGCTGGAAATACCGTTATGGCACTTAAAAATCCTTACTTAACAGCGAGTGAATGGGGATGGCAAACCGATCCAATCGGATTACGAATTTCCATGGTAGAATTATACGACCGTTATCGTAAACCATTGTTTATCGTAGAAAACGGATTGGGAGCCAAAGACCAATTGGTAGATGGACAAGTACACGACCAATATCGTATTCAATACTTAAAAGACCACTTCAACTGTATGTTAGATGCGATTGTAGAAGATGGTGTAGAATTAATGGGATACACTTCTTGGGCATGTATCGACTTAATCAGTGAATCAACGAAACAAATGTCAAAACGATACGGATATATTTATGTTGATGTTGATGATTATGGAAAAGGAACATATAATCGTTATAGAAAAGATTCGTTCTATTGGTATAAAAAAGTCATTGAAAATAATAGCGTAGATTTTGAATAATAAAAAGAAGGTGTAAAGATGGCAATTATCAAAAAAGTATTAAACTCCAGTGTCGTCATGATCGAAGACGAGAATCAAAAAGACTATATCGTTCTTGGAAAAGGAATCGGATATGGGAAAAAAAGAAATGAAAATATCGATATTGATTCTCGAGAGTATCAATTGTACTTGCCATTGAATCACCCAAAAACGAAACAAATTATCGATCTGTTGTATTCCATTTCTCCTGCGGTATTTGAAGTAACCACAGAAATTATCGAAATGGCAAGAAAAGAATTAAGAGTAAAATTTAACGATAGTTTATATTTCACTCTATCCGATCACTTAAATTTTGCCTTGGAACGATATAAAGAAAATTTGGTTGTAAAAAATCGCTTGTTGTGGGAAATCAAAAACTTTTACGAAGCCGAATACGAAGCTGGATATAAAGCCTTAGAAATCTTTAATAAGAAATTTAATGTCGAGCTACCAGAAGATGAAGCTGTGAATATTGCCTTTCACTTCGTAAATGCCCAATTCCCAGAAGATTCGAAACAAGACAGTGCAAAAACAGCCAAGCTGATTGGAGAAATTGTCAATCTCGTTATGTATTCTCTCAGCAAACAAATCGATAAAAAAAGTATTCATTATGTTCGCTTCTTAACCCACATTCGCTTTTTCGTCGAACGCTATTTTGACGACAAAATGATCGATGACAATTATGGTTTGTATCTAACAATCCATGATAAGTGTAAAAAAGAAGAAGAAATTGCCAATAAGATTCGTACACTACTAATAAAGAAGTATCAAAAAGATATTCCGAATGAGGAAATTGCTTTCTTAACGATTCATATTAATCGTCTAAACAGGGAATAAGAAGATCTTAGAAAGGGATTGTAACGAATAATTAGTTTTCACTAGTTATTAGGGTTACAATTCCTCTTTTTTTTTCTAGATTAAACCAATCGTATTTGTCACAAAAGAGTTTTTCATGATATTTCCTATTCGATATAATCGGCTGTCATCCTTGATCTGTCCAAAAAAAACTTTGGCGAAATGTTTGGAAGAGAAATCTGAAGCAATCGTAGTTGATGAAAATGGAGTGGTAAGCATCTTAGGTGTGTCAAAGGAGAGCAGTCAGCCACTGCATTCCATTCAGGATTAGCAACAAGAGAACAAATCGAAGAAGTATTAAGTACACTTTAAAAAATAAGAATCAAATAAGATATCCATTTTGTGCAAGACGCATAAAGTGGATTTTTTTTCAATTTCTCATTTTCATTCGTATTAATAAGAGAAAGAAACATTGACAATATGTCGTATACAACATAATATTTAGTTGAGTAAGGAGAAATTTTGAGTAAAATATTAGTCGAATTATTCGATACAGAAGATGAGAAATGTCCCGTAGGAGATTTCATTGCTTCGCAAGAAGCAAAAATGCAAGCGAAAATATTAAGAACCATTGATCTTTTAGAGAACCGTTTTCAAAATGTTTAGGTGAAGGGATTTTTGAACTACGAATCAAACATAGTTCAGACATCGCACGTATATTCTATTTCTTTTTTGCTGGTAATAAAGTTATTCTTACAAATGGATTTATAAAAAAAACGCAAAAGACTCCAAGAAAACAAATTTCTATCGCAAAAAAGTATAAGGCGGATTATGAAAGGAGAAATTTCCAATGAGCAGTTATTCAGAATTCAAACAAAAAGCTTTAAAAAACGTAACGGTTAAAGCGGAATATGATGCACTAGAGCCAGAATATGACATTATACAAGCTATGATTCATGCAAGAAAAAGTCTAAATATGACACAAAAAGAATTATCAGAAATCACTGGTATTAATCAAGCCGACATTAGTAGAATAGAAAATGGAACAAGAAATCCAAGTATTGAAATGGTCAAACGATTAGCGATAGGGATGGGAATGCGATTAAAATTAGAATTCATCAAAGAACCAGAAAATAAATAATCTAATGTGGCAATTATGGTTTGTATCTAACAATCCATATTAATCGTCTAAACAGGGAATAAGATATTGTAGAAATGGGATGTATTTACACATTCCATTTTTTCTTTACCTATTTTTGACACAAATGTAACATTCTATTTTACGTTTCAATGATAATTTCTTTCGGAAAGGAAGTAGAAATATGAATATGAAAAAGAATAGTGTATATATGAACCGAGAATTGTCTTGGTTAAAATTTAACGAACGAGTTTTACAAGAAGCAGGAAAGGAAGATGTTCCTCTGGCAGAACGATTATCGTTTATTGCCATTTACCAATCGAATTTAGACGAATTCTATCGTGTACGAATGGGTAGTTTATTTGATCAATTGGATTCGCCTCAAGAAATTCGTGAGAATAAAACAAATATGACAAGTAGTGAACAAATCGAAGCGATTCGAAAAGAAACAAAGAAATTGGAAAAGAAAAAAGAAACGATTTATAAGGATTTGATTCAAGAACTAGAAGGGCAAGGCATTCGCTTAATCAATTTTAATAAATTGACAAAAGAAGAAGGAAAAGCCTTGGAAACGTATTTTGACCAAGAAATTGCCCCTTTTTTATCCGCAAATATCATTAGTAAGCAACAACCATTCCCGTTTACGAAAAATAAACACATTTATGCCATTGCCCAACTCGAAAACAATAAAGGAAAAACGAAATTGGCCGTTGTTCCATGTAGTCGAAATGTGTTTCCGCGATTGATCAACATTCCAACTCGAGAAGGATGCTTTATGTTGTCCGAAGAATTGATCTTACATTTTATTCCAAAATTATTTAAAAAGTATGTAGTAAAAGAAAAAACATTGGTACGAGTGATTCGTAGTGCAGACATTGATACCGAAAGTCATTATGAAGAATATATGGAATATCGTGAAATCATGGAACGATTGGTGAAACAAAGAAAACGAATGAGTCCAGTAAAACTAGAATTGTCTCGTGACATCAATACGAAGCTTTTATCAAATTTGTGCAAAGAAATTAACATTTCAAAAGAAGACGTTCTTTTCTCAAAAGTACCATTGGATCTTTCGTTTGCGTTTACCCTACAAAGCTACATGAAAGATAAAAATGTAAAAGAATGGTTTTATCCAAAAAGAAGTCCTCGTATGACAAATCAATTGGAAGATAGAAAGCCAATTCTTGATCAAGTTGTAAAGAAAGACGTATTACTTTCATATCCATTTGAAAGTATTAAACCATTTATTCAATTGTTACGAGAAGCCGCAAACGATGATTCGGTTGTTTCCATAAAAATGACATTGTATCGTTTGGCAAACCGTTCTCAAATTGTGGATGCCCTAATTGAAGCGGCTGAAAACGGAAAAGAAGTCGTTGTTTTAGTTGAATTACGAGCTCGTTTTGATGAAGAAAACAATATTGAGTATTCTCGAAAACTAGAAGAAGCTGGATGTCGTGTTATTTATGGACTACAAGGGTATAAGGTGCATTCTAAAATATGTTTGATCACAAGAAAAACAGAAGATGGAATTTCTTATATTTCCCAAATCGGAACAGGTAATTATAATGAAAAAACTTCTTCTTTATATACAGACCTATCTTTGATTAGTGCGAATACAGAAATTGGACAAGAAATCGCAAACGTTTTTGCTGCCTTACTATGTGGAGAAAAAGTCGAATCGAGCAACTTATTATTAGTGGCTCCTAAATGTCTTCAAAACCGAATTATTGAATTCATTGACAATGAAATAGAACATGTAAAAAATGGCGAAGAAGGATATATTGGAATAAAAATCAACTCGTTAACGGATAAAGAAATTATTGATAAATTGATTGAAGCATCACAAGCCGGTGTAAAAATTGAATTAATTGTACGAGGAATTTGTTGTTTGGTACCAGGAATAAAAGGATATACGGAAAATATTACAGTCATCAGTATTGTAGGACGATATTTAGAACACTCAAGAATTTATCGTTTTGGACCAAAAGAACGAGAAAAAGTATATATTAGCTCGGCTGATTTTATGACAAGAAACACCATTCACAGAGTTGAAGTGGCAGTTCCTATTTTGGATAAGGAAGCGGTAGAAAAAATCGATTGGATGTTTGATACGATGATGAAAGACAATCAAAAAGGAATGGAACTCAATAATCAAGGTATATATGTTGAACGAGAAAAAACGGAAGTAATGAATTCGCAAGAATACTTCTTTGAAAAAGCGTATAAAAATGCAGAACGATTTTGAGAATCAAGAATTAACATTTTTTGAACCCATACTGACGGATTCTAGGCATATTCACCAAAAACTAAAAGAATATGGAATTACTTTTGAAGGCGAAATCGAATTGAAAGATATCGCCTTTTGTAAAGTAGAGGCCCAACAAGAATGTATGGTAGGAAACTTTTGTATACCCAAATTATTGAATGTGCAAGAAAAAAGATATCAAATATTATTTTTCATCACAAAAAATGATGTGATATTAGTGGACGATGATTCCTTTTCCAAACGAATCATCAATCGTATCGAGCAAAGAAGAAATAAAAAGTTTAAGACAAAAGAAATCTTTTTATTCCATTTTATCAATGAATTTATGAATCGTGACTTAGAGCGTTTGGTGCAATTCGAGAAACAAATTATGGAATTGGAAGAAATCATCCAAAATGACGAAGATGAACATTTTCAATCCAAAATCATGAGCATACGAAAAGACCTTCTAATATTAAGAGGATATTACGATGAAATCATGGAAGTAGGAAAAGCTTTGGAAGAAAATGAAAACCGCTATTTTAATAAAAAGAATCTAAAATATTTTGGTGTGATATCCGACCGGGCAGAACGACTAATGAACAAGGCTTCTCATTTACTAGAATATGCTGGGCAGGTCAAAGATGTATATCAATCCAAAATTAATGCGAAACAAAACGACAACATGCAGTTTTTAACGATTATTTCGACTATATTTTTCCCACTAACATTAATTACAGGATGGTATGGAATGAATTTTAAGAATATGCCAGAACTAGAAAATGGATATTTTGGCGTTATCGCACTAAGTATAATCGTTATTGTACTATGTTTAGTTGTGTTCAAAAAGAAAAGGATTATTTAGAAAGGAGCCATGGAAATGATAGGAATTGTCGACATTGGATCGAATACGATACGTTTGTCTTGTTACAAAATACGAACAAATGGGGATTTTGAATGTGTTATTCACAAAAAAGAGACGGCAGGATTAGCCGGATATGTGGATGAAAAAGGAAAAATGACGCAAGAAGGGATTGAAAAAGTGATCCATACTCTTCAAGATTTTCAGATGTTGATTCAGTATATGCACTTAAAAGAAGTATACTTTTTTGCGACTGCATCCATTCGAAATACGATAAACTGTAAAGAAATTGTCCAACAAATCGAGCAACAAACAGGATATTCGATTCAAGTTTTATCCGGACAAGAAGAAGCCATTTGTGATTTTGAAGGAGTAAACAAAGAAAATAAAATCCAAAATGGATTGGTAATTGACATTGGTGGGGGAAGTACAGAAATTGTCTCTTTCCAAAATAAGAAAGTAAATAATGCCAAATCGTATAAAATCGGTTCATTATCCATGTACAAGAGATTTGTCAGAAACATTCTTCCAACAAAAGACGAAGTAAATGAAATCCGAAAGTATACAAAAAAATCACTGGTAGAAGAAAAAGAAGAAAAATGTTCGAGTGCCTATGGAGTCGGTGGAAGTATTCGAGCTATCCTTCGACTATATAACCTCTATTATAAAATGGAAGAAAACAATCGAGAACTGGATTGTGAAAAAGTACGAAAACTATTCAAGATTTATTTAAACGATAGTCAATCTTTGTTGGAACAAATGATAAAAGTGGCTCCAGAACGACTACATACACTAATCCCAGGATTGTCCATTCTTTGTACTATAATTAAACAATACGATCTAGACAAGATTGTGGTTTCAAAAAATGGCGTACGAGAAGGATTTTTGGTTCGCCATGTACTAGAAAAAGAGAAATGTTAGAAAAAGCTCCATTAAGGAGCTTTTGTAGTATATCTACAACAATTCAGCCTTAATATAGATGAAGCACGAAAGTGCAAGTTGGAAAGTACTGATTTAGCACGAAAGTGCAAGTTTGTACGCTTTTCAAAGAAATTATTAAACAATATTTGAAAAGTGCTACAATTAGTATGAAAAGGTGATAAAAATGAATAGTCAGAAATCATTAGATCTAGCCGGATTGGCTGGAAAGCTATTATTAGAAAATGGAGCCGAAATATTTCGTACCCAAGATACGATGCATCGCATTTTGGATTGTTGTGGATATCCTAACCACAATATTTTTGTCATATCCAATGGAATCTTTGCCACCGTCAATGAAGGAGAAGAAGATCATTGTAACTTAGTCAGGCACGTTCCCTTAGGATCGGTCAATTTATCCAAAATCAGTGTGGTCAATCAAATTGCCAGAGAACTTGAAAATGGAAGATATTCGCCCGAAGAAGCGTTTGAACAATTCAACAATATTGAGAATAGTGTAAAAAAAGAATCCGTGGGATTATTACTTTTTGCCAGTGGAATGGGAGCTTGTGCTTTCTGTTTCATGTTAGGAGGAAAGTTTATCGATTTACCATTCGCCTTCTTTCTAGGATTCATCTTACAAGTGTTTATCTTTCTTTTTGAAAAACACTTGCCAAATTTACTCACAACTTTGTGTGCCAGTTTTATAGCTACCATCTTAAGTATTCTTTTTACGTATCTGTTTCCAGGTGTACACGTGGAATCGTTAGTCATCGGAGCCATTATTATCTTAGTTCCAGGAGTGGCCTTTACAACCGGCATTCGTGAGTTGTTCAATGGAGATTATCTATCCGGAATCATTCATCTTTCCAATGCGCTATTAATCGGAATTTGTATTGCTTCTGGGGTAGCCTTGGCATTAGGAATGGTACAAGCCTTAGGAGGAAGCTTTTTATGATTGAACAATGGTTATTTGCCATGATTGGGGTATGGGCTTTTGCGGTCTTATTTCATGCACCAAAAAAATGTTACTTAAGTTGTGCCATCAATGGTGCCATCGGCTGGATTTGTTACTTATGCTTCAAACAACTAGGAGCCAGCATTGGGGTATCCACCATGATTGCCTCCATTTTATTAACGATTGTATCAAGAATACTGGCGGTCGTACAAAAAGAACCTGTCACAATCTTTTTAGTAACCGGTATTTTCCCGTTAGTTCCTGGAGCAGGGATTTACTATACAGCCTACTATTTTATTCAAAAAGACTGTAATATGGGCGCAAATATGACTCTTGAAGTACTAACATTTGCCGGAGCCATTGCCCTAGGTATTATTATCGGTTCCATCTTGCCACAAAAGCTATTCTCCAAACTATCCAAATGATTTGGTTCTTGCGTATCAGACTGTTTTGTGAAAATGGTGTTAATATGAAAGCGGAGGAAATGTTGTATGTTTGATATTTTTGTAGATTCAGCAGCGAATATTCCAGCTGAAAAAGTAAGAGAATATGGAATCAAAGTTATCTCTTTTAAAAACTTTGTGAATGGAGAATATATCACTTGTTTCGATCCCAATGCGAGTGAGGAAGAAGAAAGAGTAAATGGAAAGAAGTATTACGATGCCCTAAGAAATGGTGCTGAATGTAAAACTTCATTGGTCAGCATTCAAGAATTTGCGGATGCCTTTGAACAATCTCTAAAAGAAGAAAAAGACGTTCTATATATTTCCTTATCCCATGGAATCAGTGGAACTTTTAATAGTGCTAGACTCGCGATTGAAAGTCTGGTTGATGAATATCCAAATCAAAAAATGTTTGCCCTAGATTCATATAACGCTTCTTTAGGACAAGGATTACTCGCTATTTATGCTTCGATTTTAAGAGCAAAAGATATGCCGGTTGAGAAAGTTTTCCACATTCTAGATTCGGCGAAACTAGGAATGAATGGAATTTTTACCGTAGACGACTTAAAATACTTAGCTGCCACAGGCCGTGTCAGCAATGCCAAAGCCTTTTTAGGAAACACATTGAATGTGAAACCCTTATTAAAAGGAAGTCATGAAGGTGTAATTGTTCAATTTAAACTGGCTCGAGGAAGAAAGAAATCTTTAAAAACACTGATCAATTTGGTGTTAGAAAATATTATTGAACCAGAGAAACAAATCTTAGGAATCGCTCATGCCGATGCCTATGAAGAATCATTATATATCATGAATGAGATTCAAAAAGAAATCAAAGTCAAAGATTTCATTAATACGACATACGATTTCTGTACAGGAACACACGTTGGACCCGAAACTATCGCTCTATTCTTTATCGGTGGAAATCGAGAACTGGAAGGGAATAAAGAAGCATCGTATGCCAAAGAATTATTAGAAGAACTAGGAAATTAATCTTCCTAGTTTTTTTGTGCTATAATTTTTCTAGGAAGAAGGAGAGCCACTATGCGAGAAATTAATGTAAGTCAATTAACCGATGTAATCGAAAGATTATGTATCGAAGCCAATGAACACTTACCAGGCGATGTAAAATGTGCCATTAAACAATGTAGAGCATGTGAAGACGGAGTTATTGCCCAAGGTGTTCTAGACAATATTATTGAAAACTTTGAGATTGCCGACAAAGAATGCGTACCAATTTGCCAAGATACAGGAATGGCTTGTGTATTCTTAGAAATTGGACAAGATGTACACTTAGTCGGAGGCGATTTATCCGAAGCCGTAAACGAAGGTGTTCGAAGAGGATATGACAAAGGATATTTAAGAAAATCGGTTGTGAAAGATCCAGTTCGTCGAGGAAATACTGGAGATAACACACCAGCAATGATTTATACAGAAATTGTTCCTGGAGAAAATGTAAAAATCACTGTGGGTCCAAAAGGATTTGGAAGCGAAAACATGAGTATGATCCGTATGTTCAAACCATCAGCTGGACTACAAGGAATCAAAGACTTTATCTTAGAAGTTGTTGAAACAGCAGGACCAAACCCATGTCCACCAATGGTTGTGGGAGTAGGAATTGGCGGAACGTTTGATAAGGCTGCTTTACTTGCCAAAAAAGCGTTAATGCGACCATTAGATTCTTCACACCCAGATCCATTCTATGCGGATTTAGAAGTGGAAATGTTAGAAAAAATCAACCAGTTAGGAATTGGTCCACAAGGATTTGGTGGAAAAACAACAGCCATTGGATTAAATATTGAAACTTTACCAACACATATCGCTGGAATGCCTTGCGCTGTCAACATCAACTGTCACGTAACACGACACAAAACGGAGGTTATCTAATGGCAAAGAAAATTCAATTACCCCTTACAAAAGAATTGGCACAAAGCTTACACGCAGGGGATGAAGTATTATTAACCGGAACTATTTACACATCTCGAGATGCTGGTCACAAAAGAATGTGTGAATCGCTTGCCAAAAATGAACCATTACCATTCGATCCAACGGATGCGACAATCTACTATGTAGGACCAACACCAGCCAAACCAGGAGCGGTTATTGGATCGGCAGGACCAACGACATCGGGAAGAATGGATGCGTATGCACCAACTATGATGTCCGTAGGAGCTCGTGGTATGATTGGAAAAGGTGCTCGATTACCAGAAGTTGTTGAAGCCATGAAAGAATATTCAGGTGTTTATTTCGGAGCCATCGGTGGAGCAGGAGCATTACTAGCCAAATGTATTAAAGAATGTGAACTAATCGCTTATGAAGATTTAGGTGCGGAAGCCTTAAGAAAACTATACGTAGAAGATATGCCACTTGTTGTTATTATTGACAGCCAAGGAAATAACTTATACGAAATGGGAAGAAAAGCGTATTTAGAAAATAAGAAATAGACAAGTTCTATTTCTTTTTTTAGCCCAATTTAAAAGGTCCCAACAATTTATCTTACTAAATGTTGAGACCTCTTATAGAATGAATCTATTCATGATTACTCCTTTCTTTTTTTGTCTACTAATGTTTTTCCTCTAACTCAAATCTATTCTTTTTTATTTTTTGCCTTTTGTGATGGTTGATCTTAATTTGTAGAAGCTTTAGTAGATTTATGATTCATTTGTTCTTTTGTGATTCCATTATAGAATTGGAAGGGAAGTATGACAATAGAAATGGAAAAATTGGATATTTTTCTGGTTTTATTAAAAAAGACTTGTCAAAAAGAAAAATGTTTGGTATAAATATTGAGGTTAATGGCGCGTTGGAGAAACGGTTAACTCACATGCCTTTCACGCATGCATTCACGGGTTCGAATCCCGTACGCGTCACCATTTGACAGATACGCTCTCAATCGAGAGCTTTTTTGTATTATAAAACCGACAAGAAATTGTATATCAAAAAAAGACAAGTATA
>JAUNDJ010000076.1 GCA_030526175.1 Bacillota bacterium
AGTATCAGCTCTTCAACTTCACAACAACGCATATATCGCATGTGATGAAGCAGCTTGTGGAGAATTAAAAGTAGATACTTATAAATACTTCTTAGATGTTTTTAAGAAAGAAAGAATTTAAGAGATTTGGGGCGATTTCGCTCCTTTTTTTTGTAAATGGGAAATACAAATTATAAACAATGTGTAAAAATGTTAGGAATGGTATAAAATAAGTATAAGTGTTGAAGACGAGAAAAGGGTTTGTGTGGTGAAATAATATGGTTGGAATTTTGGTGACCGGGCATGGACAATACGCAAGTGGCGTATTGAGTGCGATTGAATTAATTGCGGGTCCTCAAAAGGACTTTGTTGCAGTGAATTTTGATGGTGAGATTTCACAATTAGAAGAAGACTTGTATAAAGGATATTTACAGCTTCAAAATTGTGTGGGCGTGATTGTCTTTTCGGATTTGCCTGGAGGCTCTCCTTTTAAATTGGCTGTCACTGTAGCCCAACAGTTTAAGAATATAGAAGTACTAGCTGGAACAAATTTTCCTATGTTACTAGAAATAGTCGTTTCGAGAAAATATGAAAGTGATTTTGAAACGCTGGTGAATACGGCTATGCGAATTGGTAAGAAACAAATTTTGCATTTTGATTTAGAAGAATTAATGAGAAATACGCTTCTTGAGGAAGACGATGATTTTTCAGATGGTATATAAAAAGCTCCGTATGGAGCTTTTTTTACAATGTAGTAGGATCAAAAAATCCAGTGATGATTCCAATAAACGCAAGAACAAGTAATAAAAGAATGAGCTGAAAAGAAGTCAATTTTTTATATTTCATTAAAAACCAACATAAGACAACACATCCTCCTGTAAGTAGTCCTGGATACACTTGATCGAGCTTATCTTGTAGAACTAGGAAAATCTCTCCAGATTGGCTTGCGAGTGAAAAACTCGTTTGGATATGGATCCATGCTGCGGTTAAAGAACCAATCACAACCGTTCCGAATAAATTAAATGCACTTCGTAAAGCTTTACCTTCTTTTTTGGACAAAAACTCTATGGATTCTTTTCCGGATTTATATCCTTTATAGAATAAAAAGCGCATTCCAAAGTAGGCGAATAAATTCCAGATAATAATATAAAAAATACATCCGATAGGGGATCCATCGGTAGAAAGTTCCATGGAAATACCAATTAAAACTGGAATAAGGGTAGAAACAATCATGGAATCTCCGATTCCTCCAATAGGCCCCATCAACCCCATTCGAATAGAGTTGATTACTTCTTTTGTAATGTAGGTTGCTCCATTGGCTCTGGCTTCTTCTAAGTTAGCTGTAATTCCAATGATAACAGCGCCTAACTGTGGTTCTGTGTTAAAAAAATCAGTGTAAGTTGCTAAAGCTTGTTCTTGTTCTTCTTTTGTATCATATAAATCTTCAACGATTGGTAACATAGCACTTAAGAATCCAAAAGTTTCCATATGGGCAGTAGTGATACAAGTCATATTGCCGTAATACCAATTGTGAAAGGCTTTTTTCAATGCTTTTGGAGAAATTTTTCTTGTCATATTAAATTCCCTCCTCATAGTCATCAGCAGAAGGTTTGTTTACTTTGGATGCTTCCTCTTCCATTTTTAATTTTAGTATTCGGAATTGATAGAAAACATAGGCAAACATGGCTGCGATGGTAGCGCAAGAGACTAAATTAATTTTTAAACTAGCGGCTAGCGTAAATCCAAAAAAGTAAGGAATGAATTCAAGTGGGTTTTGTACCATGACTTGAAGGACATTCGCTATACCGATACAAGGAATTAATATACCTCCGGCTAATATGGTTTTCATAATAATACTATTTAATGGAAGTATTATTTTTATTGTTTCAACAATTTCATATCCAAATCTACAAAGGATAAGCGATGGTAAAAAAGAGAAAAAGAAATGAGCTATCCAAGGATAGAACATATTGACTTTATATGCTTCTTGATAATTATGATTTTGAATGGAAATCCATCCTTTATTTACCCAAATATTATTCATTTTAATTGTTGCTGTGCAAAGTTTAGTCCCCAATATCCCGATAAAAGCACCATAAGAGGTCGCTAGAGCGGCTCCTTGAATGCTTGTTGCGGATAATCCATATACACGAAGGGCAATCATTGCCAGGGGAATGCCGATGTAACAAATGGCTCGTACATCCGCACTGACTACACATCCTGGTGTAGTTAGGGCAATAAAAACGATTTGAATGGCACATCCGACAAGGACACCAGTTTGAATATCCTTTAGTATAATTCCACAAATCAACCCCCCGACTAAAGGACGACCTAATGTATAATTTCCTATTGTAGTTCCACCCATTCCTGTAACCGAAGACAAACAAGCAAATAGCCCAAGTAAAAAGGCTTGTAGCCAAGTTATTGTCATAATGCACCTCTTTGTTATATATATATATATTGTAATAAAGTATCTTGAAATATTAAAAATAGTATAACAGTAATTTAAGAAAGCGAAAAGATAAGAAAGCGAATGTAGGATTTTTCTTCTTGAATTATGTGATTCAAAGGAATTATGTGATAAAATAAGTCAAAAGTATATAGAACAGTCGAGGAAATGAGTATGAAACTATTAGCTACAGATTATGATGGAACATTACGTTATGCAAAACACGTAATGCAAGAAGATTTAGATGCAATAAAAAAATGGAAAGAAGCTGGAAATCTATTTGTGATTTCTACAGGGCGTTCTTATGCATCAATTAAAAAACAATTGGAAGAACATAATATTGAATGTGATTATATTATTTCTAATAATGGTGGATGGGTTTTTGACAAAGAAGGAAAAGTATTAATTTCTTCAAAAATGGACTATCTTACAGGTTTAGATGTAATTTATATTGCCAAAACAATCGATGGTGTTTGTAGTTATGCGGTAAACGATGGAATTAACCGTCACCGTATCGTTGTAAATCCTAATTTAGTAGAACATCGCTATCCAAATTTAGAACCAGATATTTCGGAAGAAGAAGTAATGGATCGTGGTGAATTTGCACAAATTGTAATTAGTATGACAGAACAATCTCTAGCACGAAATGTATCTTTAGAATTAATGACACATTTTGGTGGAGAAATTGAAGCATATGCGAATAATTTTGTTGTCGATGTTGTACCAAAAAATGTATCAAAAGTAAGTGGATTAAGCTTTGTTGCTGCTTATGAAGACATTGATGATGCGGATATTTATACAATCGGAGACTCATACAATGATATTCCATTAATGGAATATGGAATGAATGGGGCCGCTATGTCAACAAGTTATGAAGATATTAAAGAACACGCAAAATATATTTACGACTCTGTAGGAGAAATGATTGAAAAGATTTTAGAACAATAGAGAGGAAGAATGTAATATGAATTTTACTGTTGCACAGTTTTTCATCTTATTACGTTTTATCTTAGATGTACTTGTTGTATGGGGATTGCTATATTCTGTAATAAAAATTATGCGAAACAACTCTCGTACAATACAAATCGTAAAAGGAATCTTAGTTGTATTTTTAATTAAGTTATTAGCAGCATGGTTACAATTAACTTCTGTAAATTATTTAATAGAATTGTTTTTAAACTGGGGAATTGTGGTATTATTCATTGTCTTTCAACCAGAAATCCGTGGAATGTTAGAAAAAATTGGGAAAACAACCTCTATATTGGGGCAAGATATTACGAATGTAGAAAAATTTAATATGATCAATGAGATTGTGGAATCTGTTGAAGAATTGTCTAAGTCCAAAACAGGAGCTTTGATTACCATTCAGAGAACACACGATCTACAAGATTTTATTAAAACAGGAATACCAATGGATTCTATTGTAACGCATGAATTATTTGGAACAATTTTCCAATATGGAACGCCACTACATGATGGGGCAGTTATTATTCAAGGGAATAAAATTGCGTGTGCAGCGGCTTACTTTCCGAGCACGACAAAAGATTTACCAAGTAAATATGGGGCAAGACATAGAGCTGCAGTAGGAGTCAGCGAAGTAACGGATTCGATTACGATTGTAGTTTCGGAAGAAACTGGAAATATTAGTGTGGCAATGAATGGTCGTTTAACACAATATCAACCAGATGGACTGGAACGTTTATTAACGAATCTTTTGGTTGGAGAAGAAAAAACGCTTCAAAAACCGAGTGTGATTAACTATATGCAAAATACATTGGGAATTGCTCCTAGAAAGAAAAATGCGAAAGAGGAAAATACAACGGAAAAAGTTTGTACTGATAATCGAATAAAACCGATTGAAGTAGTGGATTTATATACGAATAAGTCAGGAGGCCAAAATCATGGAAAATAAAGATAAAGGGCCAACTTTCTTAGAAAGTCTTATAAGCTGGGGAGGACACGTATTTTCAAAATTATCAAAGTATGTGGATAAGATTGTGTTTAATAGAACAGGATCGTTAGTATTGACTTTGGTATTGGCTTTGGGAATTTGTTTATCTTTGGATTATAAAAACTTGGCAATGACAATTTTTGATGATTCAAAAACAACATCGACAGTATCGAATGTGCAAGTCAATGTTGCTTATGATTCAAAACTTTATGAAATTTCTGGGCTACCAGATAATGTTAGTGTATCGCTTACAGGAAAAGCGAGTGATATTCAACTATTCCGTCAACAACATGGTGTTTCTGTTTCGTCAGATATCACTAAATATGGAGAAGGCGTTGTATATTTAGATTTTAAAGTGGATAATTTACCTTCTTCTATTTCTGCAACAATCACGCCAAGTTCAGTAGACGTTATGGTGGAAAAGAAAATTGAACAAATCTTTACGGTAACACCAAAGTTAATGGTTGGATTAAATCAAAAAGAAGATGAGTTTACAGTACCTATTTTAGATAAGAACACAGTAAAAATTGTAGGGACTAAAACACAAATTAATACAATTCGTAAAGTAGAAGCAATTGTAGATGCTGCTGGATATACGAAGGATTTCACAAAAGATGCAACAATTGTTGCGTATGATTCAACAGGAAATCAAGTTGCTGTTTTGATTGAACCAAGAACCGTAAAGGCAAGTGTAAAAATTGCTGTTCAAGAACAAGAAACGAGCGACGAAGAAAGTAAGGAGAAGTAATTTAGTATGGGAAAATATTTTGGAACCGATGGAGTTCGTGGTAGAGCAAACGAAGGATTAACACTAGATATGTCTATTCGTATTGGACAGTATTTAGGTTGGTATTATGGAAAAACAAAACACGCAAAAATCTTAATTGGGAAAGATACACGACTAAGTGGTGACATGTTTGAACTTGGTTTAGCAGCTGGGGCTACAAGTATGGGAGCACAAGTATACTTATTAGGGGTATGTCCTACACCAGCTGTTTCTTATTTAGTAAGAAAAGAACGCTTTGACTGTGGAATTATGGTTAGTGCTTCTCACAACCCTTACTATGACAATGGAATCAAATGTTTTAACCACAATGGAGAAAAGATGGAAGAAGAGCTTCTTTTAGAAATTGAAGATTATATGGATGGAAAATCTACTTTGGATCTTGCGACAGGAGAAAAAGTTGGAGAATATATTCCTTGGGAAGATGGATTAGAAATCTATATGTCTTGGTTAAAAGAAATCGTTCCAGTAGATCTTTCTGGAATGAAAATTGCGTTAGATTTAGCCAATGGATCTGCAACAAGTACAGCGGTTGAAACATTACGTTCATTAGGAGCTAGAGTGGATGCGATTTCTAATACACCAAATGGAACAAATATCAACTTCAAATGTGGATCTACACATCCAGAAGGACTACAAAGAATGGTTCGTGAGGGAGAATACGATATTGGTTTAGCTTTTGATGGGGATGCCGATCGATTAATTATGGTAAACGATAAAGGTGAGCTTCGAGATGGAGACTTTATTCTATATATTTGTGGACGTTATATGAAATCGGTTAATAAACTAAATCGTAATATGGTCGTTACAACTGTAATGGCGAATTTAGGATTGTACAAAGCGTTTGATGCCAACAAAATTGACTATATTCAAACAAAAGTTGGGGATAAATATGTTTTTGAAGAAATGCAAAAAAATGATTACTATGTTGGTGGAGAACAAAGTGGACATATTATTTTCTTAGAAAATGCGGTAACGGGAGATGGACTTCTTACGGCATTAAAAATCTTAGAAATTATGGTTAACACAGGAAAATCTTTAGAAGAATTATGTCAAGGATTAAAGATTTATCCACAAACATTAAAAAACATTCGTGTTAAATCAAAACCAGAAGCACAAAACGATGAAGACGTTCAAAATGCTGTAAAAGAAGTAGAACAATCATTAGGAAATACAGGTCGTATTTTAGTTCGTGAATCTGGTACTGAACCATTAATCCGTGTCATGGTAGAAGCTGAAACACAAGAAGAATGCGATCGTTATGTCGATTCTGTAATTGATGTAATTAAGGCCAAAGGACACGAAGCTTAATAAGTGGAGAAAAAGAAAATGAAACATGTAATATGCGTTGTAGAAGATGAAAAAGATTTAAACAATCTAGTTGCTCAATATCTTCGTAAAGAAGGATATGAAGTACGTTCTTATTACACGTATGAGGAAGCTAGTAGCCATGTCCAAGATGACGATGTGCATTTATGGATATTAGATATTATGTTGGACGATAAATCTGGATTTGATTTGATTGAAGAAATTCGTCTTCAAGGACCTGAAATTCCAGTAATCTTTATGTCGGCTCGTGACAAAGAGTTTGACCGTATTATTGGTTTGGAAAAAGGTTGTGATGACTATATCACAAAACCATTTTCTCCAAAGGAATTAGTCCTTCGTGTCAACAATATCATTAAGCGTGTATACAAGAATGACAATAATCGTTTAAGCATTGATGGATATGAATTGGACGAGGAACAAAGAAAAATCTATTTTGATAATGAAGAGATTGAATTAACGACAAAAGAATTCGATTTATTAATGTTATTTATTAAGAATAAAGGAATTGCTTTTTCACGAGATAAAATTTTAGAAAACGTTTGGGATGAAAACTACTATGGTAGTGATCGTGTAGTCGATGACACTCTTCGTAGATTAAGAAAAAAACTTCCAAACTTGAATATTCATACAATTTATGGTTATGGATATAGGTTAGGATAGTATGAAAAAACGAGCAAATGTATTTCAACAAATCTCTTTAACTCGTCAGGTTGTTCTATTAATAATGCTTTCTCTAATACTATTTTTAACCGTATTTGCGTTTTTTGTGTCTTCTAATATTAATAAATCGTTGGCAACACAAATGTATGATCAAATGGAAAATAGACAAGAATCGATTATTTCTTTAATGACCAATACGGAGTTTTCTTTGAAAAAAGGGAACACGAATACTTTGATGGATTCGTTTCAAGTCAATTGTTTGATTACGGAAGACGGACAATTTCAAGTTCTTAATGGGCAGACTGAATCGGTGGACAATCGTGTGTTTACGAAAATGCTTGAAGAAGCAAGAACTATGTTTCCTGTGAATGATGTTAGAGAAGGAACCTATGCATTAGGAGAAAATGTATATTATTATCGATTGGTATCTTTTGTATGTGATTATGGGGATTATATTTTAGCTAGTTTTATGGATGACACGTTTTCAACCACATTAAAGAAAACCGTTGTTGATTCGAGTATGGCTATCTTATTCTTTTCCTTCTTAGTCATTTTAATCACATTAATGATTTGGGTTGTATCCATTATTCATCCTTTGAATCAAATCAAGACATATATTGATAAATTTAAAAAAGGGGAAGAAGTGGAATTGTACTTAAATCGAGGAGATGAAATTGGTGAGGTTGCTGATGCATTAGTCAATCTAACACAAGAAGTTAAGAAACAAGAGAGAATTAAGGAAGAAATGATTCACAACATTTCTCATGATTTAAAAACACCAATTGCGACAATTAAATCGTATTCAGAATCAATCAAAGATGGTATTTATCCATATGGTGATTTGGATTCGAGTGTAGATGTGATTTTGGACAATGCGAATCGTTTGGAAAAGAAAGTATATAACTTATTATACTTAAATCGTGTCGAATATTTAGTGACGACGGATGCACAAGGTGTGGTCACTAATATGAAAGATGTTGTTCAAGAAGTTGTCTTAAACTCGGCAGTAATCAAACCGGAAATTCAAATGATTGTGGATGTAGAAGAAGTATTCTTTGATGGATTGTTAGAAGCTTGGCGAGTAGCGATTGAAAACATTTTGGATAATGCGTTCCGTTATGCGAAAAGTTACATCAAAATCGAAGTTCACGAAAACGATTTAAAAATCTCAAATGATGGTTCTCACTTAGATGAAAAAAGACTACAATCTTTATTCCGCCCTTATGAAAAAGGAGAAGGTGGAAAATTTGGATTGGGATTGTCTATTGTGAATAAGGTTGTGAAAGTAAATAACTATCAGGTAGAAGGATACAATACGAATGATGGTGTTTGTTTCCACATTTATCGTAAAGAAGAACCGAGACAAAAGAAAATGATTCGTCGTCAATCATGGAATGATAACGATAGTAGTTTTATGTAAGAAAAAAGGAGAAGGTCAAAACTTCTCCTTTAATTTGGTTTGCGAATAAATACGAGTAACGAATCATTACTGTGTTCTGGACTAAAAAGATAATCTTGTTCCGAAAAATGTATGATTCCTTCTAAGTCGTTAATTTTATTTTCGGCGATATAACGAACCATGGCGCCTCTTGCCATTTTCACATACACACCTTTTTCTTTTAATTTTCCATTTTCTTCTTCACAAAACCGAACGTCTACTAATTTCTTGTATTTTCGAATACATTTGGCATATTCTTCACTCGCAAGATTTAAGATTGGCTCTTCCAATTGTTGGGACAATGCATCTTTCCAATAGGAATATAGAGAATAAGATAGTTTTGTCTGCATCTCTAATCGATAAGAAACAATACCATCAAAAGGTTTTAAAATACCATATAATCCAGAAAGAATTCGTAAGTGTTCCTGAAGAAATTGTAAAGAGTCATCGTCTAGAACATCAGGCGCCATATATTGATATTGGATTCCACTATAGGCAAAAAGAGCAGGTGTCTTGTTTTTTTCAAAATCAAAAGAAGCATACGTATCGTAAGTTTCTTTAGTCAGCTTATCCGATATTTTCATTGTTCTTTTCAAAGCATCGTAGTCTAAAGATTGGATTTCTTTTACTAATTCTTTGGAACGTTCTAAAAATATTGGTGTAGTCATTGTGCCAAAACAATCATCTTTCATCTTCATTTGTTTGGCAGGAGAAATAATAATCTGCATAAAAATTAATGTCCTTCATCTTCTAAAATGTGTTCCAATGCCACACGTAGTACAGAATGAATATGCTCATCGTCCAAGGAATAATATACAGTTTTTCCTTCTTTTCTAGATTTTACTAATTTACTATTTTTAAGTGACTTTAATTGATGAGAAACAGCAGATCGAGTCATGTTGGTTACATTGGCTAAATCACTAGCACAAAATTCTCCACTTTCTAAAGCCATTAATAGGCGGAGTCTTGTCCCGTCTCCCATAACTTTAAAAAAATCGGCTAATTGAAGAATATGAGCCGTTTCTGGCATTGACTTTTCTGCTTTATCTACTAAAAGAGCATCACTAACTTCATATAAATATTTTTTTTCCATGTAGTTATTATATGTGAAAAAAAAGTAGTATGCAAATGGGGAAAATAATAGCTTTTTGTATTGACCTATTCGCTAGATTTGATTATACTTTAAGTACAATAGTTGAATAGTTATTCAACTATTCAATAAAATTTTAAAGGAGAACCTTATGAAAAAGACGTACAAAATTGATGTGGATTGCGCAAACTGTGCCAACAAAATGGAACAAGCAACAAAAGGAACAAAAGGTGTAAAAGATGCGGTGGTTAATTTCATGACATTAAAGATGACTGTGGAATTTGAAGAAGGATTTACTCCAGCGGATGTAATGCCTGAAGTTGAAAAAAACTGTAAAATTGTAGAAGACGATTGCGAAATTTTCTGGAAATAATAGAATAAGTACTGGAAACAGTACTTTTTAAAAAAGTATATAATTGAATAATTGTTCAATTAATAAATTAAGAGGTGCCCTATGAATAAGAAACAAAAGAAGATGTTAAAACGAATTATTATATCATCAATCCTAATGGTGATATTTAAAATGCTTCCAGTAACTGGATATGTGGAATTTGGACTGTTTATGATTCCTTATTTAGTGATTGGATATGATATTTTGAAAAAAGCTTGGAAAGGTATTTTAAACAAGCAAGTATTTGATGAAAACTTTTTAATGGCAGTGGCTACTATTGGCGCTATTTGTTTAGGCGATTATGTTGAAGGGGCTGCTGTTATGTTGTTTTATCAAATTGGGGAATTGTTCCAAAGTTATGCGGTAGGAAAATCAAGAAAGAATATTTCGGAATTAATGGATATTCGTCCAGATTATGCCAACGTGGAAGACGAAGATGGAAATTTAGAACAAGTGGATCCGGATGAAGTCGCAATCGGTACAATTATTGTAGTAAAACCAGGAGAAAAAATTCCGATTGATGGAATTGTCGTTGAAGGAAAAACAACATTGAATACGGCTGCTTTAACAGGGGAAAGTGTTCCTCGAGATGTGCATGAAGGCGATGAAGTCATTTCAGGATGCATTAACCTAAATGGTTTATTAAAGATTCAAACGACAAAAGAGTTTGGAGAAAGTACCGTTTCTAAAATTTTGGATCTTGTGGAAAATGCGAGTTCAAAAAAATCAAAATCCGAAGCATTTATTTCTAAATTTGCACGATACTATACACCTGCGGTATGTTACGGAGCACTATTCTTAGCCATTGTACCACCAGTGGTATCTTGTTTATTTTTACACATAGATCCAAACTGGCCCGAATGGATTTTTAGAGCCTTAACTTTCTTAGTTATTAGTTGTCCTTGTGCTCTTGTGATTAGTATCCCACTAAGCTTCTTTGCCGGAATTGGAGGCGCTAGTAATGCGGGTGTTTTAGTCAAAGGATCCAACTATTTAGAAGCTTTGGCTAGCGCAAAAACGGTGGTTTTTGATAAAACAGGTACTTTGACAGAAGGTGTTTTTGAAGTAACTGGTATTCATCATACGGAAATTCCAGAAGTATTATTAGAATATGCAGCTTATGCCGAAAGCTATTCTACGCATCCGATTAGTAAATCATTATTAGCTGCTTATAAAAAAGAAATTGATCAAACAAGAGTATCGGATGTAGAAGAAATTAGTGGACATGGTGTAAAAGCCATTGTGGATGGACACGTAGTACTTGCAGGAAATAAAAAATTAATGAATAAATTTAATATTTCTTGTGAAGATTGTTCGAGTGTAGGAACGGTTGTTCATGTGGGAATCGATGGAGAATATGCAGGACACATTTTAATTTCGGATATTGTGAAGAAACATTCAAAAGAAGCCATTCGTGGATTAAAGAAATTGGGTATTAAAAAAGTCGTTATGTTGACAGGGGATATGAAAAATGTTGCCCAAGAAGTTGCGCAAGAATTAGGAGTCGATGAAGTATATGGAGAACTTCTTCCACAAGATAAAGTGGAACAAGTCGAAACACTATTGGAAAAGAAAGCGGAGAAAGATAAATTAGTCTTTGTCGGAGATGGAATTAATGATGCACCAGTATTGACGCGTGCGGATATTGGTGTTGCGATGGGTGCGTTGGGAAGTGATGCAGCGATTGAAGCAGCCGATATTGTATTAATGGATGACGATCCGCTAAGTATTGTAAAAGCCATTCGAATTGCCAAGAAATGTATTCGTATCGTATATCAAAATATTTATTTTGCGATTGGCGTTAAACTATTATGTTTGGCACTTGGTGCATTTGGTTTAGCGAATATGTGGTTAGCCATTTTTGCCGATGTAGGAGTCATGATTATTGCGGTATTAAATGCGATTCGTACATTGAACGTAAAAAACATGTAATTCTTTGACAACCTTGTTTTTTCGCTTTATAATCAAGTCAATGATGTAGAAAAGGACATGGGTCAAAACATCTTGAATGTAGAGAGAACTGTGGTTGGTGAAAACGGTTCGCAAAGACTTTGACTTACTACCTTTGAATTGCCCTCGAAAGAGTGTGCCGTATTTCTTGCGTTAAAAGAATTGAGTGCTCAAAAAATGTCTTTTTGAGAACAAAGGTGGTACCACGTGCGACAGGCGTCCTTTGATGTCTGTCGCTTTTTATATGGAAAAGGAGAAAGAAAATGAGAGACTTTAAAAAAGAAGAAGCATTGAATACTTTGAACCACTCTTGTGCTCACGTTATGGCACAAGCTGTAAAACACTTATTTCCTGAAGCTAAATTCTGGGTTGGACCTGTTGTTTCTGAAGGATTCTATTATGATATTGATTTAGGAGATCAAGTTGTTACAGACGATATGATCGCTAAAATCGAAAAAGAAATGAAAAAAATCTGTAAAGATGGAAAGAAAATCATTCGTAAAGAATTATCGAAAGAAGAAGCTTTAGAAATGTTTGCGCAAGATCCTTATAAAATCGACTTGATCGATCGTATGGATGAAGACACAACAACAATCACTTGCTATTCACAAGGAGACTTCACAGATCTTTGCCGTGGACCTCACGTGGATAATGTAAAAATGTGTCGTAACTTCAAATTATTAAAACACTCTGGTGCTTATTGGAAAGGGGATGCCAACAATAAAGTTCTTCAAAGAATTTATGGTGTTTGCTTACCTACTCCAGAAGAATTGGAACAACACTTACAAGATTTAGAAGATGCAAAAGAAAGAGATCACCGTAAAATTGGTAAAGACATGGATATTTTCATGGCAGACGACTTAATTGGACGTGGATTACCAATGTATCTTCCAAATGGATATACTATCTGGCAAGAATTAGAAGAGTATATCAAACGTAAAGAAAGAAAATTAAACTATTTACACGTAATGACACCTTGTGTTGGTACTGTAAACTTATATAAAACATCTGGACACTGGGATCACTATAAAGAAAACATGTTCCCTGCTATGGAAGTAGAAGGAGAATCATTCGTTCTTCGTCCAATGAACTGTCCTCACCACATGATGATTTATGCACACCGTTTACACTCTTATAAAGATTTACCAATTCGTATTGGGGAAATCGCGCACGACTTCCGTTTCGAAGCTTCTGGAGCTGTAAAAGGTATTGAACGTGGTCGTCACTTCTGTCAAAACGATGCCCACTTATTTGTGACACCAGAACAAATTAAAGAAGAATTCAAATCAGTAGTGGATTTAATCTTAGATGTATACAAAGACTTTGATATCAAAGATTATCGTTTAGTATTGTCATTAAGAGATCCTGCGGACAAGAAAAAATATCACGATGATGATGAAATGTGGGATACTGCTGAACAAGAATTACGTGAAGTAATGAATGAATTAGGATTAGAATACACAGAAGAAATTGGTGAAGCTGCATTCTATGGTCCAAAACTAGATGTTCAAGTAAAACCAGCAGTAGGAAATGAAATCACATTATCAACTTGCCAATTAGACTTCTGCTTACCAGCAAAATTCAACTTAACATATGTGGATAAAGACGGAAGCAAGAAAACTCCAGTTGTATTACACCGTGCAATTTTAGGATCATTAGACCGTTTCATGGCATATATCTTAGAAGAAACAAAAGGTAACTTACCAACATGGTTAGCACCAAACCAAGTAACTGTATTACCAGTTAAAAATCAATATCACTTAGAATATGCACAAGAAATCTTTGATATGTTAATTGACAACAACATTCGTGCTCGTTTAGATGCTCGTGAAGAAAAATTAGGATACAGAATCCGTGAATCACAACTTCAAAAAGATACTTACCAATTAGTATTAGGAAACACAGAACGTGACGAAAACTTGATTACTTTCCGTAAACACGGGGAACAAAAATCAACAACAGTTACTAAAGAAGAATTCTTAGCAATGATTCAAGCTGAAATCAAAAACAAAGGTAAATAAAAAATTAAGCATGGCCATATGGTCATGCTTTTTCTATGTCAAAAGGGAAAGTATATGTCATTTAGAATCTTAGAAATCACAAATCCAGCCGAAATACACATCCTCAATCATCAATTAGAAATACAAAGTGGAAAGAATAAAATATATATTCCAATAAAAGATTTAGATATAGTCATCTGTCAAGGACCGAATATTCGATTGTCCACAAATGACATTACTATACTCGCTCAAAATAAAGTCTTATTAATGACATTGGGAAATAATTATCTTCCATCTTCTATGACATTATCTTATGAAAATAATGTTAGACAAACTTTGGTTATACAAAAACAGCTAACTATGTCACAACGAAGGAAAAATATTTTATGGAAACAAATAATAATACGGAAAATTGAAAATCAGGCAAGAGCACTTACTCTATTAGGAAAAGAGGGAGCCAAAGAATTATATTTACTATCGGCAAAAGTGAGGCAAGGTGATAAAAGTAATATTGAAGGACAAGCTGCACAAAAATATTTCCAATATCTATATCCTGGCTTAAATAGAAGATGCGAGACACCAATAAATAGTTGTTTAAACTATGGATATTCAATACTACGAAGTGCCATAGCTAAATATGCAGGAGCCCATGGATTCTTATTATCAAATGGGATTCACCATAAAAATACATTCAATGCATTCAATCTAGTAGATGACTTAATCGAACCATTTAGACCCATAGTGGATATGGTAGCCACAAAAATAGTATCAAACAATTTAACCAACTACCCCAAGAATTCTCCCGCTTCTATAAGCGGAGAGATGAATTG
>JAUNDJ010000077.1 GCA_030526175.1 Bacillota bacterium
CCGCCAACTTTTTCAACGATACTAGCGGCCTTTTCAGCATTTACATTTGCCATTTTCTCTTCTCCCTTCAACGAAAAATTTTCCTCTACAAAAAATATACTTCAAAATGATTTTTATTTTAATATTGAATATTTATTTTTGAAACATATTTTATTCGCAAAAGTACGTTTTTCAAAAAAAAAGAGCAAGGATTCAAAATCCTTACTCACTATCCTTTTGTGGACAAACTTTTTCGCATAGGAAACAAGAAACACATTTTTGCTCATCCAAGAACGGATAAAAAAAGCCTTCTTCATCTTCTTCCATGCGAATCGCTTGTCGGGGACAAATTGCCATACAGGCGCTGCATCCGCAACAATCTTCTTTATGAATAAATAAAACAGGAATCTTTTTCATACTCTTCTCCTATTTCAAACGCTTAGTCTTTAATACGCGCTTTATTTTGATTTTTAAAGAGTTCGAAGTGTACTTTTTTAAAAAGTTGGCATAACCAAGCTCTTCTAAATCTTGATAAAATAATTCTCTTTGGATAGGCTTTGATGCGGACTCATATTCCGAAGGATTGTAGACAATGGCTTGTTCATAATCCACTTCTTCCAAAAGAATCACATCTTGAATACTATCCAATAAAGCTTGTCCTTGTTTGTCACGAACAATCACCAAAGAAGCACCCATTTGATAATCAAAATCTGGCAAGACATTTTCAATACCCCAGAAATCGCCCAAAGTAATATGCGATAGCTTTTCCCTTTTTGGCTTACAATTGTAACAAGAAGGACGAAGGGCATAGTTTTTTAAATACAACGACATATATTCATCCAAGCCCATTGGCAAGAAAAATTTCTTTTTTCTATCCAGTTCTCTTTCAATGCCATAATGCGACCAACCCGTCACTTTAGAACGAAAGTTCACTTCACTCAGTTTCCCTCGATGTTTTTGTTCAAAAGCCAACGCATTTTTTTGCCAAAGCTTATACGAAGGCGTCCCATGACAGATCACATCAATACAATACAAATTGGGATAGTTCTTTCCTAAAAATTTCATTAAGCCATTGATTTGACAAGCCGTTCCCGTAAACAATACAATTCTTCCTTCTTCCACATCTTTTTTAACCAAAGACAAAGTGTTTCCCATTTGGGCTTGCATATATTTTGAACCACATAAAGAAAGAAGCTCTTCTTCTTTTTCTACACGCTCATAAACTGCCTTGTAACAATCTTCGCTCATACGCACACCATAAACGACCCCTTGTTGGTGTAGTACATTTTGGGCAAACAAGTAGAACAATCCACCCGAAGAACTTATTTTTTTAATCGATTCTTCTTTGGCACAAGCCACATATACTTTCTGAATCATGAAAACCTCTTACTTACTCTTCCGAATTTGAAAATTCGCTCTTTCTTCTTCGTTCAATCCCCATAAGAAAATAGAAAAAACATATACCATAGTATAAACCAGGATACAAAGTGCTAGTACAAATACACTATGGATGGAAACAAATACGTTAATCAAAATTCCCAGAGTCAAAGGAAGAATCAATGCAGGAACAAACGCGAATATATGTTTCCAATAATATAAAATATCAATGTGTAAATGATTGTGATAATACCAGTTCATGAAAAGAATATTCCCACAAGTCAAAGAAATCGTTGTCCCAAAAGCGGCTCCCATAGGACCAAACCAATAAATTAATGGAATACTTAGTAGCACATTTGCGATCGCAATAAAAAAATATACAATGGAACGCGCCTTATGCTTATTCTTAGCACGTTGAATTTCAATTCCCAAATTCTGAATCAAAGGGACAGTTACTGGAACAATCAAGAATAAGGTAATGTAGTACGAAGCCTGATACCCTTCTCCTGCCCAAAAGGCAATAAATGGTTTTCCAAAAAAGAAGAATCCCGATAAAATCAAGAATAAAATGATAAATTGAATACGACCTACTTTAGTAAATAATTTTGTCAGGGCGTGATCGTCTCCTGTTTCAAACACAATTTGATTCACTTTGGGAACAAAAACATTGGAAACGGTTGTGGAAAATTGTAGATATAATGTATTAATGGTCGCTCCTACCCCATAGATGGCAACCGCCGATGTTCCAATAATTCGTCCTAATAAGAACTTGTCCACACTCCAGTTGATCTGATCGACAATCTGGTTTAAGAAAATAAAGATTGTGAATACCCACATTTCTTTTAATAAAGAAAACTGCAAGTTTTGAAAAGAAAAACGAACCTTTAGCTTTTTCAAACAATAATACAAGTTAGAGAAAAAGACAATAAAGGTAAGGAAGGTTGTTACACTCACCATTCCAATGGATCCAAAGCCTAGTAATAATAGCGGCAACGACAACAATGGGTTGCACAAGTTTTGCAGCAAGATCAAAGTCTTTTGGAACACAAAACGCTCTTGGGAAGTCACAATGCAGTTGAATACCGAATTGGGAAAACCAATGGATAAATTGATAATCATCAAAATCATCAAGATGCGCGCTTTCGTATATTCTCCACTCGTCAATCCACTTCCAAAAATAGATTGAATATTCACAAGCATAAAAATACCACAAATCACACAAATACAAGAAATGCACAAAAAGATCAACAAGAACATTCCATTGAGTCGTGAAACGCCTTCTTGATCCGATTTGGCTTTTTCCCGTGCATAAAAGCGCATATACGAAGCATCAAAGCCCATGCTCAATAATCCCAAATAAGCAACGACCGAATACACGAGCTGATATAAACCATATTCGCTTTGTCCAAGTAGACGAAGCATAATAGGGGTATACAACAAGCCAGATAAAATATGCACCATTTGTCCTACATACGAAATTAAGATTCCAAATTTACGCTGATTCTTAATCATGTTCTATCCCCTGTTCTAATATTTGAAACGTGTGCTGATACAATTCGTTGGCTCTTTTTCTTTCTTTTTCCAAAATGGCATCGACATGTGAGAAGTCTGTTCCAAACAAGCGGATTTGTTCGTTCATCTTTCGCTCCATTAAGTTAAAAGTTTTCAACAATGTATCAATACGACTCGTCATATTTTTGATATACGAAGTATTTCGATCAAATACGATAAAGTCTTTTTTAAATAATATAGAAAAAACCGAAGCGTGGAAAGAATCGGTAAAGACCAGACTGGCATGTTGAATATAATATAAGAATTCATCGGGTTTGGTGTAGAACATGTCTTCTTGATCAATACTATACACATCCAATATTTCCAATCGATTTTCTTTCGCTGTTTTTTCTAAAAAGTAGCGATGTTCGCTTTTCATATTTCCTAAACAATAGACAAGAATGTATTTTTTAGGAAGGACCAAATGAATATTTTCGCACATATCGTACCAATACGAAGAAGGAATCAACATCGTTGGATCCAGTAACACGTGGGCTTTTTTGTGCACGATATTTTCAATCAACTCTGCACCCGATTCTTCTCGACACGTTAAGACTTTAAAGCCATTCAAACCTTGTTTATACTCATCATAATACGAATCGATAACGCTTTTCCCAAAGCTTGGCGAAATGGTCAATCTTTGGTTTTCATTCGCAAACCCTAACATAAAGTATTTAATTTCTTCGGCGGAATCGGTCCAGTTGTGCCACACTTGATCACTGCCTGTGACAAAATAGTCGTATTGGTTTGCCAGATCTTTGGGCAGACGATGAATTTTTACCATCTTTCCAAGTTTTAAATATTGTTTGGAAAAAGTCGAAAATCGAACTTTTCTTTTTTCTTCCATACGAAGCTTTTTCGCTCTTCTTTTCGGATATCCAATTGTCTTACAGATATTCTTTTTTATGTCTGGAAGCGTAAAGGTATCGTGGGCCATTTCCCAATGTGGAAGCGTTTCGCACGCAAAACCCATTTCTTCAAAAAAACATTGTACGGCATAATTTTGTAGTTTATTTCCAATATTGGTGTCATCATACAACGTCACGATTGCGATTTTCTTCATACATTCCCCTTCTCCATTTTCGATTTTGTATAGCTAAACAAACGCCAATTCCACAAGCGATATAGTATAAAATACTAATTTCATAATCGTAATGTGGGATACCGGATAAAGAATAGACCAACACCCAACCTTGGAAAAGAAGAGACCAAGCCGCTAATACTTTTACTTTGACACTATAGTACATCGGATTTTTACACATAGTACGATAGATACGATAGATTGTATAAAAAGAAGCCATCGTAAATGCCATATAAGAAACAAATCCAACAATTCCATAATCGCAAAGCCATTGTAAGTAATCGTTATGAACACCGGCGTACGCATTGTTTGTATACGTTGTAAAATAACCAAATCCATTTCCAATCCATGGGCTATTTAAAAATAAGCGCCATGCCAGAGGATAAATATGATTGATACGTCCTGTTGAGAAATCCGTTCCACCATCGTTTAAAGAGTTGATGATTCTAAGAATCGTTTGTCGCGAAGAAGGAACCAGAATTAAAACAGCTGTTCCTGCCACAAGAATAAATAGAGTGGCCCACATTCCTTTTTTAATCGATTTCTTAATATTCTTTTGCGAACACAAATAAACGACAAAAAGAATAAAGCTGGCAAAGATCAAATGCGCACGTTTCCCAATGGTCATTAATGTTAAGAAGAAAAAGGCAGTGGCACAAAGATATAGATTCTTTTTCCATTTCGCTTTTTCGCTTAAGAAAAAGGCAAACAATACAAAGATTGCACTTACAATAAAGAACGCATTTCGCGAATAGTGATCACTCATTCCACACAATCCACCAAACGACTTATAAATACGATTGATACTTCCAATCAATTCTGGATTGATAAAACGTTGAAGATATTCTTCATAATATGAATAGTTAAAAATTTGAATCCATGTCACAATCGCATTCAGTGCACCATGTCCAACCACAAGCCATAGCACGTGATAGAACTTCCCTCCATAGAGTAGTCCAATAAAATAACATCCTAAAGCGATAATAGACATCGCATATAAAGATCTTGAATAATATGCTGGACTAAAGCGAAATAGTGCTATGCCAAAACATAAGAGAACCAGAAGCGTGATGGGCAAGGAAATCTTATTTTTAAAAAGCTGATCGGCCTTTTTTAAAATCAAGGCACCCAAACAAAAGGATAAAATTAATACTTCGGTATTGGAACTGAAAAAGAAGAGCTGGTTGTAACAACGGACTACCGAAGCAAGAACGATGATAAAAATAAACAATGTAGTCCATGAAAAATGTAGATATTTTCTTTTCATTCTCTTTCTCCCTCCTTCTTACTTCGAATAAAACAATGATATGCGATCAAAAGGAAATCCAGTCTTCCTTTTAAAAATACAGCACGAAGCTTATGCGAATTCGTAATTTCCGAAGAAAATGGACACAGCTTCTTTAAGGAATGTGCGAACATTTCCATTTTTCGATATTCACGAATTTTTTTAATTTTATCTGTAATCGACAAAGTCTCTTCTTTCATCGTATGACGAACCAGTCCTGAATAAAAGCCAACAATCTTATCGAATAGGAAGTTTTGTACACAAACATCTTTTTCCAAGCGACCATATTCAAATAATTTTTCATAAAATGGAAAAAAACTCAAACCGCCTTGAATCGAATGTAGGGCGGAAAAATCGTGTTGAAAATATGTATACCAATATTCTGGTACCACACCCACCTTTTGACAACGATCCAAAACGTATAAATTGTACAATTGATCTTCACAGATTCGAACTTCTTTATCAAAATACACGTCCTTCACTTTTTCTTTACGAAAAATGCGCGCACAAGGACTGCCTAAAATGTTGTGTTCGATATCGGGTAAACGAAAATCTAAAAGGCTTTTTTTCACCACTTCAATTTCGTTTCCTTCGTATATTTGAAATTCTTTGGGTCCTTGAATATCCAAGTTGTGAATATTGGGTTCGTATTGAATCGATCCAATGACCATATCCAAGTGATACGAATCCATATAATACATACCGGAAGAAAGAAAATCTTCACTAATTAAGTCATCGGCATCGACAAAAGCTAGATATTCGCCTTTCGCAAAACGAATTCCCGTATTTCTTGCCGCAGAAACCCCTTGATTGATTTGATGAATTACACGTACTTTTTCAAACGATTGTTCCAATGCATCCAGTTGTTTTTTACACTCTTCTTTCGAACCATCGTTGACAAGAACAATTTCAAAATCCGAGTACGATTGATTAACAATTTGTTGGACACACCGTTTCACAAGCTTTATGTCCGTGTTGTATACAGGAATTATTACACTAATCATGTTCTAACTCCTTTGCGTTTCGTACCGCTTCTAAATAGGCATATCCATATTTTGTATCCGGTTCTAAATACGCCCCTTCCGCCCATTCATTCCACGCATTCACGAATAAAAATGAATTTCCGAAAGCTTCACTTCGCTGAATCTGGATACGAAGATAGTGCTCAAATAAGGCTGGTGATGCATCTTGGGCAATCGTTCCCCCTTCGTTTCTTCTAGGGGTATTGTCCCATCCAGTAAAGCATCCTAAAAAATGTGGTTTGTCTTCTTTTTTCACATCTCTTTGGATCATATGTTCACAAGTATCTTGGTAAGAAAACAAAGAATATTTCTTACCTAAAAAACTAGATAATTTATTTTTTATTTTAACCACCGTGGTTTTGTCGAAGCTACGTGTATAACCAGGTTCAAAATCTAAGATTGCCGAAGAATGAGCACACGCACTTCCTTCTTGAAAGTTGTTGTTTTCTTCCACGACATAAATACCGGCTAAACCCGCTTCTTGACAAATACGATCCCAATATTGGATCATTTCATCACAACGATTGATATGATTTGTACGATATAGGACAAATAATGGTTTTTTATCCACTTTGATATAGCGTTCGTCTTGAAAAAATGGTAATAAATAGTCAATGTGTTCTTTCCATTCTTTTTCATTCCCATATCTTTGGGGCATAATGACTTCTTTACTCTTCCCATCCCAGGAACGTGTCCATGGTTCATTGGCCCAGCACATACAAAATGGCAAATCCACGTCTTTTTCTTCTAAGATTTTTTCCAATGGTTTTTCCATAAGAAGTTTTCCGTCGAACCAATAATGGTAGTAACAAAAGCCGTCGATGCTATATTCTTTTGCCAATTGCGCCTGGCGGATATGCGTCTTCTTTTCTAACATATCATAATAGCCATCCACAGGCACTCTTGGTTGATTGTGCGCACTAAAAAGAGCCTTTGATTTTTTCACATTTACCCAGTCTGTAAATCCTTCGCCCCACCATGCATCATTTTCTTTAAACGCATGATATTGTGGCAAATGGAACGCTAATATTTTTACCATAATTCACCCTTTATCTATAATACGCATATAATTTATAAACACAAATGTCTAAATATCGAAAATGAACAAACAGTCGAGCCATTCCTTTTCGACTTTCTTTTTCTTTCAAAAAAGAAATCCTTTTTTGATACGCTTTCCACATATTCAAAGGAACACGTGGACAATCTTTTAATATCGAAATCACATTTTCCGCCGAAAGTATCATCTGTTGTAAATCGTTGGACGTATTGCTTCCGGTTTCCACATGTGTATATACACAATTTTCATTCAATACAATTTTTGCCTGGTTGGTAAACATTAAGAACCAAAGAAATAAATCATCTCCGCCATTTTGCACAATGACACGCTCTTTCCATTCTGCAGGAATTGCGCTTTTACGAATTAAGCATTGTCCAGGCGACACAATTTGATTGGCGGCTTTTTGATAGATTGTTGGATCTAGTACTAAAGCTTGTTTCTTTGTGCTACGATAAATTTTTTTCATTTCGCCATCTTTTTCTTTATATCCATTGGCCACAACCATATCGGCTTGTCCAATAGCGGATAGTTGAGAAAAAAGACAGTCGTTTGAAATGCGGTCATCCTGATCTAAAAAGAGAATATATTCTCCCTGAGCGTGTGTTAAGCCATGAATTCTTGATTGGTGGATGCCTACATTTCTTTCATTTTCCACAACTCTTATTTTTACACCACGATCCCACTTTTCTTCGATTGGTAGAGGATTAGATGGATAATCGTTCACAAAAATAAGTTCGATACCTGGATTGGTTTCGAATAAGGAAGCGTTTTGAACCACCATGGATTCTATCGCTTCTATATATTTTTCACCACGATATATTGGGACAACAACAGAAATTAGAATTTCTTCTCGCATTGTTGGTTTTCTCTTTTCTGTTTCATTAATACATAGCCTTCGAACAAGTCTAAATCTTCTTTCGTGGTAATTTTAATATTGGTTTGATCTCCATACGCTTGGTATAGCGTTTCTTTTAAAGCGTACATTAGAGACGTTGTATGTGGTTCGATTACTTCTAACAAGCCTTGTTCTTTGGCACGCGCATATATGTCAACAATATATGAGAACTTAAAGCCATATGGACACGCAATCTGAATAAACTTGTCGCGATCGTAATATGTCTTACTTTCTCCATTGTCATCGTTACTTGCCAACAGTTGATAAACCGGTGTAGCAGTGATTGCCGAATTTTTTTCTTTCATGACACGGATTACATCGCTGACGATTTTTTCACTCGTAAAAGGAGCGGCACCATAATGAATCATTAAATAATCGTCGTCTTGTAGATGATTTTTTAAATAATTGATTCCATTGATACAAGAATCCTGGAACGTTTCGCCTCCATCAGTAATCCATTTTACTTTTTTATAGTGGTATTTTTCCACCATTTCTTCTAAATATTGTTTCCAGTCTTTGTGACAAACCACTTCTATGGCATCCACAAGAGGATGGTTTTGATATATTTCAATTGTATAGCCTAAGACTGGTTTCCCTAAGATTTCCACAAACTGTTTGGGTCTATCTGCCCCCACGCGAGAACCGGTCCCGCCAGCTAAAATCATTGCGGTTATCATATAAACATCCCTTTCCTTTATTCGTAATACGCTAAGGCTGGATCTAAGTAGCGCATAATGTTTCGATACGATGGTAAGAAGAAGAAGGAATCGTCATCGCCAACCGATCCTTTATACAATCCCCAGCAGAACCAATAAAATCCAGTAATGGGAATAAAGGCGTGATATAGACGATTTTCATCCTCGGTTAATTCACGACCAACATACGCTCTTAGATAGCGTTCGATTTGTTCAGTGCTCCAATCGTAGCGTGCTAAGATGCAACAAATATCGTTGGGTTCATAATTTAATCCAGCATATTCCCAATCGATTAGATAAATTTCATTTTTCGAATTGTATAAATAATTTGGTTCGTACACATCGTTATGGCACAAAACCAATTCGTAACCTAAAGCTTTGGCATCTTGTTTCACATATTCGTACAAACGTTCCACTTTTGAAATGATATCGGCAAATTCTTTTTCCAAATTACCTTTGGTTGCCGAAGCGATACGAAGAAGCTTCATTCCTTCGGCTACATTATCAAATATTTTTACGGTATCGTCTGTCTTAACCTTATGTAGCGAATGAAGATAGGCCATCGCCGTATTCAATTGGTCTTCGTATTTTTCAAAATCGCAGTTTTGCGCATCTTCCACATAGTAAGACACTTTCCATCCTGAAAGATCCATATGAATATACGATTGGTCAATGCCGATTTCTTTTGCGACCTTTTGGGTAAACAATTCCGTTTGTCGATTGATTAAATTACCAGCGGTCCCACCTGGATGACGATAGACATATTTCGTATCTTTGATGGAAAAGGCAAAGGAAACGTTTGTCAGTCCCGCATTGATAATGCTGATGTTTTTAATTTCATTAGGATGACAAGACAAAGTATCACAAATATTACTAATGATATCGGAATCGACATTTAATAAGAACTCGGAGTCAAATTCTCGTAAATCGTCAATGGAGTCGAATTCAGAAATCTCACTAAATTCAAAGTCTTTTCGATATAATGTCAATTCTTTAATGTGGCTGCCATAATATTCTTCCCAGAACAATTGAGCAACCCCAAAATCATCGATTTCGTTTTCCATTAATTTGACAAATCGAGAAGAAAAGCTTTCATTAAAATAAGCGTGTCCGACCATTGCCCAGGAGTCTTTTCCTCCCACACGAACTTCCGTAATGACATTGGCTTCGGAAGAATCGATGGCAAATTCTCTAAACTTCCCTTTTTGATACGAACAAGCACGATAGCTTAGATTCCATGGGTTTTCGTCTAGAAAAGGATTGTTCATAAAATAATGATCGCCACAGCACACAAATGTGTTGTGTAAATATTGTCTTGCCACAAACAAGCTATATAAGTTTCCTTTTTTTCCAAACGCATTGTTTACAATCAGCTTTACATTGTATTTGTCTTCTAAATAAAAGAACTTTTCTTTCATATATCCAACGACAACATAAATATCTTCCACACCGGCTTCTTTTAATTGTTCAATTTGGCGCTCAATCAAAATTTCCCCTCTCACTCGAAATAAGCCTTTTGGCTTTTCATAAGTAAAAGGGGCAAAACGACTTGATTTACCTGCTACCAAAATAATCGCATTTCTTTTCATAGTGTCTCCTTATTCTACATCAATCTGTACCAAACTATGACGAGTCACTCTTTTCTCTTTGGGCGGTAGTTTCATATAATCTCCATATATGCTCTTTAATACGATATCGTAATCTTTTAAAATCTGAGCTTCCATATTTTCAAAAGGAACCACTTCCATTTGCGAATAGATTTTTCGTTCAAAAATATCTTTTTTCTTATATGGACCACAGAAGCTGTGAATTCTTTTTGTTTCAATATCGTCATATTTCATGGCAACCCTATTGGCATTTTTGTATAAATAGGATAATGAAAATGGCATATACAATACTCTTAAAATTTTCGCAAATACTTTCTTTTTCCCAGTTCTAGAGGCAATATTTCCATATTTGACCATAACACCGGTTCTAAAAAAATGAAAAAGAAGGTATTGGAACGTTTCTTTCCATTTTTGATCTGGAATGGCATCAATCGGGAATATATCTACGTAAATTCCATGATGAATATTCCATTGGGATTGAAAAGCTTCTTTAAAAAGCGTTCCATCCACACGAATCTTATCATACAACATATAATATTCGGGATCGGATTCGTTGTCTTGATAAAAATATCCCGAAGATAATTCTTTCTTACAAATTTCTTTAAATCGAATATAATCTTTTCGTAACATGCAGATATCAATATCATCGTCCCAAGGAATAAATCCTTTATGACGAACGGCACCAATCAAAGTCCCATACCCCAAGGTATATTTGATATTGTATTTTGTGCAAATACGATTCACTTCTTGTAAGGCTAATAATTCCAAGCTCTGCACTTTTTTTAATTGTTCATCGCTCAATATCACAATATTCTTATTCATAGTATCCCACTTAAATAAACCATCTACAATTTTTTCAAATTCCTGGTTAAATTTTTCGTTATTTCGAACAAGATTTCCTCCCATGGACTTTGTGATTTCTTCGTAATTCAAGATCACATTGCCCAATTCATTGATATCTTGTACACAAATAATATTTTTACTTCGCTTTTCTAATTCTAAACAAAAGCGTAATTGGTGATTGTTTACGTGTTCATCGTATTCAAATTTTCTTGGCACAACAATCGGTGTTTTTTCTAACTGCAAAGCCATCATAAAACTAGATGGTCCTCCATGTGTGACTATGATGCGAGCTTCTTGGGCATATTTCAACATGCTCTTGTAAGGAAAGAAATCGCTCCAAAAACAATATTTTGGTTCATAATCGATATATCCGGTTTGGATTACCACTTCTTCGGTGATAATCTTGTCTCTTACTAATTCATCAATACACTTTACTAACCGATCAAATTGTTGCTCGTGTGTTCCAACCGTCACAAAAATCATAAGAATCCCTCCTAAAATATACTGCCTAAGTTAATGGCTTTCGGATAGATTTTTTTCATTTCATCCCATTGTACAATAAAACAATCCGAAATCGGGTAGACTAATTTACCCGTCATTGTGGAATGATCGATTCGATCGAACACTTCAATGTAAATACACTTACAACCAAACAATTTTCCTAGATAGAAGAATGGAACCGCAACGGCTGCCCCTGTGGAAATGATTAAGTTTGGTCTTTCTTTGATGAGCACGCGTAAAGCGATAAATGTGTTAATAATCAACGCTTTAATGCTTCGATTTGTTGGGTAGTAACAAGGATAAATCTTTTCCCCTTTTAACATCGTTAATGCATCTACTTTTTTAAACGTTACCCAGACCCGGTCTTTATTTTCCCAAAAGGGTTTTAACATATATAAGTGTGTAAGGTGTCCTCCCGAAGAACTGACCAAGCATACTTTTCTTTTCTTTTTTTCTTCTTTCATAGACATCCTCACCTTCTAAACAAAATTGATTGTTACACAATATAAGAGCTAACAGCTCTTCCTGTATTTGGATCAATAATCGTTTCAAATTTATTACCATTGGCAATCACAGTTAACTTAACAGAAATCTTTTCATCGTCTGTTTTAGTCACTTCCAAATCATTCACCTGATTTAATTTTAAAGCTAAGTTTGTCAAAGCGGTTTGGATAGCGGCTTCTTCCGTTTCTTCATCCAAATCGTTTTCATCGACTTCCTCTTCTTCTTCTTTTACAGGTTTTTCAATCACATCTTCTTCGTCTAAACTCGAATGTGATTTTACATGTCTTTTCTTAATAATTCCATTTTGTTGGACTTGGTATTCATAATCTCCACCATCGCTTTTAAAAGTAACGGTAAATACGTCCCCTTCTTGTACGTTTAAGTTTTGCACATCGTCTTTTGTATACCCTGCAGCATCCAAACAAATTTCTTCCGCATCTTCTTTACTAATAGTCATGTGGTTGGCACATCCCCAAAGAAGCAAAGGAAGTGTCAAAATACATAATATTTTTTTCATATAGATATCCTACTTTTCGTCTCCGTAATAATATCCATATCCGTATTTTTGTGTGGAAATATCCACTTTATTCAATACGGTACCTACGATATTTACACCAGTTCTTTGTAGATCGGTAATCGCATTTTTAACTTGTTTCTTATGTTTTTCTTTACAAGAAATGACATAAACAGTTCCATCACTGATATTGGATACTGGAACAGCATCAGCTACATATCCCACTGGTGGACAGTCAATAATAATATAATTGTATTGTTCTCTTGCCAATTCCATAAATTTTCGGAAACGGTTGGAAGAAAGAACTTCGGTAGGATTTGGTACTTTTGTTCCTGTTGTGATCACATCCAATGGGAAATCTTCTTCATTAAATTGAATATGAATAACTTCTTCACGCGTTTTAATAATCATGTCATCGGTATAGTCGGATAACATATTGCTCAATCCTTTACTATTTGATTGATTGATCATTTTATGAATACTCGGATTTCGTAAGTCACAATCGATTAATAATACCCCTTGGTATTTTGTCGCAAAAATCTTCGCTAAGTTTAAAGAGATTGTTGTTTTTCCTTCATTTTTTGTCGTAGAAGTGACATTGATGACTTGCATTTGTTCATCAAACTGCATAAATTCCAAATTTGTACGCAATTGACGGAACACTTCGTTCATATCAAATTGATTTGCTTTTTGTTTTCTTTTCGTAAAAGCCATATACTACCCCTCCTTCTTAGGTGCAACCATATCTGGTACTTCGCATAGCACTGGTAGTCCTAAGAATTTTTCTGCTTGATTTCTATTTTTGATACTGTTGTCTGTTAATATCGCAATGGCAATATAAAGGATATCCAATCCAATTCCAGCAATCATACCTAGTAAGACATTTTTCTTTAAGCTTGGTCCCACAGGTTCATAGTTTAATTTTGGTGGATTGACCACTTCGATATTTTTTACATTCAAGTTATCTTGCATTGTTTCGATAAAAACCTTGATTGTGCTCGAAACAATTTTTTTCGATAGTTTTGGATCGGAAGTAACGGCTTTAATCGTAATGATTTCGGTTTCATCTTGGTTCGAAATCGTTAACGTTTCACGAACTGCTTTGGCAGAATCCATCCCAGTATTTTCCGCCACTTTCAACATGATATTATCTTGTGTTAATAATCCCATTACGTTTTTGACTAATTTCGAGTTAACATTTAAGGAAGTATAATCGGCTGTTCCACTTTCTGTCGTTTGTGGTGTTAAGAAAATAGTTCCACTACTTCCATATTGAGGTGCCATAAATAGTTTTGTGTAAATCCCAGCTCCTCCGACAAAAATAGCCACAATCATCGCAAGAACAATGACTCTACTTCGAATGAATGCGAAAACTTCACTAAAATCAATATTAATTTCATCATCATCGAAATCATTATCTAAATCCATTGTCGCCATATAGTTCTTTCGATTTTTTCTATTCAATTCTTTTTTTCTAGACATACTTTTTCTATCCCTTCTTCAAATTTCCAAATTCGCATAAAAATATACAGTAGTAATATATCACTTTTTCGCAAATATTAAAATACCATGGGTCTCACATTTTCACTGTGAGGGGACAACAAAAAAAGATGGACTCTTTCGAAAAATCCATCTTATCGCTTTTTACCCTTCCCTCAAGCTTACATATTGACCTTGAGAATCGGTTGAAACAGATACACCTTTTCCAAGCTCATTGACCCAAAAACGCACAGTATACGATCCATCGGGCTCATCGCTAACCGAAGTATCTTGCACATCTTCCATTGTCAATTCCAATTTTGAAAGCGCTGATTGTAAAGCAACTTCCTTCATTTCTTGGTTTGTATTTTCATTTTCCACTACTATCGTTTCTTCTACCACTTCTTCTAAAGACT
>JAUNDJ010000078.1 GCA_030526175.1 Bacillota bacterium
CCTAAGTGTATTGAGTATACCAAAAAAGAATCCCATTTTTGGAATTCTTTACGTACTCAAAAAATTTTATCCACTACTTATAGATAAAGTAATCTATTGAATCATCCTTAATCATTAAAGTGTATTTATACTTTCCTTTTTTATACACAGTATTATAGGAATCATTCACAATCCTAAGTGCATCAATTGGGTTTATGTCATTAAAGGCTTCGACCATATATGCTGGTAATACAATAGCTAAATCCGATGTAAAACTAGATTTTGTTTCATTAATTAGACAAAGTGCATTTACGAACTCTTTCTTTTTTGCGTTAAAAGTAAAGGCATAATACCCAGAACAATCATCGTTCACAAAATCATACGCAATAACTTGATCTCCACTTTCATCCGTTACTACTCCTTTAAAATATATATCCGTATATTTTGTTTCATCCATTATATCCTTTAATCTATACACTGTATCTCTCGTTTGTTCTGGAGCAAAAAATTCTAGAGTGGTATCTTCTTCCACTTTATAAGGATTATTTGTCAATGAACCATATTTTTCTAACATGAAATCATAAATCTTTTTTATATTTTCCTCATCCATATCTAACATAGAAGTATATGTATCACGATATTGATAATTGGCTTCTATAATTTGATCTTTGTACGATTGAGAATAAAAACGATCCACATCTTTTTCCAATGCACTTTTCAAATAAGAAATCAATTCTTCTTCTGTCATATCAAAAGAATTTATGAACTTTTTAAAAGCTTCTTTTCCCTCCTTATTTTCATTATTCTCATCTTTATTCGGAAAGATATATTCTAGACTATTTTGACCATCCGTATTGTCTTCAAAAGTACCTTTCCCATTTTTAAAATAATATATTTCTTTTTTGTCATAAGACACAAATATCGCAGGGCTCGTATAATATGGATACGTTTTTACTTCCATCCCATTTTCTTCAACGATTTTCGCAATATCTTCATTGCTCTTTTCCACATGTTGTGGAGCACATCCAAACAATGCACACACTAACGATAGGACTATTAATCCATTCAAAAACTTTTTCATCTTCTCTTCTCCTTTTTTCTACACAAGAATTTTAGTCGAAAACGTAATAAAAAAGGTCGCACGAAATGCGACAATTAATCCAAAGGATTTTCTTTATATTCAATCAATGCTTCATTAATCAAAGCGATATCATACATGTTTTGTTCAATAAAAAATTTAATAATTAGATCAAATTTATTCGAATTAGAAAAGCTATACCCTGCACTATTCAATAAATCTTTGGCTTGCTGGATCGATAATTCTAATGCCAAAATTAAACGAATCACCGTCTTTTTTCTAGGATGATAGTTGGCATCGCTTCGTATTTTCGAAAACAACTTACGATCCATTCTTGCTCTTTTATACACTTCAACCTCATCAAATTTAGAATCACGTATATACGACAACAATTTATCGCTAAAAGAAGAATGCATGTTTTCCAATAGACGATCCAATTTCTTTTTCTTCGGTAAATCCAAGAAGTTCGACTGCGCTGTTTCCTTCTTTTGACAACCTTCCGATAAATTCTCGTCTAAAAATATATCTAAATCTTTTCGAATCTCTCGTTCACTCATATTCTTTGCTCCATGCCAAAGTAGTGTAACCTATTTTTATTCTATCGTGGTCGAATTAAAAGCGACATCTTCACGAACCAGTTCCCATTGGGCAAATGCATTAAGATCAGTCAACATCTCTCCTTCTCCAGTATCCAGATCCAATTTAAAAATAGATTTGGAAAGACCCGCATACAAGATACGATTTTGAACCACAACGTTTCTTACATCATATAGACAATAGTCATACTTTCTATACAAACAAAATTCATCTTCTTTCAAAACATATACACACAAACGATGTTCTTCCATAACCAAAAGAAACAATTGATCCTCTTGTATCCAATAACCCTTATACTCAATATAGGCAGGATCTCCTTCTCCAAAAATAATTTTTGGTTCTTTATCCGGTTCTAAAACATAAATCTCCGTATGACACCACATATGACGACAACAATCGATCGCATACACTTTATCCTTGTGCACAAACACATCCACAAAATTCCCTGAAAGATAGTCAACACCTACGCCATCCGGACAATATAAAGAACCACCCCATTCTCCGGCATCCCGAGAAGTAAACACACCATACTTTGTATAAAAAGACTTTCGATCCCCACCAAATATAGAAAAGCTATCACCAAATTCTTCCCAATCGTCTTCCTTAATTCGATACATCAGTATATCTTCTTCGATAAAGACTTCATACAAATCCCTATATTGATTTTTCAAAAATCCCAATTCTCGACAATCTACACCTTGGCTTTCACACCAATCCAAAAATGCAGAACTATAATGTTTATCATCCACCCGATAAGCGCAAGGTTTCATATTCTCCACTTTATTCATTTTCTTCACCTCTTATACCCATCATAAGCGAAGGAAAAAGAAAAAAGGTCGCATACTTTGCGACACTTTAATCAAACATTTTTTCTCCAAATTTATGCAACATATCATTCAATAAGGCAACATCATAATTGTGTTGTTTCACAAAAAACTTCACAATCAAATCAAACTGACTCGAATTCGAAAAACTATAACCCGCACTATTCAACAAAGCTTCTGCATCTTCAATATCCAATTCTAAAGCCAAAATAAGACGGAAGATTGTGATTTTACGAGGATGGTAATTTTCATCACTACGAATTTTCGAAAACAATTTACGATCAATTCTCGCCTTCTTATACACTTCTACTTCCTCATATTTAGAATGCCAAATTATATCAAACAACATATCACTAAAGGAAGGTTGCTTATTTTCCACAATTTCTTCTAAATCTTCTAAATCAATTTCCCAAGGTTCCGATAATAAGCTAGGTCTTCTATTAGTAAGACGCGCTGAACGATTAATTAATCCTCGTTTACCATTACGATCATAGCCATTGCGATCATAACCACTCTCATCATAGCCTTCTCTATCATACCCATCACGATTATATCCATTACGGTCAAAACCATGTTTATTATAGCCATCTCTTTTATAACCATAACGGTCTACACCAAATCGGTCATAGCCCTCTTTGTCGTAACCTTCTCTATCATAACCAGATCTATTATATCCATCCCTATCAAAACCAGCTTTGTCATAACCATCCTTGTCATAACCAAACCAATCAAAGCCTTCTTTATGAAAACCAGATTCATAATCTTCTTCCTGTTTATGTTTTACTCTTTCGATTCTTCTAGGCGGACGAGGCGAACTAATTTTCTTTGGCTTCGGTACATAATTCTCGCTAATATACGTATTCAAACGACTAAATATTTCTTCTCTATTCATAATTACTCACTCCAATACATACTTTACCACAAAAGAAGAGACTACGATACACATTGAAAACCATTGAAGAAACCCTAAAAATCTGTAAAAATGAAAATATCTTAACTTCGTATATTCAATCGAAAGAAAGTGAGGTTGTGGATATTTTGTCATTTTTCATGGATCAAGAAGAAGCTACACAATTAATGTTGGAAGAAGAACGTGCTTTGGCAAGAACACAAGGTAGAGAAGAAGGAAAAGAAGAAGGAAGATCGGAAGGAAGAGCAGAAGGTATAGCGGAAGGTAAATTCGAAGGCAGAATTGAGCAACAAGAAATTAGTATTCAAACTTTTGCGAAACAATTCAAAAAGATGGGTATTTCTTACGAAGAATGTTTAAAAGCTTTGTTGGAAGACTATTCCGATTTTGATGCAGAAAAACTAAAATCACTTGTTGAAAAAATTTACTAACAAAATAAAAGAACCGTAGTTTCATTCTACGATTCTTTCTTTTTTTATAATCCCATCTTTTCTTTCAATTCCATGTAAATGTCATATCCAGAATATTCCATAGGGATTGTGTAATTATCCGTTCTCGGGTGAATTGGCCACCATACTTGTCCTAAGAATGGATTGTATGTAGCTTGTTTACCATAAGTCCATTCGGATTTGAAAAGTTGTGGACACCAGTGACCACCTTGAACAACCGCATTAATAGACAAGTCAAATTCATAACCTTCATACGATTTCCATTTAATTGGTGTATAAATGTCCTTAATTTCAGTGGCAAGACATTCTCCACCACGGAAAGCTGCGATTCCTTTTAAATCTTCAATTGTTAATTCTTCCAAAGATTTCGATTCATCGTAACCATGATCTAGTAAAGTCACTTCTTCACTCGGATGGAACAATTCAAACGAATCCCAATCCCCAATGGCATCCAGTTGTTCTTTCGAACCAAAGAACGCTTTGATCCAATCTTCTTCATTATTCTCAATCATCCAATGTGTACCCATACGCTTATGACCAATCATCGCATTGTTCGCCTTCATCTGTTCAGCCGTTGGAAACATAGCCGCAATCATCGGATTACGCTTCATACGACGCATTTCTTCACGAACACCTTCCCAATACAAATCGCCATCAATGCAACGGAAATGAAGAATGTCATCTAAATCTTTTGAATCCGAATAATATTGTCCATGGAAATTATATTTGGCAATACGATTTAGATCAAATAAATCTTTCAAATGAATGTCAAACGTATCCAAGTTAATATCCATCAATTCCCAAGTTGTAAGACGATATTTTTCTCCAGACGATAAGTTATACGCCTTACGCCAAAAACTTTCCGGAACCCAATCTTCACACAAGTTTGCCATACAAATTCCCGATTCAATCGAAGTCGACCATTCCAAAACGTTATTAGGCGGTTGGTGCGTAATAATTGGAAGACTACCTGCTGCTGCATTCGAAGGATGTTGTCCTGTTTGACGAATACTTACCCAATATTTCAATCCACTATCGTACAATGCCATTTCCGAGAATACTTTGGACATCGCATAATAATCAAAAATAGAAGGACAAATTGGATCTCCCACACGACCAAAATGCACAGGATATGCTCGATGACCCGTCATCGCTACCGTACCAACATACGCAAAATGAACCTTATCCGGATCTGGTTGGGCTTTGATTGCCTTAATAATATTCAAAGTCGAACCAATATTTGTATACAACGTTTCCTTCGGGAAATCATCCGCCATAGGAGAAACCATTGCCCCAATATGTAACACATAATCGGCTCCTGTTACACATTTTAGAATTGTATTATAGTCTGACATATCTCCCCAAATGATTTCTAAAGAAGGATTTCTATATTTCTTCAACAAATCCCGATTCTTCTTCGAATCACGAGCTAAAATACGCGTGTTAAAACGAGACGAACGAGCTAACAATTGTTTCATCGTTTCCTCTCCCATAGTACCCGTTGCTCCTGTTAAAAAGACAGTCTTCTTCGGCTTTAATGCATCCTTTCTCACTTCTGGTTTATCAAAAGTTAATGCGACATCAAACGCTTCTTTCACCGCATTCAAAGCACGACGAGTCCCATAGGCATCACCTACACAGAAGTAAGCTACACCATTGTCGTAACAAGCTTGTTCCAACGCTTTTGTATCCCTAGATTTTGAACCAACCGCCACAATCGCATAATCACAATCAAAGCTTAATGATTCATCTCCTTTCACGCCAAGAACTTTACCATTTTCAATTGCTTGAACTTTAATATCCGTAACCGGTGTAATACCTGCACCATAAATACTTTCCATCACACACGTTTTACGAACCGAACCTAAGTCTGATGCAATCTGAGGAAGCATTTCTAAGATGGTAACCTTGCAACCTTTTTCAGCCACATATTCAGCCACTTCACAACCAACAAGACCACCACCAATGACAACTACATTACCGCTTACTACTTTATCACCCGCTAAAACTTCATGCGAGTTATAAACGAAATCTAAATCATTTCCAGGAATATTCAATTGAATAGGTGTAGCCCCAATCGCATTAATCAAAGTGTGTGGTTTTACACTAGCGATTGTTTCAGGCGTTACAAGAGTATTCAAACGAATATCCACACCCATTTTTTCGGCTAGTTTAGCCATACGTTCTACGGCATCACTCATTTCTTTTTTACGAGGTGCTTTACCAGCCAAGACAAATTGTCCGCCTAAAGAATCACTGGCTTCCATAAGAATTGGATTATGCCCTCTACGCTTAAGAGTTAGAGCTGCTTCTAAACCAGCAATTCCTCCTCCGGCAATCAAGACGGTTTCTGGAGTATCTGTTTTGACAATCGCACATTCTTTTTCACGACCAAGAGCTGGATTTAATAAACAAGTGACATGTTCGATATCCATATTTTCAAAACCATCGTAACAACCTTGGTCACAACCGATACAATACGTAATTTCATCCAATCTATTATCTCTTACTTTATTCAAAAATTCTGGATCTGCATATTGCGCACGACACATAACGACCATATCCACTTTATCTTCCGCCAAAGCTTTTTGAGCAATCTCTGGTGTATTAATACGACCTACACCAATAGTAATCATGCCCGTTTCTTTACGAATTCTAGCCGCATTATCAATATTAAATCCTTGTGGGGTATCAATCGAAGGCACTTCGTATTTAATCGCTGCCGAAGAGAAGTTTCCTCTCGAAACATTTAATACATCCACGCCCGCTTCTTTTGCCCAGTTACAGAATGTGATTGTATCCTCAATAGTCATACCATTTTCCAAATAGTCATCTTGAGCATCAATACGCATGAACAATGGCATATCTTCCGGAATGTTCTTACGAATTTCACGAATACATTCCAATGGGAATTTAGCACGATTTTCTAAGCACCCACCATATTCATCGCTACGATGATTAAAGGCTCCACTTAAGAAAGAATGTGGTAAATAGTTGTGAGCACAATGGAATTCCACACAATCATAACCTGCTTCCACCGCTCTTTTGGCTGCCTTACCAAAACAAGAAACAATCTCTTGAATTTGACCCATTGTAATTCCTGGTAAAGTAATTTCAGGAGAGACTGGTAAATCACTTGCGACCAAGATTTGTGCCGTTTGATCCGAACCAACCGCCAATCCTCCTTGCCACAATTGGATACAAGCTTTTCCACCCGCTTCATGAATCGCATCGACCAGCTTCTTATGACCAGGAATGTACATATCTTCCGAGATCGATAAGAAACGTCTTGGAGCTGAAGGCGTATGAACACTACTAACTTCTACACAGTTTAGTCCGCTACCTCCTTTTACACGAGCCACATGATAATGAATTAATTGTTCTGTCACAAAACTTCCTTGTCTTCCCGAAAATTTTGTTCCAGCCGCCGAATAAACCACTCTATTATTTAGTGTTAATCCACGGATTTGAATAGGCTCAAACATTTTTTCGAACATAATAGTTTCCTCCGTTTTTTCTATATATACACTATACAATGTACACTTTGTGAAGAGTCAATCCCCTTATTTTAAGGGCACAATTGGTACATTTCTTAGACTTTTTAGTAAACGCTTACAAGAAAGCTTACAGTATGGTGTATACTTGAGATATGAAAATCAACGAAGTAAGTAAGATTACCGGAATCCGAAAAAGAAATATCCACTTTTATATTCAAGAAGAGTTAATTTCCCCTTCGATTAACCAACAAAATGGATACTATGAGTTTGTCCAAAAAGACGTGGAACAACTCCAACTCATTCAATCGCTTCGAAAAGCCGATTTGCCACTTCATACAATCAAGTTAATTTTGAAAGAACCATCTACGGCTTCGTTCTATTTGAGTCAATATCTACATTCTCTCTATCAGAAACAAGAATATTTAAATCAAACAATTGAAAGTATGGAATATATCGTGGAACATCTTCCTCTACATATTCGCCATACCAACCTGGTAGATGTTGTAGAGCAAGCCAACATTCCAACCTTTAATCCTAGAGAAAAAGAAAAAGACAGTGCCTTAATCAATCGTTTCCTTTGGTCACGATTCATTCCCGATGGAATTCAAAACGATTTTCATGAATTCTTGTGGCAAAAGGTGAATAAGCTTGCCAAAGAAAAATACACAGAAGACTATTCTCTGTTAGCAGAATTCTTAAATTCCCTTTCGTCTCAAGAAATCGAAAATATGTTCAAGGACAACACAAAACGATACGAATTTGCGGTCAATCTAGATCAAAAAGGCTGTGTCGAATATGCGAAACAATTGGAAGAAAACATTCGAAAAAACTTAAAAGATCCAAGAAGCATCACATTCTGGAAACAATACTATCCAAGCTTCTATTTACCAAATATGCGCATTTATGATTCCCAAAGTCTACAAGAGATTATTAAACAAATCTCCCCTTTCTTTAAACAATATGTGGAAAACATCCATGTCGTATGCGAACTCGTGTATCAAAATAAAGAACTCATCCAGGAAATGAAAAACGTATTGGGAAATCATACAGATTTTGATTCGTATCATCATGCAGCCATAGAAGCTTTTGGAACGATACAAAATCCATAAGTTTCCCATAATTACCAAAATCATTTAAAGAACTCACATCATTTTCCAAAATCTTTTGAAAATAATACGAAAGGAAAGAAGTATCATATAACCATCAAAGGTAAAGATAATAATACAAAAACCCTTTGTCGATATAGATTCATAATTCTCTCCTTTCTCAAAAGAAGCTTCCATGCGCGGGAAGCTTTTTTTGTGTTATTGTTACTTTACACATTTATCAACAATAAAGGCATTATAAAAAAATGCTCAAATCTCTTGAGCATTTTTAGTATTCCTAATTTATTTTTCTAAGCTTCTTGAAATATTTCAGTTGTATTTCCTAAAAAGTTTGGTTTTAGTTCTGCTTTGTATTTTAAGAAAGCCGACCCATCATATTTGTCAAATGCTTCTTTACTTTTCCAAACTTCTAAATTTATTACTTCATCTTCAACGTCGGATAATAAAACTGTAGAAGAAATACATCCATCAACCTTTTCTGTCTCTTTCGCCATCTTTTTTGAGGCTTCGATATAAACTTTTTTTCCTTCTAATCTAACTTTATTCTTAATTAATACAATCATAATTCTTCTCCATTTGTCTGAATAACATTTTTATACCAATTAAAGCTATCTTTCTTGTATCGCTTACAGTTATCTTCATAATCAACATAGATAAAACCATAACGTTTATCTCTATCGCCTGAAGCACTGTATAAATCTATGCATCCCCATGGTAAATAACCTAAACATTCTACATTGTCTTCATCCACCGCCTCTTTTACAGCTTGAATATGTTGTTTTAAGTATTCAATTCGATATGGGTCATGCACCTTTTTATCTTCTGTCAAAATATCATCTTTTACACCTAAACCATTTTCAACAATCATTAATGGAAGTTGATAACGATCATATAATTCGTTCATTAAAATTCTCAATCCTTTAGGGTCGATTGTCCATCCAAAAGAAGATTCTTTTAATTTAGGATTTTTTAAAGCTTGATACATCATTTGTAGTGTTTCTGCATTTTCATCTGCCGAGCTTTGTTCTGTTCCTGAACAAACAGAGAAATAATAACTAAAAGAAATGAAATCAATTTTTGCAGACGGATTGCTAAATAAGTCAGTGTTTTCACTTGCGATTGTACTTTTTTTAGCTTCCATTTCTAATTTATTTTTTCTTGTATATCCTCCACGACACAACAAATCTAGATAGTCATATGTTAATTCTTGGTTGTGTTTTAGTGCCATAAATACATCTTCGGGATCGCTTGTCAATGGATATGAAAGAGAACTCGCAATCATACATCCAATTTTTGCTTCAGGAAGCATTTCATGACATTTTTTAACTGCATAGAAATGAGCAATATTCGTATTATGATATACTCGATACGCAAATTCATTATAAAAAGAGTCTTTTTTTGATACTTTCATTCCAGTTCCAAAAGCTGGTAATTTTAATGTTAAATTGTTTTCATTTAAAGTTAACCAATATTTAACATATTGTCCGAACTCTCTAAAACATATTTCAACATATTTCTTAAATGCTTCTACTGTTTCAATACCATACCATCCATGATATCGATCAATCAATGATTGAGGCATATCCCAATGATATAAAGTCACAACCGGTTCAATATCATGTTCCTTTAATGTTTTAAACACATCTGAGTAAAAATCAATTCCAGTTTGATTAATTTCTCCATCTCCTGTAGGAAGAATACGTGTCCAGGCAATTGACATTCTAAATGCTTTAAATCCCATTTCTGCCATTAATTGAATATCTTCCTCGTAATGATGATAAAAATCGGAAGTTACGGAATAATCTTTTATTTTGTTTAATCCCATCCAACCTTCTGAACTTTCTTGAGCTAATTTGGAGTTTTTGGAGATTGTATCATAGAACGAATCTCCTTTTCCTCCTTCATTGGCTCCACCTTCAAACTGAAACGCTGATGTGGAGCCTCCCCATAAAAAATCATTTTGCATATATAAACTCCTTATAAAACTGTTAAAATATTGTCACCTTGCTTAACTTGATTATCCTTACAAGAAATAATATCTAAATAATCTGCAGTGTTTGTAATAATAATAGGTGTAACAACTGAATATCCTTCTTTTTCAATCGCATCAATATCAAAAGACAAAATCAAATCACCAACACATACATGATTGTTTACTTTTTTGTGTAATTCAAAGTGTTTTCCTTCTAATTGAACTGTATCCATTCCGATGTGCAATAAAATTTCTACTCCTTCTTCAGATACAATTCCAATTGCATGTTTTGTAGGGAAAATCGATTTAATTGTTCCGTTTACCGGTGAAACCAATTCACCTTTTGAAGGTTCAATTGCTATACCTTTTCCCATTGCTTCAGAAGCAAAAGTTTTGTCTTCAACATCTTTTAATTCAACTACACGACCATTTAATGGTGATGCAATAACTACACTTTTTACTTCATGTTTAGTTTTTTTTTCTTCAATTTTTGTTTCTTGAGCTTCTACATCCTTAACCCCTAATAAACGAGTGATAATAAATGCTGAGATAAATGAAACAGCTATTGTAACAACTGCCCATGCACAATTCATCATTGTTCCTTCACCAATTGTTGCAGGTAACCCAACAAAACTAGCAGAAGCAATCGCATAGAATTTCACATTAAACAATCCGGCAACTACACCACCAATACCAGAAGCAGCAATTGTTGCATAGAATGGTGTTTTTCTAGGAAGGTTGATTCCATACATAGCTGGTTCAGAAATTCCTAAACAAGCGGATAAACAAGCTGCATTCGCTTCAGCTTTTACATCTTTATCTTTACTCAACATACCTACCGCAAAAGCTGCACCAGCCATTGCTAAGTTTTCAGCCAACATAGCAGGAACTAATAACGCTTCATATCCATTCATTGCTAATGAAGTTACGATAACAGGGAATGCAAATGAGTGAGTACCTGTCGCAATCATAATTGGTGTTAAAGCAGCAATAATTCCTACTGCAATAAAACCAAAGCTATTTCCTAACATTTGCACAAACATACTTAAGTAATCCGCAACGTATTGAGCAGCTGGTCCTACTATAATTAATGTAATTGGAGCTACAATCATCATTGATAACATTGGAACAGTAAATGCACGAATTGTTTGTGGACAATATTTAGTAATAATCTTCTCAATTTTCGATAATAACCATACACCTAAAATAATTGGAAGAATTGTTGTTGAGTAACTAACTGTACGAATTCCAATTCCGAAGAAAGATAATTGTTCAACTCCTAAACTTTCAAAAGTTGTTAATTGAGGATGTAACATAACCCCAGCAAGTAACATAGATAAGAATGTGTTTGCATGTAATTTTTGAGAAGCTGTATAAGCAACATACATTGGTAAGAAATAAAAACCAGCTTCTTTAATTAAATTCCATACATAATAAGTTGGACTATTTGATGGTAAAATTCCTGTTAAGTCTAAAACAGTTAATACAGCACCTACCATCCCAGCAGCCATTAAAATTGGAACAATTGGAGTGAAAATACCACTAATAACTTCAAAGAATGCATCCATCGCTTTTTTCTTTTCTACTGGTTGATCACCATTTTTTTCAAATCCTGCCATTTTTGTTAATGCTTCATATACATCAATTACATCTGGCCCGATACAAACTTGATATTGTCCGTTTTTGATAATGACATCAATTACACCTTTTAATGCTTTAATCTCTTCTGTATTCGCTTTTTCGATGTTTTTTAAGGTAAAGCGTAAACGAGTTGCACAGTGCATAACATGGGATACATTTTCTTTACCACCCACTAAAGATAAAATAGATTTTGCTAATGATTCATAATTCTTTTTCATAATTTTTCCACCTTTCGTAATTAAAAATCAATATTTATTAATTCGACTGGCGGTCTTGCCAACTTAATGTAACAATCCTATTGCCCTATGTACTTTTCTACAATTATCACCTCTTAATGTTCTTTTGAAATAACTCTTTCGATATGTAAAACTAAATACATTTTTTCTTCATCGCTAATCTGTTCACTTCTCTCTTTTAAGAAATACTTATCTATTTTTTCCACACATAAATAAGAGTTAAAATACTTTTTACATACAATCGTAAACAGTTCATCATTTTCATCTATTTTCTTTAAAGATGTCTTAGAATACATTCTTTGAAGAAAGAAACGAAGATGTGTAATGAAACGTGCATAATGCATCGTTGATTCATCAATAACAGTATTGAAATGAAAAGAAACAATTTTTAAAATAGCTTTAATATCACTTACTTCCTGATCAAATTCATTTTCAATACCAGTTCCTGTTGCATTTACAACATGCATTGCTATAAAACCTGCTTCTGTAGTTAATAAATTAGAACCCAATGCTTCATTTATCATTTCAACACTTTTTATTCCAATTTTATATTCAACTGGATAAAAGTGCTCAATTTCCCATATTAATTTATTACCAACAGACTGCCCTTTTCTATCACGCTGAATCGCGTAATGAATATGATCCGTTAATAGTAAATAGATAGAATCGTTAAGTTTTTTTCCTAAAGTTTCCTGTGCATACTCAATAATCGATTCTGCAACTTGAACTACTTTAAAAGGAACTTGCGAAACTAACTCTGAAAAGTAATTTCTTTCTTCTTTCTTACTAAGTGTAAATATTTTTTCTATTACTTGACTTGAAATCTCTTCTCCCACTTTTTTCTTAAAGGCAATTCCTGACCCCAATAGTATTACTTCTTCACCTTTCTCATTTTTTGAAACAACTGCATTATTGTTTAAAACTCTTTGTATTTTCATTAACTCCTCCAAAAAAAAACGACAAAACTAAGAAAAAAACTATAAATAGTCTTTAATCTTGGTCTTGCCTACTTAAAGTAACAATCCTGTTTACATATACATAGTATTCTATCTATAATACTTTGTCAAACATTATTTCGCTTATTTTCCGATAATTATTGCATATATATATATGTACTTGTATAATTTAGATAGATATCTATTTAAGAGGAATATTTTATGTCAAACATTGAAACAGTTACCAAAAATACTAATAAATTAGTTGGAAATATTGTTCATGCATTAGATAAAAAAATAAATAACGTGCATAATGAAAATTTAAAAAAATTTGAAATCACATTGCAACAAACGTTAATCTTGGCACACATACACAATGCAAGTGAAGATATCTATCAAAAAGATATAGAAACTTCATTAGGATTAACAAACCCCACAGTAACAACAGCAATTAAAGGATTAATAAATAAAGATTTGGTCTATCGAATTCAAAGTAAAAAAGATGGTAGATACTATTCTCTTCACTTAACGCCCAAAAGTTTATCTTTCATCAATGATGCTATTGATACGATTGTTGAAACAGATAAAAGTTTATTAAATCAATTATCCAAAAATGAAAAAGAGGATTTAATGGAATTACTTAACAAGCTTATTTAATTCCATTCTCCTCTTTTTATTATCCTTTTGTTATTCTTCTACTTCTACGAAACAAAGGATACCTTGAGCCAATTTAAACAAAACAGTACATTCAACTGTATCACCAATCTTATCGTACAATCTTCCTGCACTATAGCTTTTTTCTCCAACCATTGTATATGGAGAATTGGCAACATATCCAATGGTTCCCAATGCTTCATGAACCACTTTGATGGCTTCTTTATCAAATGCGTTGTCCGGTTCTTTTACTAAAGTCAGTTTCATATCCGGATTAATGAAATCTTTTCCATAATAATGATTTGTTCCAGTCAGTGTAAAATATATCTTTTTCATACGTGTTATCTCCTTTTTACACTTATACTATCCATCTTATTGTGACATTATTCGTGTTAGTTATTTTTATTCCTACAAAATTTTTTGTATACTAATTTTAAGGAGGAAATACTTATGGGATTGTTTGACAAATTTAAGAAAAAAAGTCCAGAAGAACTACAAGCCCTCGAAGATAATAAAAAACTTTTGGAAGAATTCAATATGACCAAAGCCTTGGGTGTCAAAAAATATCTAGTGGCTCAACAATTCATTTACGATCAAGACAAACGCTTGTTTTGTGTAGTCAATGGACCAGCCGAAGAATTTAAAGAAAAAGAACCATGGATCATCTCCTACGATCAAGTCGAAGCGGTATGGTTAGAAGTAGACGAATGGTAGACTGAAACAGATGAGAAATATGAAAAACGCGGTTATGGAAATTTGAAAATGTCTGATTTTTGTAAGGTCTATTGGCGCTACAATTTCTACACAATCATTCAAACAAGCCATCCTTATGCCAAAACAATAAAGTACAAAATGAACTGGAACGAAAACATCTTTAGACTCCCAGGATTCCATATTATGGCACATA
>JAUNDJ010000164.1 GCA_030526175.1 Bacillota bacterium
GACGATTTCTGTAGTACCTGTGATACCATATTTTGTTAAATCGATTGTGCTCATATCTTTTCCTCCCATTAAATATGACTTGTTAAATAATTAACATCTGAAATAAATTGTATCGTGTTTGTTCTTAAAAATCAATGATTTTTTGTCATGAAAGCGTTATCTGTGTATATGTTCCAGATTCATGTGTATATATAAAATGTACATACTCGTCAATTTTCATCGTTTATAATTGCATCGATACCTCGTAAGCACTACCAATAGCGTCTTTTAAATTACCTGCTTTTGCGCAATCACCAATTTGAATGATTCGATTATTCTGGATTGGTGTCGAAATATATCCTGTCGCAAATACCAATGTATCCGCATCCGTAATCTTCTCTTCTTTTCCATTCTGTGAATAATAGATTGTTTGTTCATCCACTCGTTCTACTTTTGCGTTGAATTCAATACGTACACCCTTTTTCATTAAGCGGCGCGTCAAGACACTCTTAGCAGCGCCTCCTTCCCCTGTCATAAGTGCATTCGTCATTTCTAAAATAGTTACTTGTCGATTCGCAGGAAATAAATCATTCACTAGCGGAGCTAGATAATCTGCTGTTTCACAACCAACAGAACCACCACCAATAATAACAATATTCTTTCCTGGTACTTTTCTTCCCGCTAGGATATCATCGGCTGTCATATTTGATTTAAAGGAAGTAAAAGCATCTATGATTCTTGGTTTTGCCCCTGTAGTACCCAACACAACATATTCTTTAAATTCGTTTTCTAACATTTCTTCTGTTACGAGTGTATTTAATCGAATATCTACATTCGTATTCTTCAATCGAGTAATTAAAAACTTAATAACTTTTGAAAGATCTTGTTTACCAATTGGGACCGCCGCAAGACGAAGAAGACCTCCTAACTCATTTTCTTTTTCGCATAGTATAACTTCATGTCCTCGTTTCCAACATACATAAGCGGCTTCTAAACCTGCAGGACCTCCTCCAATAATTAATACTTTTTTCTTTTCTTCTGCCCTCGGAATGATATTTGTTTCGACAGATGGATTTACCGTACAACCTACTGGTTTACCAAACATAACCCCTGTTAAACATTGCCCACAACCTATACAAGGGCGAATTTCATCTTCTTTACCATAGGCTGCTTTTAAGGCAAAATCACTATCGCATAAATTTGCTCGCCCCATCATACAAATGTCCGTTTTTCCATTTTCAATTAATTCATTGGCGATCCATGCTTCATTAATTCGACCAACTGTTGCTACTGGAATATGAATATGTTTTTTTAGTTCTTCACTTAATAAACAATGTGACCCTTGTTTCGTACCAGGTGCAGGCATACTCGATCCTCGTTTAATCGTATTTCCTCCGGAACAGTGTATGAAATCAACACCGGATTTTTCTAAACACTTACAGACATAGATCATATCATTGATATTCAATCCTCCATCACTATACTCATCTCCAGAAATTCGTACATCTATGATAAAATCTTCCCCACAAACCTTGCGAATTTGAGCGATGACTTCTAATAAGAATCGCATACGACCATGGATATCTCCTCCATATTCATCCGTACGCTTATTATATAATGGTGTTAAGAAGCCTCCTAATAAACCATGGGCATGCGCCGCGTGAACCTCTACCCCATCACAACCTGCGATTTGGGCACGTTTAGCCGCTTCCCCGAATTTGATGACAAGTTCTTTAATCTCCTCTATTGTAAGAGGTCTTGGCGCACTTTTGGCATAATAAGGTCCTACATGGGAAGGTGCTACAAGTTGAGGAGTTCCTGGAAGTGGAAAAGCCATATACGATGGATGAAACAATTGAGGTAATATTTTAGCTCCGTATTGATGAACGGCATCAGTCAAATTTTTCCATCCTGCAATATACGAATCGTCGCATATTGAAATATCTCCTGGTAAATATGTATACACGGGTTCGATAGTCGTTACTTCCGTAATAATCAATCCCACCCCGCCTCTTGCTCTAGAAGCGTAATGTTCAATTAGTGCTGGACTAATATAATGATTTTTTTCACATAGATTTGTTGAAACAGGAGGCATAAAAATTCTGTTTTTTACAACTGTTTTTCCAATTTTTATAGGTTCAAATAAAGCTGAATATTTCATATAATAATCCTTTCTTTTTATTGCATTATAGCACAAAAAAAGACTCAGGATTTAACTCCCAAGCCTTGTTGTTTATTAAAGTTGTGGTCCAGCTTCTACTAATGCTTTT
>JAUNDJ010000079.1 GCA_030526175.1 Bacillota bacterium
CGCAGATGTCAATGGTGCATTAAACATATTAAGAAAAAGTAAAGTTGTGTCCTTAAAAGGACTATACCATAGAGGCGAAGTGGACACGCCAATGCGAATAAGGATTTCCTAAGAAATTAGGAGGAAACTTAAATATCAAACTTCGCAAACGAAGACAGAAATGTCTTCCAGAAGCTCCCTGTTCTTAACGAAGTGTAAGAGGGAGTGGTTCACCAAATGAATGAAGTAAAAAAGGTAGATTTTTTGAAGAAATATAGAGGTTATGTTGAAATTAACCATAAAACACTTGTAGGAATACTAGACTAAATTCATCAATAATGATACTATTTTCTACGCTTATTGAATTGAGTGGACAAAATTTGGGACTGAAATGCACATTTGAAATTATGGAATTGGATGATGAATGTGTTGCCGTTCCTATTTTGGAAAGTGCCGATGAAATTTATGGTGTGATTAAATTAAATGATACAAATTATCGTATGATCAATCCAAAAGGATGAATCGCTAAGTGTGACTCACACTGGATGAGATGATTTTGGATGACAAAATCGGTAAACGAATATCAATTTTTTAATGAATTAAGAATTGAAGAAAAGAAAAAAGGGTTATTGAACACAATGGGTTTTGTGTATAAAAATATTGTGAAAAAATGGAGGAGTTAACAATGAATTTTAAAAAACCAACTTTTGATTTTGTATTATTTAATACAAGTGCTTTATCTACAAGTGGAACAACAGGTGGAAGCTGTGGTTTAGTGAAAACTGGAACAGATGGTACTTGTAGTCAAGATTGTGCTGAAGTTTGCAGTACATATAGCGGTCAAGGCTATGAATGCAGTCCTTTCTGCTGGACATACTGCTTGAACGAAAGATATGAATAGTTTACTGATTGATAAATTAGATTCTACTTTCAGTATCTAGAGTTAATCAGAATATTAGTAATTAGATAACTTGGTTGTACACACCATTGTTAGATTGTATCCATTCAATCGTTGTTCAATATTTTCTGAATATGGATAAATAACTACTGTTCGCAGTAGTTTTTTTATGGTTATTTTAAGGTTTTCGTTAAGTTGTAGAAAGGTTTGTTTCTTATACTATAGTCAAGAAAGGAGATAAGAAAGAAATATTAGAAAAAGATATATTAAAAGTTGGGGATAAAAAGATATTTATATATATGTAAGAATTGACAACCCTTAAATGTAGACGAAAGCCCATAATAATGGTATAATACGCACAATATAGTGATAAAAATTATGGAGGGAATACCAATGAACTTTAATAAACCAACTTTTGATTTTGTATTATTTAACACAGGAGATATTGTAGGAACTAGTGGATCTTGTACAAACGATTGTAAAAACTTTACTTGCGATAATGTTTGTACAAAAAACGCATGTACAAATGCTATAAATTGTCCTAACAACAAATATGTTGATTAACAATAAATAAGGAGCAAAAATTATGTTAGAAAATAAAGTACAATTAGAAGAAAACGAATTAGAAGAAATTACTGGTGGTGTTATTGAACACACTTGGTCAAACGCAACAGGATCTGGAGAATTATGGATTGTCGCAAAATTTGACAAAACTAAATACGCATACGATAACTATGGAGTAGTTGACTATATCACAAGAAAACAAAGAGAAGGATATAGCGATCCAGAAATCGTTCAACTTTTATTAGAAAAAGGTTTAATCACAAAAATTCAATAATTTTAAATGATAATTATAAAGCTACTGCTTGCAGTAGTTTTTCTTTTGTGGGAGGGAAAGGCAAATGGAATTTCAAATCAAAGTAGCGGATAAGATTTTTCAGATACAAAGCTTATTTTTAAAAGATTCATATTTTAAAGACTATTTGGTTCAATCGGAGCAATCGGATTATTCAATTTCTATTGAAAAGAAGGATCTTATATTGGAAAAAAATATAGCTAGATATGTGGATGACGATGGAAATTGTTACGCAAGAAATTTTTCGGCTGAAGAATATGAAACGGTTGCCATCCAGAGAAAAATCAGCAATCTTTTATTTTTTGAAGACGTAATTATGTTACATGGAGTATTGCTTGCGATTGGTAATGATGGATATATTTTAACCGCAAAATCTGGGGTTGGAAAAACAACACGTGCTCTAAAATGGTTAGAAAACATTCCAGGTTCCTATATTGTCAATGGGGATAAACCCTTCCTTTCGATTGGTGAAGAAGTCATCGCCTATGGGACTCCTTGGTGTGGAAAAGAAGGAATTAATAAGAATACTTCGGTTACTTTAAAAGGGGTTTGTTTCATTAGTCGTAGCGATGACTATTCGATTGAAGAATTGAATATTTCCAAAGCTTTTTCAAGACTTGTTTCTCAAGTGCATGTTCCCGATTCAAAAGAAACAATCAAACTGATTCAGTTATTAAATACAATGAGTAAGAGTGTAAAATTTTACGACTTACAATGTGACATCAGCGATGAATCGGCGATTAAAACGTATGAATATGTTTCAAAAAATAAATAATAGGTAGTATTTATATGGCAATTTATAATATGGTCGATTTGATCAAGGAACTACAAGAAAGAAACATTCCACAAACGGAATATAAGAAGTATATCGATCGATATATGGATTTAAAAGCACGAAGAGATGGCATTCCTTTACATGGACAATTGGAGCTAACTTCCTTATGTAACTTAGATAGTAAGATGTGTTTTGTCCATATGAAAAAGGCCGATGTCTTACCATTCTCTTTTTGGAAAAAAGTCATTGATCAAGCCCATTTATTAGGCATGATGGATGTGATATTAACAGGTGGGGAATGCTTGACACATCCGGATTTTGACCAGATTTACTTATATCTTTTGAATAAAGGAATACACGTGGATATTTTTTCCAATGGTGTATTAATCGATGAAAAACGAGTTGAATTTTTTAAGAAATATCCACCGTCTAAAATCCAGATTACATTATATGGAAGTAGTGAAGACGTGTATGAAAAAGTGACGGGAAAACGAGTCTTTTCAATTGTTCGAAATAATCTTCTTCGTCTAAAAGAAGCGGGGATTTTAGTAGAACTAGCCATTACGCCAAATAAATATAATGTTAAGGATATACAAAATATCATTTCTTTGGCCGATTCTTTGTGTCTTCCTTATGAGATTAATTATGCACTTTCTTCGGCTCGAAAAGAAACAAATCGAGTAGTGGAAGATTTATCTTTGGACGAATATTTAGATATTTATCGGCAAAAAGAAGGATCCAATGTTTTGACAGAAAAGAAGATATTGGATATTCCAGAAAAAAGAAATGGTTCTTCCAAAGGACTACTTTGTGCAGGCGGAAGAAGTAGTTTTCAAATCAACTACCAAGGTTTTATTTCTCCTTGTACCGATTTATATTTTATCAAAGAAGATTTGAACAAACTTTCTTTTGAAGAAGGATGGGAAAAGACGAAGAATTGGGCAAAAGAATTTCCAATTCCTATCGAATGTCAAACTTGTCCTTATGAAAAAGTATGTAACACTTGTGCAGCACTACATTACGATCCCAACAATCCAGGACATAGAAATCCAAGGATTTGTGAGAGAACGATGCGCTTTGTACTAGAAGGTTTGATTAAAATTTAAACATTTGATAGAATAAAATATGTTTTAAGGAGTGATTGTTATGAAAAAACAATTTGAAACACCATTCGCATATAAAATCGAATTTAACTTTACTCAACAGTTAGTAGTGAGCCAACAAGTGGATCCAGTGGAACCTCAACAACCTGAGGTAAATCCAGCCCCTGAAGGACCAACAAATTCTCCAGTCGTAGATCCAACTCCAACAAAACCAAATAAAAAGATGGGTAAAGGTTGTACAAAAGCGTTATTTAACTTTGATGCATTAGATTTTAGCGATTTACTGTAAAAAAGATATGGTCACACATATCTTTTTTTTGTGATACAATAATGTAGTTTTAAAGGAGGAAATCATGTTTTATAAAGTAGGTCCTATTTATATAGAGTGTTCTATTTTAGACAATCATTTTTCTCCTTTTAAAGTGGATGAAATAGACGAGTCTTGTTGCATACGAGTACAAGAAAGTATGCTTCCTTTTGATTTGGAAACAAAAATTCTAACGAGTTCACAAATGGTCTTGTATAAGAATTCAAAAGGCTGGGTGTTCTGTTCCTTGGAAAAGAATATCCAAATCTTTAGTGATTTTTCATATACAAATTGTTTCTATTATATGAAGAACACAGATCCTTTTGTGCTTACACAATTGTTCTATTTTATTCTAGAATGTAGATTGTTGACGATGAATTGTCTAACATTCCATGCTTCTTGTGTGATGAAAAATCATCAAGCAGTGTTATTTACGGCACCTTCTGGAACAGGAAAATCGACTCGTTCTTTACAATGGGTTAAAGAATTAGGGTATTCGTATTTATCCGGAGACCGTCCTATTATTGATGTTTCCAAACGTATTGTGTATGGAGCACCTTGGGATGGTGTTGAACAAAAGATGGTCAACGATTGGGCAACTATGGATTCAATCTTTTTTGTTCGTCGTTCAAAAATTACTTTTATTCAAACTCTGGATGAAAAGTCGAAAGAAGCATTGTTGGTCAAACAAATATTTGTTCCCATGTGGGATCAATCGCTTGTATTAAAAGCGTATTTATTGTTGAAACAAATGATACAAAAGGAAAAGGTTTATGTTGCCTGGTGTTCATCGAAAGCCAGTGCAGCTTATCAAATGCATGCGATATTAAAAGAATATATATTAACGGAGGAAATCAATATGAAAATGAAAAAGGGATTTGAGATTGTCAATATTGGAGACGACTATATGGCTGTGCCTCTTGGAGAAAATATGACAACTTTTGGAGGTACTGTGGCATTAAATGAAGTATCGGCTTTTTTATTAAACAATTTGAATACGGAAAAAACAGAAGAAGAATTGGTCGCTTTATTATTAGAAGAATACGACGTGGATAAAGAAACAGCAGAAAAAGACATTAAGAATATTCTTGTGACGTTTAAAGAAATTGGATTAGTCGAATAATGAAAGATAGTAGAAATCTTAGTGTAGAAGAATGGGTAAAACTTTATAAAAATGGAATTTCAGTTCCGATGACAACCGTTTTGTATGGAACGAGCATGGAACCTTTAATCCGTTTTAAAAAGGACAAAGTAACCATTATTCCTGTATCCGATATTCAAAAAGGAGATATTGTTCTTTTTGAAAGAGAAGATGGGGCCTATGTGGTGCATAGAGTCTATTCGATTCAAGACAATATGGTCCAAACTTGGGGCGATAATTGTAAGAATAAGGATAAGCCCATGGATATCTCCAAAGTGTTGGGGCAAGTGGTTTGTGTAGAAAAAAATGGAAAAAAGATAGATTTAAATACGGATGCACAAAGAGAATATGGAATCACTTGGATGCATGGATGTTTTAAAAGAGATATTCATTTTTTGAAACAAAAGATTAAATATGGTGTGTTGTATCGTATTCGTGATATTTTCAAAAGATAAATAGAGAAAGATATGGGTTCCATATCTTTTTTTAGTATGCACGGGAAGAAATTTGATACTTATATTTTTCATGTGCTATGATGTTCACTGTAATAAAAAAACTACACAGATATACTGTGTAGCATTGCGAAATTAGTTACCTTTTGGACCGTTACCACCAGTGTTTCCACCAGTATTACCACCATCATCAATAGATGGTTGGCTAGCTGTGATGATATCTTCACCATTTAAGCTAATAATTTCGTGTTTTGGGATTAAAAACTCTTTGGTTTTCATAATATAATGCCTCCATGAAATCTAAGGATATTTCTATCCCAATTCAGAGTATAACTTTACAAGAACACTTTTTCAAGAAAGGGGGCACATTCATGTCTTTATTTTTTAATCTTATTTATAAAGCTGTCATATTCTATGGGAATTCTATTTTAAAGAAACAAGAAAAATCGATAAAAAACTATAAGAAAGTCCAACAAGAAACTTTAAAAATAATTTTAAAGAAAAATGCGGATTGTGAGTATGGAAAGCTCTATGATTTTTCTTCGATTCAAGATGAAAAAGAATATATCGCAAACGTTCCGCTTGCGACATTTAAAAACTTTCGTCCCTATGTGGACCGTATGCTTAGAAATGGAGAAGGAAATGTTTTATTTTCCGATTCCTTAACCGGATGGGCTTCTACATCGGCCACTTCGGGAAATAAAAAATATATTCCACAAACAAGACAAATGGGAATAATCTATCTATCGGATTATGGTTTTAAAAGTTTTGCCCTGGCAAATCGTATTTATAAACAAAGAACAGGCAAATCTTTAAAAAGTGGACATATGTTATTGATGTTAGGAAATGTAGTAGAACAAGCAGGGCAAGAAGAGCTTCCTCTGACTTCTATTGATAGTGCATCTTTACTACAAGTAAAATCGGATGTGAAAGACATTGCCATTCCCCCACTAAAATATCTGACTTCCCAAAACAAGTTTGAAAGTGGATATGCGCTACTTATATTTACGCTTTGCCCTAGTGTGTGAGGACATTGTTCATGCGGTTAGTATGTACGATGACTATATACTTGGGGTTGTTCGTTATTTAGAACAAAACTGGCAAATGCTTTGTGATGAAATAGAACAGGGAACATACCAATTTACACCAATCGATGCCTCGGATTCGGAATGGCTAGCACCAAATCCGAAACGAGCACAAGTATTAAGAGAGATTTTAAAAGATGGATTAAAACCCGATTCCATTCATAGAATTTGGCCTCTTTTACAATTGGTGAGTGGAGCTAGTAAAATTGGTACTTTTGTACAATATGAGAATTTAGAACACTATTTAGAAGGTATTGAACGAGACAATTCTCCTTATGGAGCAACCGAAGCGATGATGGGGATTGCCCCAGGAATTAATGATAAACGTATTGTGTTATTACCACATATTTGTTTCTTCGAATTCATTCCTTTGTCGCAAGTGGATGAAGAACATCCACAAACTTTGACAATGTCCGAATTGTCGGATGGAGAGACGTATGAGCTTGTGATCACAACACAAGCAGGTTTATATCGTTATCGTATTGGGGATTTATTAAAAGTCGTGGGGCGAAAAGAAGGATGTCCACTTTTTCAATTTGAAGGAAGAAAGGGAATTGGCATTGACCTAACTAGTGAAAAATCACCAGAATCGGCTTTACGAAATGCCCTAATTGTCGCCGCGCTACGCTCCAAAGTTTCTTTAAAAGCCTCTTGTATGTATGGAGAAGGGGAACGTTTTAGGGAAGATGGAACATCAACGTTACGCTATGTCGTTCAATTTGAAGCCAAAAAAGAATTAAGCGAAGAAGAATTGGAAGATTTTGCCAAAGAAATTGACAAACAAATTTGTAATGTCATAAAAACGTATGCGGAAGTTAGAAAAAACAATGTGATTCAACCATTAAAAGTGGAACAAGTGCCAATAGGAAGTTTTTCGACATTTGAGGAAAAGGCAAGAAAAATGTCTTCCAATCCTTTACAATATAAGCGACCTTTTATTATGAAGTTGGAAATATAGTATGAAAAAAATAAATAAAATGAATTTTAAAAGCTTACGATGGATCTGGCAGATTTTGGAAAAAAGAAAAGCTGCCTTAGTCATCTTGGTTTGTATACAAATCATAAATGGATTTATTATCACAACACGCTCTTTTATTCTAAAAGATGTGATTGATTTTGCGACCAAAGGAATCCAGGGACGTTTTGTATCGACCATGATGATATTAATCGTTGTTTATCTTTTTCAATTAGCTATTTTGTCTTGGTATCGACATCTACAAGCGAAAACGCAATATGGTATGGAAATGGATCTGAAATATCTATTGTTTCATAATATTTTGGAAAAGAAGTATGAAGATATAACCGCAATGCACTCGGGAGAGTGGAATCAGCGAATGACATCGGATACGGCTGCTGTTGCTTCTCTTTCAGTAAATACCATACCAGGATTCATTGGTCTTATTGTACGATTGTTCAGTTCCATTGTGGCTTTATTCCTTTTAGTACCCACATTAGTAATAATCATGATTCCTTTTGGGATTTGTTTAGTTGTGATTTCTTTATTTTTGAAAAGAAAAACCAAGCGAATGTATCATGAAATTCAAGATGCCGATGGTAAATTTCGGGTATTCTTACAAGAACATCTCTCTTCTTTATTGATGATTAAAGCGTTTAATAAAAAAGATGTTAGTTTATGTGAAGGAAAAAGAACCATGGATACACATTTTGAAAAAATCATGAAGCGTAATACTTTTATGATCTATATTGAGATTTTTGGTTCGATTGCGATGAATGGTATGTATTTATTAGGGGTTCTATTAGGCGGATATGGAATCTTACATGGAAATCTTTCTTATGGTACTTTTTCAGCCATATTAACACTTGTGATGCAGGCACAATCGCAAGTTTCTAATGCTTCTTCGTATTTCACGAATATTTTCAATATCACGGCTTCCGCCGAGCGATTAATGGAAATCGAATCTTTCCCAGAAGAAATTGTGGCAGAAAAGAAACAAGAAGAAGTACAAGACTTTTACCAAAATGCGTTACAAGCTATAGAATTTAGAAATATAACTTTTTCGTACAAAGATCAAAATGAACAAATTGTGTTTGTGAACAAATCCTTTTGTATAAACAAAGGAGAATTTGTGGCTCTTACTGGAGAATCGGGCTGTGGAAAAAGTACAATATTAAAAATCTTATTAAACATTTATTCTTTAGACAAAGGCGAATGCGTTCTAGTGGGTAAAAAAGGCGATATACAATTGGATGCTTCTTGGCGAAATTTATTTGCGTATGTTCCACAAGGCAATATGTTGATGGCAGGTAGTATCCAAGATGTAGTGACTTTTGGCGAAGTGTTTGATAAAGAAAAAATGGAAAAATCTTTAGAAATCGCATGTGCGAAAGAGTTTGTACAAGAATTGGAAAATGGTATACATACAATATTAAAAGAAAGAGGAAATGGACTATCGGAAGGACAGATGCAACGATTAAGTTTGGCAAGAGCGATTTATTCCGATCGTCCCATTCTTTTATTAGACGAAAGTACAAGCGCTCTAGATCAAGAAACAGAACAAAAAGTTCTACAAAATATTCGTCAAATGACCGAAAAAACAGTTATTATTGTAACGCATAGAATGGCTACATTCGATTATTGCGATCGAGTAATACATTTTGAATAAAATTAGAAAGGGTAGTCGTATGAAACTAAAATATAAATTTGAAATCATGGAAATGGAAGATGGATATGTAGCCGTACCTATTGGAGAAGATGCGGACAAGCTTCATAGTATTATTAACTTAAACGAAAGTTCGTATCAAATTTTTGAAATACTAAAAGAAGAAACGACTATGGAAAAGGTTGTGGATGCTTTATTAGAAAAATACGAAGTGCCAGTTGAAGAAATGGATCGTATTGTAAGAACGTATATCCAACAACTTCAAAAAGATGGATTGTTAGAAGCATAAGGTAGTTTTATGACAAAAGAGTTAACTTTAATGCAGTTTATCCAAGAATTGCGTAAACAAAATATTTCTCCGAGAGAATATAAGAAACAGGTGGATTTATTCTTGGATATTAAATCAAGAAACAAAGGAATCCCTTTATCCGGACAATTTGAAATTACCTCACTATGTAATTTAGATTGTAAGATGTGTTATGTACATATGAACAAAGCCAAGGTACTTCCGGCTTCTTTTTGGAAACGGATTATGAAAGAAGCCCACGAAGCGGGTATGATCAAAGCTGTTTTAACAGGTGGTGAATGTTTAACGCATCCGGATTTTGAAGAAATCTACTTGTTTCTACAAAGTATGGGTGTGGAAGTCACGGTTATGACCAATGGAATTTTATTGGATGAACAGAAATTGGACTTTTTCAAAACACATCGTCCTTCTATGATACAAATTACTTTGTATGGTAGTAATGAGGAAGCGTATGAAAAAGTAACGGTAAGAAGAATGTTTAAAACTGTATACGAAAACATTCTTCGTATTAAAGAAGCCGATTTACCACTTCGTATTGCGATTACGCCAAATAAATATATGTTTGAAGATTTTAAAGCTTTATTAACACTAGTCGAAGAATTGAATCTTCCATACAAAATTAATAATTCCTTGGTTTCTCCAAGAGAAGAAACGGGAAGAGATACGGAAGACTTATCTTTAGATCAATATGTCGAATTGCACAAAATACGAAGCGCTATGCACAATATCCATTTGGAACAAGAAGATGTATTGGAAATTCCAGAAACGAGCAATACTTCGCAAAAAGGACTTCCTTGTGGGGGAGGAAGAAGTGGTTTCCATATCACGTACGATGGGAAGATGGCCCCTTGTTCCGATTTATTATTCCTAGGGGAAGATTTACACAAAATTTCTTTTACAGAAGCTTGGGTTCGTATTAATAAAGAGGCAAATAACTTCCCGTTACCACAAGAATGTTTAATTTGTCCTTATGTAGAACATTGTCAAATGTGCCCAGCTTTACATTACGATCCAAACAATCCGGGTCATAAAAATCGCAAAGTTTGCCAAAGAACCATCCGTTTTGTACAAGAAGGATTGATTAAATTATAACTCTTTGATATTATTGTTCTTGTATTTAGGGGGCATTATGAAAAATTACAAAACACCTAAGGCTTATAAAGTCGAATTTAATTATAAAGAACAATTAGTCGCTTCGGATAAACCGTTAGAGCATACAAAACAAACTACTTTTACATGTGAAGGTATCACAAAATCGGATATCCAATGTTATCTTAGTACACCAAATAAAAACACTGGATGGGCTTGTCCATGGTCATTAAGACCAACATCTGATCTTTCGAATAGTGAGGATGCAGATTTATTCGCAGGAGATGTTACAATCGTTCGCGAAAATACATTTGAAGAATAGAAGATATGTTTCGGCATATCTTTTTTTTGTGGTATTATTTTTTTTGTAAAGGAAAGCACTATGAATATTCGTTCTCAAATTCGTAAATTAACTTTGAAGCATTCGTTTCTATTGGTACTTAGTATTGTGATTCTTTTGGGATTCGTATTTACCCGGAATCAGTTTTCTCAAGTTTTGGATAATGCGCGTGGACTAGGTAGTACAGTTGTGGATTACTTAGATGGAGATCGTATGGAAGCGTATGCGTACTCGGAAAAAAAAGATTGGGAATATGAGAAGACAAAAAGGGCCTTACAAAAGCTAAAGGGACATTATCCCGATTGTGCCTATATGTATGTCATTGTTCCTAAAAACGAAAACGAAGCAATTTATGTATACGATATTTTTTCGGAAGAAGAATATTTGAATCATAAGGTGGATGAAGCAAGACTGGGCGAAGTGGAAAATTATAAAGAAGTGACGATTGGACACGATATTGACTTATTTGATGTCTTGTCCTATGAAAATAGGTTGTATGTGGATCTATTTAATAAATATGGTGCTTTTGCCTCGTATTATTTACCCGTATATGGAAGTGATGGGATGGTAAAAGCGATTGTCGGGATTGATTATTTATTAATGGATTTTTTCTTCTTGATTCTTCGCATGTTAGCTTATGTAGTAATCTTAATTATTTTTATTACGATTGTATTGAGTCGTTTTGAAAATAAAGAAATTGATGAGCTTTTTATTAAACCGATTGAGAATATGAGTCAAAAGGCCAATCGATTTGCCAACTCCGTTTACGATGGCGATTCTTCAAAGTATACCATTTCGGCCAAACAAAATTCGGAAAACGAATTGGATATACTCGCTTGTGATTTGAATAAGATGATGAAGGATATGGATTCGTATTTCAAAAATATACAGGTGATTACGGCAGAAAAAGAAAGAATTCATACGGAATTGGAACTGGCTAAGAAGATTCAACAAAGCTCCTTACCCAAAGATTTTCCGGTTCAAAAAGAATTTGAACTTTTTGCGCTGATGAATCCGGCCAAAGAAGTCGGTGGAGATTTTTACGATTTCTTCTTAATCGATTCTGACCATCTAGCCTTAGTCATTGCCGATGTTGCCGGAAAAGGAATTGGGGCAGCCCTTTTTATGATGGCTGCAAAAATGTCGGTAAAAAACCAGGCGATGAATGTGGATTCGCCAGCTAAGATCTTAGAAGCCGTAAACAATCGTTTGTGCGAACAAAACGAAGCGCAAATGTTTTTAACTGCATGGATTGGTATATTAGAATTGTCCACTGGAAAACTTACTTGTGCCAACGCTGGACACGAATATCCAGTTCTTCAAAAAAGTGAGGGTATGTTTAGCTTGTATAAAGATAAACATGGTTTTGTCCTAGGCGGTATGGATGGTGTTCACTATAAAGATTATGTCTTACAGCTTGAAGCAAGAGATAAAATCTTTGTCTATACCGATGGTGTACTAGAGGCCACAAATACAAACAATGAGTTGTTTGGAACCAATCGAATGTTAGATTCCTTGAATCAACATCGTAATGAGCCATTGGAACCATTACTTAATAATGTTCGAAAGGACATTCAAAGTTTTGTGCAAACGGCAGAACAATTTGACGATATTACAATGTTAGGAATACAATACAAAGGGTAAGTATATGGTAAAAAGAACATTTAATGCGAGCGTGGATTCTCTTGCAGAAGCCCAGGCTTTTTTGGAAAAAGAATTAGAAAATCTAGATTGTCCATTCCCATTTATTCTAAAATTTAGTTTGGCTTTCGAAGAAGTGTTTGTGAATGTGGCACATTATGCCTATCCAAACAAAGAAGGGGAAGTTATAGTACAAATGGATTATCAAAATGGAATGGTCATTGTTTCTTTGATAGATCAAGGCATTCCTTTTAATCCTCTGGAAAAAAAGGATCCGGATACATCCTTGGCTTTGGAAGAAAGAGAAATTGGCGGACTTGGAATTCTTATGGTCAAAAAGAGCATGGATGAAGTGCACTACGAATATAAAGATAACTCCAATATTTTTACTATGAAAAAGAAGATTTAGGAAAGGAACTCGATAGTTCCTTTTTTATATGTTACTATTTGGTTAGAGGATAACAACATGAAAAAAAGAATTGTATTAAAAGCTTTCTTTATTGGCTCACTTTCCCTTAATAGTTTAGTGGGTTGTAAAAAAGTAAATCTTGACAATGTATCGCAAGAAGCTTTGGAAGAAAATGTGTATCAGTTAACGGTTGATGAATTGTTTCAGAAAGGTGAATCGATATTGGATAAAAAAGTGGAAGTAACAGGCTATATTCCAAGTGATATTGATTATGATGAAAGTGGGAATATGATTGTGACTTTATATAATATGGATCAAACGGAAGCTATTCTTTTGACAGGAGAATTTCCACCAGCTTTTCATTGTCTAGCAACCGTCTCTGGCATAGTATGTAAACTGGATGGAAAGATTGTCTTAGAAGCCACGGACTACGATATTCTGGAACAATATGTGCAAGAAGTACCGGAATACGATCCTTCTGAAAATATGGGAGCGACTGTCTATGGACCACCAGAATATTTCTTCGACTAGTGGATTATCGGCTTATGCGAAAATCGAACACTTAAATCGCTTAGCAGAGTATCGTAAAGAACTTCAAAAACAACCACAACTTCGCCAATTGTTTATTGAAATGACGATGCATTGTAACCAACATTGTCGCCATTGTGGTTCCAAATGTGGAGATGTACAAGAAGTATCTTCTTTGTCCAAAAAAGAAATCATGGATGTGATGCAAGAAGTAATCGATTCTTTTGATATGGAATCGTTTATGTTTTGTATCACCGGAGGAGAACCTTTATTGCGAAAGGACTTATTCGAAATCATGATGGTGGCTAAAAATGCCAACATTCCCTGGGGAATGACCAGCAATGGAACTTTGATCACAAAAGTGGTAGCTTTAAAACTTTCCGAATGTGGAATGAAGACCATTTCGATTAGTTTAGATGGTTTGAAAGAAAGTCATGAATGGTTTCGAAACAGTTTGGACTCCTATGAAAAAACAATACAGGGAATTCAAAATCTATTGGAAGTAGGCATTGAACACGTTCAAATTACTACGGTCATTCATGCATTGAATATACAGGAACTCGATGCCATGTATGACTTGTTTAGTCGATTTGGGGTGCATTCTTGGCGTGTGATTCCTATAGAACCCATTGGACGAGCCAAGGAACAAAAGGAATTGTTACTTTCCAAAGAACAATATAAAACGTTATTTCAGTTTATCAAAAAGAATCGTTTTCAAAAATCCATGCGTATGGAGACCGGATGTTCTCATTTTTTAGGCTTAAATTATGAAAAAGAAGTACGTCCTTGGTATTTCTTTTGTAACGCAGGATTGTATACGGCCAGCATTTGTTCTAACGGGGATGTGACAAGTTGTTTAGATGTGGAACGACGAAAAGAATATGTTGAAGGAAATATTCGAGAACAATCGTTTAAAACCATTTGGGAAACAAAATTTGAAAAGTACCGAACGGATTTTCGAAAAGTGGGGAAATGCGCTTCTTGTAAAGAATATAAGTATTGTCAAGGCGATTCGTTTCATTCTTGGGACATGGACAAGATGGAACCTTTGGTTTGTTTCAAAAAAATACTATTTTAAAAGGGGCTGTAACGAATAATTAGTTTTTACTAGTTATTAGGGTTACAATCC
>JAUNDJ010000165.1 GCA_030526175.1 Bacillota bacterium
AATTTCTGTAGTATATGTTTCAAAGAGCGGCTTTTTAAAGTCAGAGTAAAGCGCCGCAATAATATCTTTTTGATGCACTAAGATTATTTTTCTTAGTTTTTTTAAAATGTAAATACGTTTTTCAATGTTATAGGTTTGACGTGTATAGAAAAAACGGTTCATGGCTTGAATTTGTTGATGTATAGATTCATTAAATGGTTCAGAAAAATTGCTCTCTATGTTTTTCATGTTTATCCTCCTAATTATTAAATATACTCTCGGAATCTCTAAGCCAATAAAATCAAGGCTTTTAGATTCCTTTTTTATTAAAATCCCCCACTTTTTTATCAATAAACACTTGACATTAGCCTCAAAAAATGCGGCGCTACGCGCCCTTGTCGATAAGCATATTTTTGTTCCGGCCACGCCGGTGATGTTTATTGATTGGAGGCGATTTTTTGTTACCTGTTTTCTTTGGCGGTCATTCCGCCTATCAAAACTTTGTTCTTGATAATCTTCGTAAATACTATCCTAATCCTGATTCTATTCCTCGTTCTACTTGGGAGATCATTGATCATTTTTGGAACCTTGATCTATCTTTTACTGATGAATTTTTGAAAGATAAATACTCTAAATTCGGCCCTAAACCACGTACTCCTTCTTGCATGCAACGCTCTTATCTTTTATCCATTGCTTTTAAAGTCACTTCATTAACTGCTTGGGCAGCTCAGCTTAAGATTAACCCTTTATACGCCTTCTTAAGTGGTTTCCAAGTCGGTGATACTCCTGGGGTTGGTACCTTTTATGACTTTTTTAAACGTTTATGGGATTTAGATGATAATAATCTTTCTCCCCATATTCATCCTATTAAATTGAAAGTTAAAAAGCCTAAAACTAAAGGTTCTAAAGCACTCTCTGTTGACAAAGTAACTGTAGCTGAACTACTTCCAAAGCTTGAAAATACAACATTTCACATTGAAGATCAGCCTTATGGTTCTCTTTTTCAGTTATACAAAAATGAATTTCTTGATCTTTCTGTTTCTAAAGGTCTTATTGATAAGACTTCTCTTGCTTTAGCTGGTGATGGTACGCCTGTTGTCACTTCTCATAGAGAACGTAAACATCGTGTTTGTGACTGTAAATCTAAAGGGATTACTGATTGCACTTGTGATAGATATTTTTCTCAACCAGACTGTGATATAGGATGGGATTCTTCACGTGATTGTTTTTATCATGGCTACGATCTATACATGCTCGTTGCTTCTGACTCTGAAAGTGATCTACCTGTTTTCCCTCTACTTTCATGTGCATCTACACATGATTCACACGGTTTTTTACATACCTTTTTCAGGATGAAAAGCTTTCTTCCTGATTACAAAGTATCTAAGCTTCTTCTTGATTCTGCTCATGATGCCATGCCTTATTATGAATATTGTAAGCGTGAAAATATAACCCCTTTTATTGATCTAAATGGAAAAGGTGGCGTTAAACTCACTTACAAAAATGATTTTACTATTGGTAAGGATGGTGTTCCTTTGTGTAAAGAAGGCCTTCGTATGCACCATGATGGCTCTGAGCCATCAAAGTATCGTATTAAATACAGATGTCCACTTGCTAGCAGAAAATATGGTTGCTCTTGCGAGCATCCTTGCTCTGATTCAAAATATGGAAGGACGGTTCATTTAGCTATGAAAGATAACCCAAGATTATTTAATATACCACCACGAGATAGTGCAGCTTGGAAAAAGGAATATAATGCAAGAACTTCTGCAGAACGCTCTAATAAACGTGAGAAATTGGACTATAAATTAGAAGACGGCAGACACCGCTCAACTAAGATGTGGTACTGCCGCCTATATCATATCCTCATGCTTCAGCATTTGGATGCTTGGGATCTGCCATATGAATCTGCCCTGAGAAAGTTGATTCAGCACACGGCATAATCCTAATTCTATTATACTCTTTTTTTTGACATAGCGACAGTTATGTCTGTTTCTTACGCTCATTTTTATTCTTTAAACAGTATTTACTTTTCAATGTTCAGCGCCAACAAACTATTGGCACGATCACTCAAAATTCCGAGAGATCATACTATCTATAAAAAGGTATTCCCCCTTTTCATATCTATAATCATGTGAACAAGGTCTAGAAGACTTACATGGCGATCCATCCCCTGCATATGTATTTCGTCCCGCCTCTATCAGAAATTCTGAAATCTCATCTACATCTGTTTTCTGCTTACATTCTATAACCTTTGAG
>JAUNDJ010000166.1 GCA_030526175.1 Bacillota bacterium
TTTTTTTTACACTTTTTTTCCTTCTTTCACAAATGCCCTTTATTTATAGGCTTTTTGACTAAAAAAAAGAAATGAGTTTTCTCATTTCTTAATTACATCCACCTTCACATCCGCAATCTGAACCGCTTCCGCAACCTGAACATCCTCCACATCCAGAAGATTGCACAGTTGAACGGATAACTAGTTTTCCATCTCTTGCATCTAAAATAATATTTTCTAACATTCTTGCTGTTTCTTCACTCATATCAACATAAATACCGTTGATCATAGGACCATCACTAACAATAATATAATCCATAACTAATCTAGTTTGGCAACCTTGTCCTTCTGTGAAGAAAGTTACACCATTTTTATTTTCTTCCGCTAATAATTCTTCAATAACACTTTTTGCACTATCTGTAATTTGCATAATTTTATACCTCACATGAACTTTATTTTACATATTTTCTTCAAACTTTCAATTCAAAAGACCATTACCTCTATATAATTTTCTTATATATTAATTTATTTACACAATTACTATAAGAACCCCTTATATTTATATTCGTTTTCTTTCTGACAGCCCCTTAATGATATATGATAGAATTAAATAATAAATAAAGGGAGAAAAGAAAATGAAAGAGAGAAATTCGTTTACGGGGAATATCGGATTTGTCCTAGCAGCCGCAGGAAGTGCTGTTGGTTTAGGAAATATCTGGCGATTTCCTTATTTAGCCGCTAAAGACGGTGGTGGTTTGTTTATTGTCATCTACATTGTCTTAGCACTTACTTTTGGTTTTACGCTACTTACAACTGAAATTGCGATTGGTCGTAAAACCAAACAAAGTCCATTAACTGCATATAAAGAATTATGTAAGAAATGGAAATTTTTAGGAATTATCGCTTGTTTGGTGCCAATAATAATTATGCCTTACTATTGTGCAATCGGTGGATGGGTATTGAAATACTTAGTTACTTTTATAACTGGAAACGGTCTATTAGCTGCTTCAGATAATTATTTTACTGGATTCATTTCTTTAGAACTTGAACCAATTATCTTCATGGTACTATTCCTAGCTATGGTGGCATTTGTTGTCATAAAAGGTGTTAACAAAGGTATTGAATCCTTTTCTAAATTAGTAATGCCATTATTATTAATTTTAGTTATTTTTATTGCAGGATATTCATTAACATTAAGTTACACCGATGGTTCCATCACCAGAACAGGATTAGATGGTCTAAAAATTCTTTGTATTCCTAGTTTTGAAGGATTAACAATCAAGCAATTCTTTTCCGTTTTAATGGATGCAATGGGACAATTATTCTATAGTCTAAGTGTTGCCATGGGTATTCTAATCGCTTATGGTTCTTATGTGTCCGATGATGCTAACTTACCAAAGAGTATTAACCAAATTGAATTATTCGATACTGGTGTTGCTTTCTTAGCTGGTGTTATGATCATCCCTGCTGTTTATACTTTCATGGGAGCTGAAGGGATGTCCTCTTCTGGTCCGGGCTTAATGTTTGTGATTCTTCCAAAAGTATTTGCTTCGATGGGATCAACCGGTCAAGTCATTGGAACCCTATTCTTTGCGATGGTATTATTTGCAGCCTTAACAAGCGCCGTTTCCGTAATGGAAGCCATTGTTTCAAGCTTTATCGATGCTTTTCATTTAGAAAGAAAAAAAGCATCCATCATCGAAACAATTATTGGTATTCTAGCAGGGATACTTGTTTGTTTAGGATACAATAAACTATATGTTGAAATTCCACTCCCAAATGGAAGTGTTGGACAAATTCTAGACATTATGGACTATATCAGCAACAACATATTCATGCCAATTGTAGCCATAGGAACATGTTTCCTAATTGGATGGGTATTAAAACCAAAAGTAATCATCGATGAAGTTGAAAAAAGTGGTTGTGTTATGGGAAGAAAACAATTATATATTGTGATGATTCGATTTATCGCACCAATACTACTAATTATTTTATTCTTAAAATCAATTGGTATCTTAACAATCATATAAATCTAAAAAACAGGAATCTAAATATTATAGTTTCCTGTTTTTTTTATTGTCATTAATAAATTGGTGCAATAAGTCCTGCATGCACTAAACCATAGTATTCATCTAAAGTGTAATTATTTTCATGTGAACTACTCCCTCTTACACTTCGTTAAAAACAGGGTGCTTCTAGAAGGCATTTCTGTCTTCGTTTGCGAAGTTTGATATTTAAGTTTCCTCCTAATTTCTTAG